>NZ_JBSFUY010000026.1:0-145411 GCF_053592055.1 Streptomyces sp. NPDC002817
CGGCAGCACCTCCGAGACGGTCACCAGATCCCGTAGCGGATACCGCGCCAGCACCGCGTCCACCTCCGGCGTCAACGCCCCCGCAAGCCGCGCCGCGGCCGGGCGGGTCTCGTCGCGGAGGGCGGCCACGGCGGCGCGGATCACCTTGCGCAGGCCCTCGCCCTTGGGGACGCCGTCGGCGGCCCGCTCGTGCAGGCGCGCGCCGTCCTCCAGGACGAGGTCGGTGTCCATGCCCGCCGGGATCTTGATCTGGGCGTGGTGGCGCCAGGTGCTGATCGGATCGTCCCAGGCCTCGACCTGGAAGGTCCAGTGCCCGGGTTCGCCGGCGCTGACGTCGGCGCCCCAGCGGTCGGTGCCGGGGGCCAGTTCGCGCATCGGCGTCCAGGGGCCCGGGCGGCCTTCGGGGTCTTTCAGTACGACGTTGGCGGCGACCGCGTCATGGCCTTCGCGGAACACGGTGGCCGAGATCTCGAAGGTCTCGCCGGTGACCGCCTTCGCGGGCCGGCGTCCGCGCTGGACGATCGGACGGACGTCGAGGACGGGTATGCGCCCGATGCCGTCGCCGGTGGAGGGTGGCTCCGGAGGCGGTGGCTGGATGTCTGCCGAGTGCTGCTCGGGGGGTGTCTCGGTGCCGGTCGTCGGGGGTGCTGACGAGTGGTGCGTGGCGGGCATGACCGCTCCTGTCCGCGTCAACGTGGGTGGGCGGATGGCTGTGGGGAGGTGGGTCCTGCGTGGTGTTCCTGAGAGTTGTACCGGAGGAGCCTTCCCACCCTATTCGGGTGGGCAATCCGGCACTTTGTTAACTACTCACGCGTATGTCTACACACAAGACCGGCCCCGTTCGAGACGAACGGGGCCGGTCTCCGCACGCTGTCGCTACGAGGCCGGAACCTGCAGCAGTTTGTTCGGCGAGGCAAGCCCTCGGCCGGAGATTTTGCCGAAAACAGCCTGTGCGACCAGTGCCTTGGACACCTGTGCGGGTGTGGCCTTGGGGTGGTCGGCCAGATAGAGCGCGGCCGTGCCCGCCGCGTGCGGCGACGCCATCGACGTACCCGAGTAGGTGGCCTTGGCGGTGTCGCTCTTGTTGGAGGCCGAGGTGATCGCGACGCCCGGGGCGAACAGGTCGAGGGCCGCTCCGAAGTTGGAGAAGTCCGCCCGTGCGTCCTTCTTGTCGCTCGCGCCGACCGTGATCGCCTGCGTGACGTTCGCGGGCGAGTAGAGGCTCGCCGGCAGCGCGTCGTTGCCGGCCGCGACCGTGTACGTGACGCCCGACCTGATCGAGTTGCGTACGGCGGCGTCGAGTTGGGCGTTGCGGTAGCCGCCGAGGCTGACGTTGGCGACCGCGGGCTTCCTCGCGTGCTTGGTCACCCAGTCGATACCCGCGATGACCTGGGCGGTCGTGCCCGATCCGGCGTTGTCGAGGACACGGACGGCGACGACCTCGGCCTGCTTGGCTACGCCGTACTTGGTGCCCGCGACGGTGGCGGCGACATGGGTGCCGTGGCCGTTCCCGTCGCTCGCGGTCCTGTCGTTGCCGACGAAGTCCCAGCCGTGACTGGCGCGTTTGCCGAAGTCCTTGTGCGAGATGCGGATGCCGGTGTCGATCACGTACACCGTCGCTCCGGCGCCCGCGGACTCGGGCCAGGTGTAGCTCTTGTCCAGCGGCAGGTTCTTCTGGTCGACGCGGTCCAGCCCCCAGGAGGGCGGGTTCCGCTGGCTGTGCTCCAGGGTCACACGGGTGTCCTGGGCGACCGACGCCACGCGGGGGTCGGCCGCGAGCAACTTGGCCTGTCTCTCATTGGCCTTGATCGCATAGCCGTTGAGGACCGTGCCGTAGGTATGGCTTATTTTCGCCCCGTACTTCTCGGCGAGACTCCTTCCCGCCGACGACGGAGCCTTCGTTTCCCCCTTGAGAGTCACCAGGTAGCTTCCCCCGACGGAACCGGGGTTCCCGGCGCCGAGTATCTTCCCCTCCGGTGCGGCGTGCGCGGGCAGGGTGATGGCCGAAAGCGCGGCGGTACAGGTCACCGCGGTCAAGCCCCCCGCCCAGCGCAGACGCCGTGTGCGCGTCCGTGCCATGGTGTGAGTTCCCCTCCTCAACTCGGCGTACGGCGGCCGTGGTTCACCGGGAGTCGACCGGCGTGGCCGATACGCCACGTGCAGCCTCTCGTGGGGTGCGAAGCCACCACAAGGACGCCTACGGGGGCGGAATCGGCCATATCGTCCATGGGGGGCGCGTGAAGGTTGCGGCGTTTTCCGGTCTGTCTGCTTCTGCGGCACCGTGGTTACGACGGCCGTCGGCCGATACCGTCGACGGTGACGACGGGGCGCACAGCGCGGTGCGTCCCCCTCCGCACGTCGTACGAGGTGGCAATGAAGGCTATCCGTCGCTTCACCGTCCGACCCGTACTGCCCGAACCCCTCCGGCCGCTGAGTGACCTCGCGCGCAATCTGCGCTGGTCCTGGCATGCGGAGACCCGTGACCTGTTCCAGTCGGTCGATCCGGAGTGCTGGGCCGCTTCGGGCTGCGACCCCGTACGCCTGCTGGGCGACGTACCGCCCCGGCGCCTCGCGGAGCTGGCGGAGGACCGCCGCTTCCTGCGCCGGCTGACGGCCGCCGCGGACGATCTGCACGACTATGTCTCCGGCGAGCGCTGGTACCAGACCCAGTCCGGCGAGCTCCCCGCCGCCGTCGCCTACTTCTCACCCGAGTTCGGCGTCACGGCGGCCCTGCCGCAGTACTCCGGCGGCCTGGGCATCCTGGCGGGCGACCATCTGAAGGCGGCCAGTGACCTGGGCGTCCCCCTGATAGGCGTGGGGCTGCTGTACCGCCACGGCTACTTCCGCCAGTCGCTGTCCCGCGACGGCTGGCAACAGGAGCACTACCCGGTCCTCGACCCCAACGAGCTGCCCGTGGGGTTGTTGAAGGAGGCCGACGGCACGCCCGCACAGGTGTCGCTGGCCCTGCCCGGCGGCAAACAGCTGCACGCCCGGATCTGGCTGGCCCAGGTCGGCCGCGTGCCCTTGCTGATGCTCGACTCCGACGTCGAGGAGAACGACCTCGGCGAACGAGGGGTGACCGACCGGCTCTACGGCGGCGGCAGCGAGCACCGCCTGCTCCAGGAGATGCTGCTGGGAATCGGCGGGGTCCGGGCGGTACGTACGTACTGCCGGCTGACCGGCCACGCCGCACCCGAGGTCTTCCACACCAACGAGGGCCACGCGGGGTTCCTGGGGCTGGAGCGGATCGCCGAACTGGGCGATCAAGGGCTTGATTTCGATGCGGCGCTGGAGGCGGTCCGGGCCGGGACGGTCTTCACCACCCACACCCCCGTCCCCGCCGGCATCGACCGCTTCGACCGCGAGCTGGTCGCCCGGCACTTCGGGGCGGATGCCGAGTTGCCCCGCATCGACGTCGAACGGATCCTGCGGCTGGGCATGGAGACATATCCGGGAGGCGAGCCCAACCTCTTCAACATGGCCGTGATGGGCCTGCGCCTCGGGCAGCGCGCGAACGGCGTCTCCCTGCTCCACGGTCACGTCAGCCGCGAGATGTTCTCCGGACTCTGGCCGGGATTCGACCCCGACGAGGTGCCGATCACCTCCGTGACGAACGGGGTGCACGCCCCGACCTGGGTCGCCCCGGAGGTCTTCCGCCTCGGCGCCCGCCAGATCGGCGCCCAGCGCACCGAGGACGCGCTGACGGTCGGCGGCTCGGACCGGTGGGACGCGGTGGGGGAGATCCCCGACCAGGACATCTGGGAGCTGCGCCGGGTGCTGCGCGAGCAGCTGGTGACCGAGGTACGGGAGCGGCTGCGGGTCTCGTGGCGCCAACGAGGCGCGGGAACCGCTGAGTTGGGGTGGATCGACGGGGTGATGGACCCCGACGTCCTGACGATCGGATTCGCGCGGCGCGTCCCGTCGTACAAGCGCCTGACCCTGATGCTCCGCGACCGGGACCGTCTGATGGACCTGTTGCTGCATCCCGAGCGCCCGATCCAGATCGTGGTCGCGGGGAAGGCGCACCCGGCGGACGACGGTGGGAAGCGGCTGGTGCAGGAGCTGGTGAGGTTCGCGGACGACCCTCGTGTCCGCCACCGGATCGTGTTCCTCCCCGACTACGGCATGGCGATGGCGCAGAAGCTCTACCCGGGCTGCGACATCTGGCTCAACAACCCACTCCGACCGCTGGAGGCATGCGGGACCTCAGGCATGAAGGCGGCGCTCAACGGCTGCCTCAACCTGTCCGTCCTGGACGGCTGGTGGGACGAATGGTTCCAGCCCGACTTCGGCTGGGCTATCCCGACGGCCGACGGCACGGGGACGGATCCCGACCACCGGGACGACGTGGAGGCGGCGGCGCTGTACGACCTGCTGGAGCAGCGGGTCACACCACGCTTCTACGAGCGGGGCCAGGGCGGGTTGCCGGACCGCTGGATCGAGATGGTCCGCCAGACGTTGACCTTGCTCGGTCCGAAGGTGCTGGCCGGTCGCATGGTCCGCGACTACGTGGAGCGGCTCTACACCCCGGCCGCACACGCGCATCGCGCGATGACGCCGGAGCTGGCGCGGGAGCTCGCGGTCTGGAAGGCGCGGGTGCGGGGTGCCTGGTCCTCGGTCACCGTCGACCACGTCGAGACGTCGGTCGCGACGACCACGGCGGAACTCGGGTCCACGCTCGGGCTACGGGTGCGGGTGGGGCTCGGTGAGTTGAGCCCCGAGGACGTCGAGGTCCAGGCCGTGTCCGGGCGCGTGGACGAGGAGGACCGGATCGCGGACGCGCTGACGGTTCCCCTGAAGCCCGTGGGCGGGCCCGACCCGGAAGGGCGGTGGGTGTACGAGGGGCC
Organism: Streptomyces sp. NPDC002817; assembly: GCF_053592055.1. NCBI lineage: Bacteria > Bacillati > Actinomycetota > Actinomycetes > Kitasatosporales > Streptomycetaceae > Streptomyces > Streptomyces sp. NPDC002817. The sequence goes on from NZ_JBSFUY010000026.1 coordinate 4,848, forward strand.
GCTGTCGCTGGATCGGACGGGGCCCTTCGGGTACACGGTGCGGATTCTGCCCTCGCATCGACTGCTGGCGTCGGGGGCGGAGCTGGGGCTGGTGGCGGTGCCGTCCGAGGACGTGGTGGAGGCGGCGGGGGTGCTGATGAGGTGACACCCGAGGGTGTCGGCCAGGCGGCTGATGCGGGCCGCGCAGGACTCAGTCCTCGTCCCCGCCGCTCAGCCGCCGCAGCACCACCCCGCACCTGCGCGCGTAGGCATGCTGCAACCCCCGCGTCGCGGGCCCGCCGGCCCGGGAGTACCACTTCGCGGCCCGGCTGAACGCGGAGATGGTGAGCCACACCGTGCCGTCCCCGGTCCGGTCCACGACGAAGGACTCCTCGCCGCACTCGGGGTGGCCGGAAAGCGTTCCGTAGGCCCAGCCCGCGCGGCGGCGTTCCTCCACCGTCCAGACCACGCGGCAGGGCGCCTTTATGAGGCCGGCCAGCGTCACCGTGACGTCGACGTCGGGCGCCGCGCGGTCCGCGGAGGCGTCGATGCCCACGCCCATCGCGCGGTGCATCTCCCAGGTCAGGACCGCTTCCGAGGCGCGGCGGAAGACCTGTTCGCCCTCGCCGATGCGGGTGCGGACGTGGAGGGGGCGGAAGCCGGGCGGGCAGAAACCGTTCCGCTGGGTCGCGCCTACGTCGTCGTACGTGAAGGACATGGGAGACAAGGGTAGGGCGGCACCCCGGAATGCCTTCGTCCCGGGTGCCGCCCAGCAAGCCCCCCTCGGGCTAGCTCACGTTGACCGCGGACCAGGCCGCGGCGACCGCCTTGTACTCGGTGCTGGTGGAGCCGTACAGGGCGGAGGCCGCCGAGAGCGTGCCCGTACGTGCCGCCTTGTAGTTGGTCGTCGACGTGAAGTACGTCGTCAGCGCCTTGTACCAGATCTGGAGCGCCTTCGCGCGGCCGATGCCGGTGACCGTGGAGCTGTTGGACGTCGGCGAGTTGTAGCTGACGCCGTTGATCGTCTTCGAACCGCTGCCCTCCGACAGGAGGTAGAAGAAGTGGTTCGCGACGCCGGACGAGTAGTGGACGTCCAGGTTGCCGACCGACGAGGACCAGGAGTCCGCCGAGCCGCCGTCCTTGCTGGGCTTGTCCATGTAGCGCAGCGGAGTGCCGTCGCCGTTGATGTCGATCTCCTCGCCGATGAGGTAGTCACCGACGTCGTTGGAGTTGGCCGCGTAGAACTCGACACCCGTGCCGAAGATGTCCGAGGTCGCCTCGTTGAGGCCGCCGGACTCGCCGCTGTAGTTCAGGCCCGCCGTGTTCGAGGTGACGCCGTGGCTCATCTCGTGGCCTGCCACGTCCAGCGAGGTCAGCGGGCTGACATTGCCCTCGCCGTCGCCGTACGTCATGCAGAAGCAGCTGTCGTCCCAGAACGCGTTGACGTACGCGTTGCCGTAGTGGACCCGGGAGTAGGCCGCGACACCGTTGTTCTTGATGCCGCTGCGGCCGAAGGTGGACTTGTAGAAGTCCCAGGTGGTCGCCGCGCCGTAGGCGGCGTCGACGGCCGCGGTCTGGTCGGTGGTGGAGCTGGAGGCGGCTCCGGTGCCCCACGTGTTGTCGGCGTCCGTGAAGAGCGTGCCCGCGGAGGAGCTGGTGCCGTGGGCCTTGTTGTACGTCTTGTGGCTGCCGCGCGTGCCGTCGGTCAGCTGGTACGTCGAGCCCGACAGGGTGGTCTCGAGGCTGACCGTGCCCGAGTACAGGCTTCTGCCGGTGCCGGTCGCGTTCTCGATGCCCTGGTGCTCGAAGAGCTTCTTGCCGGTGGCGGCGTCGGTGATGACGTGCAGCTGGTTCGGGGTGCCGTCGTCCTGGAAGCCGCCGACGATCGTCTCGTAGGCGAGGACGGGGGTGCCCGAGCCGGCCCAGACGACCTTGCGCGCGCCGTCGGCGGCGGTCTTCTCCGAGCCCGCGGCCTTGGCGGCGGTCAGCGCCTGCTTCTCGGCCTTGGCGACGGTGAGCTTCGGGGTCAGCGAGGCGACCTTGATGGTCTTGGCCGTCGCCTTGGAGACGCCCTTGGCCGCGCCGGACTTCGACTCGTGGACGACCAGGTCGCCACCGAGGACCGGCAGACCGGCGTAGGTGCGCTCGTAACGCGTGTGGACGGTGCCGTCGGCGTCCTTCACGACGTCCTTGACGACCAGCTTCTCCTTGGCGCCGAGGCCTATCTCCTGGGCGGTGTCGGAGGCGCCGGCCTGCTGCTGCTTGATGAGCGTGGTGCGCGCGGCCGGAGACAGCTGGAGGGGGGCGGCGGCGAGCGTGGCCTTGCCCGTGGTTTCCGCCGGGCTCTGCGCCGCGGCGCTGCCGCTGGTCAGACCGGTGGCGAGGAGGGCTCCGGCCGCGACAGCGGTGGCGATGGCCAGAGTGGTGCGCTTGTGACGCGCGTAGACGGGGGTCACACAAGCTCCTTAGTGGGGGAGCCCGGACGGCTGTGGGGCAACCTGCCCGGGGTGGTTGTGAAGTTGTGCGGCGGGTGTGAGGAAGAGTGGCATCAGGGCCGCATAAATGTCATGACCCCGTCGTGATGTTGGCCGAAAACCGGCTCCTGAGTGAACATTGCGGCAATGTAAAGCGACTTGACCTCGGCAAAGGCCCAACAAGCCCTCGGTAAGGCACTGGCAAAAAGAGGGCGCCGCCCCGGGGAGTCGAACCACCGGGGCGGCGCCCTGTCCTTCAGTCGCTCAGCACCACCCGGTCTACGGGAAGGTGAGCTTCCAGCTGTTGATGTAGCCGGTGTCGATGGCCGCGTTGTCCTGAACCCTCAACTGCCAGGTCCCGTTGGCGACTTCGGAGGACGCGTTCACCGTGTAGGTGGTGTTGAGGTTGTCCGTGCTCCCACCGGTGCCGTACGCCTTCAGCGTGTACGCCGTGCCGTCGGGGGCGACCAGCTGGACCTGGAGGTCACCGATGTAGGTGTGCACGATGTCGACCGCGACCGCGAGGTTCGACGGCGCGTTGCCCGTACGACCGGTCACGGCGATCGAGGACGTCACCGCGGCCCCGTTGTCCGGAATCGATACGTCGGTCGTGCTCTCGAAGGAGGTACCGCCGCCACCGCCACCGCCGGGACGCGAGCCGACCGCCACGCCCGCCCAGGCGTTCTGGACCGCCGTGTACTCCGCGCTCGTCGTGCCGTACAGCTCACCCGTCGCCGCGAGGGTGCCGGTGCGGGCCGCCGCGTAGTTGGTCGTGGAGGTGAACTTCGTGGTCAGCGCGCGGAACCAGATCTTCTCCGCCTTGTCGCGGCCGATGCCGGTGACCGGAAGGCCGTCCGCGGTGGGCGAGTTGTAGCTGACGCCGTTGATGGTCTTGGCGCCGCTGCCCTCGGACAGGAGGTAGAAGAAGTGGTTCGCCGGGCCGGACGAGTAGTGCACGTCGGCGTTGCCGATGCTGGACGTCCAGTTGTTGTACGACGAGCCGTCCTTGCTCGGCTGGTCCATGTAACGCAGCGGCGTGCCGTCGCCGTTGATGTTGATCTCCTCGCCGATGAGGTAGTCACCGACGTCGGAGGAGTTGTTGGCGTAGAACTCGACGGTCGAACCGAAGATGTCCGAAGTCGCCTCGTTCAGACCGCCGGACTCACCGCTGTAGTTGAGCCCGGCCGTGTTCGAGGTGAGCCCGTGGGTCATCTCGTGCGCGGCCACGTCGATCGACGTCAGCGGGTTGGCGTTGCCGGAGCCGTCGCCGTACGTCATGCAGAAGCAGCTGTCGGACCAGAACGCGTTGACGTAGTTGTTGCCGTAGTGGACGCGGGAGTACGCCCCGACGCCGTCCCCGCGGATACCGCTGCGTCCGTGCACGTTCTTGTAGTAGTCCCACGTCAGCGCGGCACCGTAGTGCGCGTCCGCGCCGGCCGACTCCAGGTTGGACGGGCTGCCGTTGCCCCAGATGTCGTCGGCACCGGAGAAGAGGGTGCCGGTGCCGGAGGTGCCGCGGTTGAGGTTGTAGGTCTTGTGACCGCCGCGGGTGCCGTCCGTGAGGTTGTACGTCGACCCGGACTGTGTGGTGCCGAGGGTGACCGTGCCCGAGTACACCGTGTTGCCGGTGCCGGTCTCGATGGCCTCCCACTCGTACAGCTTCTCGCCCGTGGCGGCGTCGGTGACGACGTGCAGCTCCTGCGGGGTGCCGTCGTGCTGGAAGCCGCCCACGACCGTCTCGTACGCCAGGGTCGGCTTGCCGTCGCCGGCCCAGATCACCTTGCGCGGGGCGCGGTTGACGGCGGGGCTCTTGGCGTCCTCCGCCTTCGCGGCGCCGAGGGCCTGGCTCTTGGCCTTGGCGGCGGAGACGGCGGCCGTGGTGGTGGCCGGCTTGATGGCGGCGCGGGTCGCCTTCACCACGGCCTCGGTCGCGTCGGCCTTGGTGGACTCCACGACGAGGTCGCCGCCGAGGACGGGCAGACCGTCGTAGGTGCGCTCGTAGCGGGTGTGGACCGTTCCGTTGCCGTCCTTGACGACGTCACGGACGACCAGCTTCTCCTTGGCGCCCAGGCCCAGTTCCTTGGCGGTGTCCGCCTTGGCGGCGTTGGCTGTGCGGATCAGCTCGGCGCGCTGGGCGGGGGTGAGCTTGACGGACTCGGCGCCCGGTATGACCTTGCCCGCGGCCGACGGTGCCTTCACCGGTGCTGCGGACGCGGCGCCCGACTGGACGGCCGCGGCGATCAGGGCGGACACACCGACCAGTGCCACTGCGGCGGCCCGGCGGTGCATGGTGTGGGAGGTGCGTCTGTGGGAGGAACTCGCTCTCAACACTGACTCCTGCGTCTGCGGGCCGCGGGTCGCGCGGCCGGGGGAGACCGGGCGGCGGGTGGGCCGGCCGGGCAGAACGGGAATTGCGCGTGCGGGAGTTCGGCCGCGGCACAGCGCTGTGCAGGTGCTGTGGGGTTGCTGTGGCGGGGTCGTGGGAAGAGTGGCAGCAGTTCGCGGTTTCTGTCAGGAGCGCGTCAGGAAGTTGGCTGGAAATCGTCCGTTGCCCGGATGGTCATGTTCGTTATACGGGCAATTTGCCTCATCGTCAGGATGGCCGGTCCCCGTGCCACGAGTGCCACAGCGCCGCGTACGCCCCGTCGGCCGCCACCAGCTCCTCGTGCGAGCCGAGTTCGGTGAGCATTCCGTCCTCCATCACCGCCACCCGGTCCGCGTCGTGCGCGGTGTGCAGCCGGTGCGCGATCGCGATGACGGTACGTCCCTCCAGTACGGCTGCCAGGGCACGCTCGGTGTGCCGGGCGGTGGTCGGGTCGAGCAGCGCCGTGGCCTCGTCGAGGATCAGGGTGTGCGGGTCGGCCAGGACCACCCGGGCCAGGGCCAGTTGCTGGGCCTGCGAACCGTCGGTGGGGTGACCGCCGTCGCCCAGCGCGGTGTCGAGGCCGTCGGGCAGCTCCCGCACCCAGGCGTCGGCGCCGACCGCGGCCAGCGCGGACCACAACTCCTCGTCCCCGGCGGACGGTTCGGCGATCCGCAGGTTGTCCCGGACCGAGCCCAGGAACACATGGTGCTCCTGCGTGACCAGGACGACCTGGCGGCGCAGCTGCTCGGGGCCGAGCTCGACGACGGGCACCCCGCCGACCGTCACCGTGCCCGCACTGGGCGCGTCGACGCCCGCGACGAGTCGGCTGAGCGTGGTCTTCCCGGCGCCGGACGGCCCCACGACCGCGAGCCGCTCCCCGGGCCGTACCGTCAGGTCGACCCCGTGCAGCACCTCGCCGCCCCGCCCGTAGGAATACCGCACGCCGCTCACGTCGATCCGGTCGCCGTCCGGAGACAGGGCCTTGGCCTCGGTGGCCCGCGGAGCGCGCGCCAGCCCCTCCACGCGGGCGAACGAGGCACCGGCGCTCTGCAGTTGCTCGACCCGGATCAGGATCTGGTCGAGCGGGTTGATCAGCTGGTTGAGGTAGAGGGCGGCCGCCACGACCGAGCCCAGGCTCATCGCCCCGTGCGTGTGAAGGAGTCCGCCGATGATCAGGATCCCGGCGATGGGGAGGATGTACGCCACCTCCACCGAGGGGAAGAACACGCTGCGCAGGTAGAGGGTGTGGAAGCGGGTGCGCCGGGCGGTCTCGAGGGTGTCCCGGCTGGCCCGGACACGCCGTTCCTCCAGCCGGAGCGCCTCCACCGTACGGGCGCCCGCCGCTGTCGCCGCGACGATCTCGGCGACGTCCGAGGTCGCCGCGCCCTCGGCGAGATAGCCCTCCCGGGCCCGGCGCAGATACCAGCGCAGGGCGAACCAGATCGGGGTGAGGCCGACGACGCCGACGGCGCCGAGGACCGGATCGATCAGGAGGATGGCGACGAGCGCGAACAGGCACCGCACGGAGTTGATGAACAGGTCGGGGCCGGCGTCGCGCAGTGTCGTGCCGACCGTGGCCACGTCCGCCGTACCGCGGGCGGTGAGATCGCCTGTTCCCGCGCGTTCCACCACGGACGCGGGCAGGGCGAGGGTGCGGTCCACGAACTCCTCGCGGACGCGGGCGAGAGTGCGTTCGCCGAAGCGGTGGCCCACGTAGCGGGCCCAGCGGGCGAGCAGCAGCTCCGCGACGGAGCACACCAGCAGCGCGAGGGCGAGTCGGTCCACGGCGCCCACTCCGCTGCCTCCGCGTACCTCGTCGATGATCCTGCCGAGCAGCCAGGGGCCGCCGAGGCCGGCGATCGCGGCCAGCGCGTTGAGGGAAAGGGCGGCGGCGAAGGCTCGGCCGTCGGCTCGGATCAGTCGGAGCGAGGCCTGGCGGACGTCCGCGGGTCCGGCGACGGGCAGGTGTCCGGACGTCACCGTACGGCCTCCTCGGAGTCGGTGTCCCTGGCGACGAGTTCGCGGTAGCCGGGGGAGGTGTCGAGGAGTTGGCGGTGCGTGCCGGTGGCCGCGACCTTGCCGTCGACCAGGTGGAGGACGGTGTCCATGTGGTCCAGGACCAGGGGGGAGGTGGTGGTGACGAGGGTGGTACGACCGTCGCGGGCGGCGCGGAGTCTGTTGGCGACGCGGGCCTCGGTGTGGGCGTCCAGGGCCGAGGTGGGTTCTGTGGCGAGCAGTACTTCTGGGTCGGCGGCGAGGGCTCTTGCCAGGCGGATGCGTTGGCGTTGGCCGCCGGAGAGGTTGCGGGCCTGGGCGTCGATCTGTGAGTCCAGGCCGTCTGGGAGGGCTTGGACTATGTCGTCGGCTACCGCTGCGTGGAGGGCTTGGGCGAGGTGCGCTTCAGGGGGTGCCTCGGACTGTGGCTTGGCGGCTGCGGGTTCGTCGTGGCTGGTCGCGCAGTTCCCCGCGCCCCTAGAAGATCTACCGGCACCCTTCACTACATTGCGCAGCGTGTCCGCGAACACGTCCGCCTCGTGGTCCGCCACCAGGATGCGGGCGCGGATTTCCGTCAACGGGATCTCGTCCAGAGGGACTTCGCCCCAGGTCGTTCGCGACGGGGTGTATCTGCCCAGGCGGTCGATCACCGCTGCCGTGTCCGCCGGATGTGCGCTCGCCAGTGCCGTCAGGCGGCCCGGTCGGACCCGCACGCCCGACTCGGGGTCGTGGAGTACCGACGGTTCCGCGGGGGCCGGGCTTGTGCCCGCGTCCTCCATGGGCTGCAGGCGCAGGAAACGTACGACACGACGGGCCGCCACCACGCCCCGGCTCAGCATGTAGCCGCACTCGACCCAGAAGGCCACCGGGCCCACCAGGACCGCGACATAGCCGTAGACCGAGACCAGCTCGCCCACGGTGATGTCGCCCTGGGCGGCGAGGCGGGCGGCCAGCCAGGTCACCACGGACAGGAAGATCGTCGGGAGGCCCACGCCGAGGGCCTGGACCCAACTGGTGACCGCGCCGACGCGGTAGCCCTGGGCGCGCAGATGCTGGGAGTCGCGGTGGAAGGCGTCCGCGACCAGGCCCTTGCCGCCGAGGCCGTTGAGGACGCGGAGGCCGCTCGCGAGGTCGGCGATACGGGCGGTCAGGACGCCCTGACGCTCGCGGTACTCGGTCTCCGTGCCCTGGAGGCGGGTGAGGAGAGGGCCGACGAGGACGACGATCGCGGGGATGCCCAGCAGCACCACGGCCGCGATCAGCGGTGAGACCGAGACCAGCAGTCCGGCGATCGTCAGATAGGCGATGACGGCCCCGACGCCCGGGCCGACCACGGTCAGGGCCTGCGCGATCGTCTGTACGTCGCCCACCCCGATCGTGACGACCTCCCCGGCACCCGCCCGGCGCGACAGCGCGGCGCCGAGCCGGACCGCGTGGCCGACGACGACCTTCACCGTGCGGAAGTTGGCGTCCATCCGCACCCGGGTCATCGTGCGGTGCCGCATGATGCTCAGCCACGCGTTGAACGACCCCACCACGAAGAGGGCCGCGGACCAGCCGGTCAGCGCGCCGAAGTCGCCCGGTTCCAGACCCTCGTCGATCGCCTTGGCCATCAGGTACGGCGTCGCGGCCAGCAGCACCATCCAGGTACTGGCGATCACCGCCCCGAGGGCGCACCGGCCCGCCTGGCACCGCACGAGCCACCACAGGTACCACCAGCCGCCTCGCGTGTCGGGCGTGCCGGGATCCTCGTACGCGTCGATCACCTGTCGTTCCCCCGATTCCCTACGCCAGACTGTCCTGCCACGCCCGGTGCAGATCCGCGAACCTGCCTGTCCCCGCGATGAGTTCGTCAGGCGGGCCGTCCTCGACGATCCGGCCGTGCTCCATCACCAGCACCCGGTCGGCGATCTCGACCGTGGAGAGACGGTGGGCGATCACCACCGCCGTACGGCCGTGCAGGACCGTCGACATCGCCCGCTGCACGGCCCGTTCGCCCGGGATGTCCAGCGAGCTGGTCGCCTCGTCCAGGATGAGCACCGCCGGGTCGGCGAGCAACGCCCGCGCGAACGCGACGAGTTGGCGCTGACCGGCGGAGATACGGCCGCCCCGCTTGCGTACGTCCGTGTCGTAGCCGTCGGGCAGGGCGCTGATGAACTCATGGGCGCCGATCGCCTTCGCGGCCCGCTCGATGTCCTCGCGGGTGGCGTCCGGGCGACCGATGGCGATGTTGTCGGCGACCGTGCCGGAGAACAGGAAGGCCTCCTGCGTCACCATGACGACCCCGCGCCGCAGTTCGGGCACGGCCAGCTCGCGCAGATCGACCCCGTCGAGCAGGACGCGACCCTCGGAGGGGTCGTAGAAGCGGGCGAGGAGCTTGGCCAGCGTGGATTTGCCGGCACCGGTCGAGCCGACCACCGCGACCGTCTGTCCGGCGGGGAGGGTGAGGTCGAAGCGGGGCAGGACCTCGCCGCCGGTGCGGTAGGCGAAGCGGACGCCGTCGAAGACGACCTCGCGGCCGGGATGCTCGGACTCCAGGGGCGGAAGCTGCCGGGGCTCGGACGGTTCCGGCACCGACGGCGTCTGCGCGAGCAGGCCCGCGATCTTCTCCAGTGAGGCCGCCGCCGACTGGTACGAGTTGAGGAACATGCCGAGCCGGTCGATCGGGTCGTACAGCCGCCGCAGATACAGCACCGCCGCGGCCAGCACACCGAGCTCCAGCGTGCCGCCCGCCACCCGGTGGGCGCCCCACAGCACGATCAGCGCGACGGCCGTGTTGGCGACGAGCCGGGAGCCGACCACATAGCGGGCCATCTCGAGGAGCGCGTCGCCGTTGGCGCGCTCGTGCCGCTTGTTGAGCACGGCGAAGTCGGCGTCGTTGGCCGCCTCGCGGCGGAACGCGCGCACTGGGCGGATGCCGTTCATCGTCTCGACGAACTTCACGATCACGGAGGCGATCGCGGTGGACCGCCGGGTGTACACCTCTCCCGCGCGCCGCTGGTAGATCCGTACGAGGAGATAGAGCGGCACGAACGACGCCACCGCCACCGCGCCGAGGCCCAGGTCCAGCCAGAGCAGCAGCGCCGAGATGTAGACGAAGGACAGGACGACCGTCACCAGTTCCTGGAGCCCCTCGCTCAGGAGCTCGCGCAGCGACTCGACGTCCGCCGTGGAGCGGGAGATGAGCCGGCCCGAGGTGTAGCGCTCGTGGAAGTCGACGCTGAGGGCCTGCGCATGGCGGAAGATACGGCCGCGCAGGTCGAGCAGCACATCCTGGTTGACCCGCGCCGAGGCGAGGATGAACACGTACTGCAGCCCGCCCGCGGCCAGCGCGCACAGCAGATAGCCGACGCCCACGGCGATCAGCGGGCCGTGGCGGTCCTCGCGGAACGCCGGTACGGCGCGGTCGATCGCGTACGCCACCAGCAGCGGGCCCGCCTGCACCGCCGCCTGCTGGAGCAGCAGCAGAAGCGCGGCGCCGAGGGCGCGGGCCTTCATCGGTGCGAGCAGGGAGCGCAGGAGGTCGGAGGTCGCGCGGGGCGGGGTGGGCAGGACGTCGCGGTCGAAGGGGTCGCCGCCGGCGGCGGCCCTGTGGCCGTCCGGTTCCTCGTCGGCGGTGGCGGGCCCGGCCTTCGTCGGCGCCGTCATCGGTCCTCCCCCGTCTCCCCGGACCCCGACATGAGGTGGGCGTACTCGGCGTTCGTGCGCAGCAGTTCGTGGTGGGTGCCCACGGCGGCGATCCGGCCCTCCGACAGCAGGGCGACCCGGTCGGCGAGCAGCACGGTCGAGGGCCGGTGCGCCACGATGAGCGCGGTGGTCTCGGCGAGCACCTCCCGCAGCGCGGCTTCCACGGCGGCCTCGGTGTGCACGTCCAGTGCGGACAGGGGGTCGTCGAGCACGAGGAACCGGGGCTGCCCGACCACCGCCCTCGCGAGAGCGAGGCGCTGCCGCTGGCCGCCGGAGAGGCTGAGCCCCTGCTCGCCGACCTGGGTCCCGGTGCCTTGGGGGAGGGCGTGCACGAAGTCGGCCTGGGCGACGGCGAGGGCACGGTCCAATTCAGCGTCCCCCGCGGTGTCCTCGGCTCCCATGAGGACGTTGTCGCCGACGCTCGCGGAGAAGAGGGTGGGCTCCTCGAAGGCGACGGCCACGAGTTCGCGCAGCGATTGCCTGGGCATGGCCGCGATGTCCTGGCCGTCGAGGGTGATGTGGCCGGAGGTGACCTCATGCAGGCGGGGGACGAGGGCGGTGAGGGTCGTCTTGCCGCTGCCGGTGGCGCCGACCAGGGCCATGGACTCGCCGGGGCGTATGTGGAGGTCTATGCGGTCGAGGACGGGCGGGGAGTCGGAGGGAGCGTCGGGATAGCGGAAGACGACGTGGTCGAACCGCATCCCGCTGTCCTTCCGGTCGGCGTCGGCCGCGCTCACCGCGGAATCCTCCGGCGTTTCGTCCAGCACCTCGAAATATCGTTCCGTCGCGCTCGCCGCGTCCTGGCTGATCGCCAGCAGGAAGCCGATCGAGTCGATGGGCCACCGCAGCGCCAGAGCCGTGGACAGAAAGGCGACCAGGGTCCCCGCCGACAGGTCCCCGTCGGCCACCTGTACCGACCCCAGCACCAGCGCGGCCCCGATGGCGATCTCCGGCAGCGTCACGATGACACCCCAGATCGACGCGAGCAGCCGGGCCTTGCGCAGCTCCGTCCCGCGCAGGGTCCGCGACAGTTCACGGAACGCCCGCGCCTGGCTGCGGTGCCGCCCGAAGCCCTTGATGATGCGGATGCCGAGCACGCTCTCCTCGACGACCGTCGTCAGATCGCCGACCTGGTCCTGGGCGAGCCGCGCCACATGGAAGTACCGCCGCTCGAAGAGCACACACGTGACGATCACGGGCACGGCGGGCCCCAGGATCACCAGCCCGAGCGTCCAGTCCTGGAGCAGCATGATGATCACGCCGATGAGGATCGTCACCCCGTTGACCAGCAGGAACGTCAGCGGGAACGCCAGGAACATCCGCACCAGCATCAGGTCGGTGGTGCCGCGCGACAGCAGCTGACCCGATGCCCACCGGTCGTGGAACGACACCGGCAGCCGCTGCAGATGCCCGTACAGATCCGCCCGCATCTCCGCCTCGACATGGGACAGCGGCCGCGCCACCAGCCACCGCCGCAGCCCGAACAGCAGCGCCTCCCCGAGCCCGAGCAGCAGCAGGAACAGCGCGCCGAGCCACACGCCCGCCGGATCCTGGTCGGCGACCGGTCCGTCCACCATCCACTTCAGGACGAGCGGGATCACCAGCCCCGCACAGGACGCGAGGATCGCCACGAACGCGGCGCCGAGCAGCCGCGCCCGGACGGGCCTGACGTACGGCCACAGGCGCAGCAGGGTACGGACGGCGGAGTGTTCCTTGGTGGTGGCACGTGTCGAGGGCATCAGCAGTGAGCCTACAAATCGGCACTGACAACGCCCACCGAGTTTTGGCCGGACCCGAATCGGCCGCTGGACCCACGACCTGCGCGTTCGACCGACCGCACGGCACTGTCGTACCCCCGCATCAACCGATCGGCTGATGGCCCTTCGAGCGTGACGGCCGATGTGCGCACCGCCCGCCCACCGCGACGCTGATGCCATGTCCGTCATCGAAGTCACCGAACTGCGCAAGTCCTACGGCGGCCGGCCCGCCGTGGACGGTGTCTCCTTCACCGTCGAGGAAGGCGAGATCTTCGGCGTCCTAGGCCCGAACGGAGCCGGCAAGACCACCACCGTCGAGTGCGTCGAGGGCCTGCGCGTCCCCGACGCCGGCCGTGTCCGCGTCACCGGCCTCGACCCGATCGCCGACCACGAGCGGGTCGCCCGCGTCCTCGGCGCCCAGCTCCAGCAGAGCGAGCTCCAGCCCAAGCTGACCGTGCGCGAGGCCCTGGAGCTGTACGCCGCGTTCCACGAGAAGCCCGCCGACTGGCGCCCGCTCGCCGAGCGCCTCGGCCTGACCGGCAGGCTGACCACCCGGTTCGGCAAGCTGTCCGGCGGTCAGAAGCAGCGCCTGTTCATCGCGCTCGCCCTCATCGGCAAGCCCAGGGTCGTCGTCCTAGACGAGCTGACCACGGGCCTCGATCCCCGCGCCCGCCGCGACACCTGGGAGCTCATCGAGGAGGTCCGCGCGAGCGGTGTCACCGTCCTGCTGGTCACGCACTTCATGGAGGAGGCGCAGCGGCTGTGCGACCGGATCGCGGTGATCGACAAGGGCCGGATCGCGGCCCTGGACACCCCGGCCGGACTCATCCGACGCTCGGCGGGCGCCACCGTCATCAGCTTCACGCCGTCCGTCCCCCTCGACGACCGTGACCTGAACGCCCTGCCCGCGCTCGCGTCGGTCCAGCACCGGGACGGCCGCGTCACGCTCGCCGGCACCGACGAGACGGTCAACGCCGTCATCACGCTGCTGGCCCGCCACCGCATCACCGCCCACCAACTCCGGGTCACCGACGCCACATTGGACGACGCGTTCCTGGACCTCACCGAGACCAAGGAGGCAGCGGCATGAACACCGCCGTCCTCAGGACCGAGCTCCGGCTCTTCCGCCGCGAACCCGGCGCCCTCTTCTGGATCCTGCTGTTCCCGACCCTGCTGCTGGTGATCCTCGGCTCGATCCCGGCCTTCCACGACCACGAGGCCGACCTCGGCGGCCTGCGGACCATCGACGTCTACGTCCCCGTGGCCGTGCTCCTCGGTCTGATCGTGGGCGGCCTCCAGGCCATGCCGCAGACCCTCACCGGCTACCGCGAGCGCGGCATCCTGCGCCGTATGTCCACGACCCCGGTCCGGCCGTCCGCCCTGCTCTCCGCGCAGATGCTGGTCTACGGCGCCGCCGCCCTGGCGTCCGCGCTGCTCGCCCTCGTCGTCGGCCGGCTCGCCTTCGACGTACGACTGCCCGAGCAGCTCCTCGGATACCTGCTCGCCCTGGTCCTGGCCGTCCTGGTCGCCCTCGCGCTCGGCGCGGTGATCTCCGCGCTGTCCCGGACGACGAAGATCGCCGGCGCCATCGGGTCGGCCGTGTTCTTCCCGTCGATGTTCTGCGCGGGGGTGTGGGCGCCGGTGCAGACCATGCCGGACGTCCTCGCCCGGATCGTCGGGTACACCCCGTTCGGCGCGGCCGCCGAGGCACTGAACCGGGCCGCGGGCGGCGACTGGCCGGGCTGGACCCACCTGGGCGTGCTCGTCGCCTGGACGGTGCTGCTCACGGCCGCCGCGCAGCGCTGGTTCCGCTGGGAGTAGGGGACCGGCCGTGCAGACTGGGGAGATGACCGCGACGGACCAGCAGCTCGAGCACCGTCAGGACCAGTTCCATTCCTGGGGCGTCTACGGGCTGCTCCTCGTCTCCACCATCCTCGCGGTCGTCTCGAGCGGCCTCATGGGGACCGCCGCGGAGTGGTACTCGGTCGGGGCGCTGGTGCTCGCCGCGGTGCTGCTCCAGCTGTGGCACGGCCCCCGCCGCGGCCGCCGGACCCCGTCCCGTCGCGGCACCGTCTACTTCGGCCTGCGCTGGGCGATCTCCTTCGGCCTCACCTGGATCAACCCGTTCTTCGGGTTCTACGCGGCCTGCGGCTACTTCGACAGCGACGAGACGATCCCCGGCCTCTGGCGGCAGCGGCTCGGCCTCTTCGCCACCGCCGTCGTCGTGGCGGGCACACAGGCCGGCGGGCTGCCGTTCCACGACACGATCCAGTGGCCGCTGTTCGGTGTGATGCTGTGCACGAACACCGCCCTTCTGGGGCTGGCCGGCCATCTCACCCAGCAGCAGGAGGAGCGCTCCCGCGAGCGGGCGGTCACCATCACCGAACTCGAGCGCACCAACACGGCGTTGCAGCAGGCGCTCGACGAGAACGCCGCCCTTCACGCCCAACTCCTCGTCCAGGCACGGGAAGCGGGCGTCGCCGACGAGCGCCGGCGGCTCGCCGCCGAGATCCACGACACCATCGCCCAGGGCCTCACCGGCATCATCGCCCAGCTCCAGGTCGTCGCCAACGCCCCCGACCTCGACATCGCCCGCACCCATCTCGCCCGCGCCTCCGACCTCGCCCGGCACAGCCTCGGCGAGGCCCGCCGCTCGGTGCACAACCTCGCCCCGGTGGCGCTGGAGGACGCCGGGCTGCCGGAGGCGCTGAAGAAGACGGTCGCCGAATGGGGTGAACGGACGGGCGTACGGTCCGATTTCACCGTGACCGGGCGGGCGGAGCAGCTGCACGAGGAGGTCGCGGCCACCCTGCTGAGGATCGTCCAGGAGGCCCTGTCGAACGCCGCCCGCCATGCGCGGGCCACCCGCGTCGGGGTGACCCTCAGCTTCCTGGGCGACGAGGTGATCCTCGACATCCGCGACGACGGCCAGGGCTTCGACCCCCTCGCCGTCCCCGCACGCACCCGCACCGGCGGCTTCGGTCTCGACGGGATGCGCGCCCGCGCCGAACGCATCGCCGGCTCCCTCACCGTGGAGTCCGAGCCGGGCCACGGCACGGCACTGTCGGCTCGCGTACCGTTGGTCCGCCATGACCCATGACATCGCGCTGCTGATCGTCGACGACCATCCCGTGGTACGGGACGGTCTGCGCGGCATGTTCGAGAACGCCCCCGGATTCACCGTGCTCGGCGAGGCGTCGAACGGTGTCGAGGCACTGGCGCAGGCCGCCGCGCTCGACCCCGACGTGATCCTGATGGATCTGCGCATGCCGGGCGGCGGGGGAGTCGACGCCATCCGGGAACTGACCCGCCGGGCCGCCCGCGCGAAAGTCCTCGTCCTCACCACGTACGACACGGACTCGGACACCCTGCCCGCGATCGAGGCGGGCGCGACGGGCTATCTGCTCAAGGACGCCCCGCGCGACGAGCTGTTCACGGCTGTCCGTGCGGCGGCGGACGGCCGTACGGTCCTCTCCCCGGCCGTCGCCTCCCGTCTGGTCTCGGCCGTGCGCGCCCCCGGCAACGAGCCGCTCTCCGCGCGCGAGCGCGAGGTGCTGGCCCTGGTCGCCAGGGGCACGTCCAACCGTGAGATCGCCCGTGAACTGTTCATCAGCGAGGCGACCGTGAAGACCCATCTCACCCACCTGTACGCCAAGTTGGGCGTCAAGGACCGGGCGGCGGCGGTGGCGACGGCGTACGAGCGAGGAATCCTCGGCTAGTTCGGGTACGGCAGCAGGGTGTCGGCGATCCTCTCCCAGGACGCCTTCAGCTCGGCGAGCAACTCGGGCTTGTCCGGGGCCAGATCGGCCTGTTCACGGGAGTCGGCGGCCAGGTTGTAGAGGTGGTCGGCCTTGCCGGCGTCCTGGTAGTACTTCCAGTCCCCGCGCCGCAGCGCCCGGTTGGCCCGCACCCGCCAGAACAGGTCCCGCTCGGGCGGTTCCTCGCCCTTCAGCAGGTATCCGGCGAGGCTGGTGCCGTCCAGCGGGTACGCCGGGTCGGGGCGGGCGCCGCCGATCTCCAGCAGGGTCGCCGTCCAGTCGGGGGAGAAGTTGGGCTCGTGGCTGACCTGGTGGCCGTCGACGCGGGCGGGCCAGCGCACGATCGTCGGGACCCGGATGCCGCCTTCGAGCAGCACGAACTTCTCGCCGCTGAGCGGCCAGTTGTAGGAGTAGCGCTCTCCGCCGTTGTCGCTGGCGAAGAGGACGAGGGTGTTCTCCTCCTGTCCGGAGCGGCGCAGCGCGGCGAGCACCTCGCCGACGGCGGCGTCCAGGCTCTCCACCATCTCCTTGTACTTCTCGACCGAGCCGCCGTCGTAGTGGTTGAGCGCGGCGACGACGTCGGCCTGCGTCTTGGCGGCGCGGATCCTCGCCTCGATCTCGGCGCCCGTCTCCTCGTCGCCCTCCGCGAGCCACGGCCAGTGCGGGGTGGTGAAGTTGAGGTTCAGCAGCCAGGGCCTGTCGTGGTCCCGGCCGACGTACTCGACGGCCCGCTCGGTCAGGACCTCGGTGTAGTAGCGCAGGTCCTTGTAGGTGGCGTCACCCTCGTACAGGTCGTATTCGCCGAGTTGGCCGAGCTTGGAGAAGTACTCCAGTACACCGCCGTGGTTGCCGAAGAACTCGTCCCAGCCGGACTTGGTGGGGCTGTGGTCCGGCAGCCAGCCGCAGTGCCACTTGCCGATCAGGGCGGTGGCGTAACCGGCCTTCTTCAGCAGGGAGGCGAGCGTGGGGTGGTTCGGGTCCAGCCCCTGCGTCCGGTTTCCGATCGGCTCGGCGAGCCCGCCCGGGGTACGTCCCGGATAGCGCCCCGTGTAGAGGCTGAACCGGGTCGGCGAGCAGGTGGCCGACCCGGAGTACGCGTCGGTGAACCGCACACCCTGCCGGGCCAGCCGGTCCAGGTGCGGCGTCCTGATGTGCGGGGCGCCGTAGGAGGACAGGTCGGCCCAGCCGAGGTCGTCACCGAGGATGACCAGGATGTTGGGGCGCCTGCCGGAGGAGGCGGCGTGGCGGGCCTGGAAGGGGCGCTCGGCGGGGGCGGCGTTCTCAGCGGCCTCGGCGCCGGCGGCCGTACCGGCGACGGCGGTCACGGCACCGCCACCGACGAGGCCACCGAAGGCGCGGCGGGATATCTCGGGCATGTGCCTCAGTGGATCAACGGACCCCACCTCCTGGCCAGAAATCCGGCGGGGAGTTCATGGACCTGAAACGTTGCCTGAGCCAACCGATCTCAGACGAGGTCCGGCTGGGCGGAGAAGGCGGCGCGCAGGGGGTTGTTCCGCTTCCTGTTGATCTGGGTGGTCAACTGGACCGCCAGGGCGCAGCATCCGGTCAGCGCGGCCGTGGTGAGGAGCGGGATCCGCCAGCTGCCCGTCAGCTGCCTTCCGGTGTCGATCGCGACCCACAGCAGGAACGGCAGGAGAACCGCTCCGAAGGCGATGGCCACCAGAGTCATGACGTCGTCCCAGTCACGGTCCAACGAGGTCTTGAGCGCGACGAACAGCAGTCCCGCGGTGGCGACGAGGACGAGGAAGCCCACCTTGGCCAGTTCCGGGGGTTCCCAGGGACCGAGACCGAACGGGCGCCAGCCGAACACCTGCGAGACGACGCGCGTGCCGCCGGTTCCGACAGTGAGGAGAGCCAGCAGACCTCCCGCGGCCCAGGCTACGGCGTTCATGGTGCGCGGTGGATCGGGCTGTTCCTGGATCTGGCACCACTCGTTCCGCAGATCCTGCGCGCTGTGCCGCAGCCGCCACCCGAACCGGACCGCCGGGTTGCCGAACCGGATCTTGATGAGTTCCACCTGCATGGCCCAGGGCAGGGACCGCAACACCGCCTGCTGCGTCGGTGCCACACCGTGGATCCTCAGCAGGACGTCGCGCAGCGGTTCCAGAGCCTGTCTGCCACGGTCCGAGGGCGCCGCCGGGCTCTCGAAGGCGAACTCGCACAGACGTCGGCGATCACGCAGAGAGCCCCAGGCGTTCGGCGACAGCTCCAACGGCTCCCAGGCCGCGTTGACCTGGCTGTCCACCTCGCGCCAGGTGGCGTCCCCGCTGGGCAGCCTCGCCCAACGGAATGTGGCGCAGGCGAACAGGGGAATCCCGATATGCGGGTGGACGGTCGTCACACCCTCCGGCGGTTCCAGGTCGGCCGCCAGACCGGCGGCGGGATGCCCGTCGAGCCGCCCGCAGTCCATCAGCCACGCGACCCGCGCCACGATCGTCTTCAGTGTGCCGCTGTAGGGCAGCCCGCTCCAGATCCAGCCGTACTGCTGGTCGTGCGGGAGATCCGAGGGCGGAGTCCACTCGCTCAGGGCATCGCGCACGTCCGGGTTGCAGATCAGCGAGGCCAGGTTCCAAGCGGCCGCCCGCGCGACGGGAAAGACCACCGGGTGCCCGCCCCACAGCAGCCCCGCCAGCTGTATCGCCGCGGCCGGCGTCCCCACCGCCCTGAGTGAGCGCACCGCCCAGATCTCGCCCAGCTCGGCCCGCCGGGCCAGCGACGACACCGCCACGTCACCCATCGCCTGGAGTGCCGTACGCGCCTCGTCGTCCTGTTGCCGAGCCAGGGCCTGCGCCGCCTCCTGGCGCCCGGACACGGTCAGGGCCCGCAGCGCCGCCGTCCGTCGCGCCGAGGCGGGTCCCTGTGCCGTCTCGACCAGCGCCTCCAGGACCCGCCGCCCCCGCGGGCTGTTGCTGGCTGCCAGCGTGCCGAGCCCCTTGGCGACGTCGCCCCGGGTGTCGCCGGAGGTGCCGAGGCGGCCCAGGAAGAACGTCAGGATCTCCTCGGCCAGGTCCTCCTCGATGTGCACGGCGTCGGCCAGGCACTGCAGGGCGAGCACCTTCCGCCACATGTCGGCGTCCTCGAAGACCTCCCGCACCACCCGGGTGCAGGAGCCACGGGTGACCGCGCACCACATGCGTACGGTCTCCCGCCACGGTTTCGGGTCCCGCCGGTAGTGGTGCATCAAGGTCTGCTCGTCGGCGCGCAGTTCACAGGCGGCGAGGTACTCGAGCAGCGTGAGGTGGGTGAACTGGTAGTGGCGGCCGCGGTCGATGTCCTTGATCAGCTCACTGCGGCTGACGATCTCCCGCAGCATTCCCTGGAGATGAGGGCTGCGGTCCAGGTCGAAGCCGGGCAGCAGCTCCTCGATGACGGACTCGAACTGCTCGCGGGTGATCTCCTGCTGGTCCCCGCGCGCCGACGACTCGCTCAGCTGCTTGAGGGCGAGCCGCTGGAGCACCAGGGTCTTGCGGCCCGCGTGGTACGAACCGATCGCCTCGCTGCGGTTCAGCAGCCGGTCCCGGTCCAGCAGATGGGCGACCGCCATGTCGTAGAAGCGGGCCCGGGAGTTGGGCAGCGGGCCGACGCTCTCGGGCCGGTCGCCGGACTGGAGGTAGGCGATCAGGGTGAGCATCAGCGGGCTGCGCGCCAGCACCATCAGCTCCGGGTCGTCCTGGAGCGCCTGGAAGATCCGGGCCGCCGTGACCTGGTCGGCGAGGTCGGGCCACTTGGCCAGGAAGCGCAGGATGGAGGCGTCGTCGAACTCGGCGACCCGGATCTCCTGGTCGAACACATCCTGCAGCTGCTGGTCGTAGGCGGCTGTCCGGCACGAGACGACCATGTCGCAGTCGGGATGCCGGACGGCGAAGTCATGGAGTTCCCGGACCACCCGCTCGAACTCCTCGGAACCGACCTCGTCCAGTCCGTCGAAGAAGACCCGCAGCCCACCGGAGTCCAGACGCCTCTCCACCATCTCCGCGGCGGTGGCGATGCCCGCCTGCTGGAACTTCTCGGTGATGAGCTCCTCGAAGGAGTCCTTCCTGCGGTTGCACGCGTGCAGTTCGACGATCACGGGCACGACCTTGTCGTCCCCGCCGTCCGCCCAGTCCAGCATCTCGTGCTTGAGCAGCAGGGTCTTGCCGGCCCCCGGGTCCCCGAGCAGAACGGTGCGGCGGTGGCCGTGCAGCAGCCCCGCCGCGTCGGTGCGACCGCCGCCCTGCTCGCACTGCAACGGCACATAGACGTCCCTCAGACCGGGCGGCCCGCCGCCGTCGCCGTCCTGGTCGCCGTGGGAGAGGCCGAGCCGGACCCTGGAGCACTCGACCCGGACCTGATCGCGGTAGCGCTTCAGCCGACGGCCGCCGACCGGGCGGAGTCGCCGGTACAGCCTGCGTACGGCATGCGGGGTCGCCTGCGCGGCCGTGTTGGCCAGAGTGGTGAAGTAGGGGCGCGCCACGAACAGGATCACCGCGAGGACGCCGACGCCCAGCACGGAACCCAGCAGCTGTCCGCTCACGGAACGAGGCTAGCGGCTCGGCCCCGTGCCCCGAACGGCTTTGCCGGCAGAGACAGTTGAGGTTCCGTGGACTCCACCGTCTACCCCGTCACCTTCAGCAGCAGCACCGCCCGAGCCGGCACCGTGATCGCCGTCCCCGCCCGATGCACCACCCCCGGCTCCTCCGCCTGTGCCTCCCGGGCCGTGTCGACCACCACCTCGTACCGCTCCGCCCACGGCGGTCCCGGCAGGACGAAGCTCGACGGGCGGTCCCCGGCGTGGAGTACGGCGAGGAAGCTGTCGTCGACGATCGGCGCACCCCGCTCGTCCCGTCCGGGGATGTCGCGGCCGGACAGATACATGCCGAGTGTGGCCGCCGGCGCGTACCAGTCCCGTTCCGTCATCTCCGAGCCCCGCGCCGTGAACCAGGCCAGGTCCCGCAGCCCGTCCGCGGAGTGCGCCCGTCCGGAGAAGAAGGCCCGGCGGCGCAGGACCGGGTGCCGGTGCCGTAGTGCGATGAGCCTGGACGTCAGGTCGAACAGAGCCTTCCAGCCCGGCTGTTCCAGCAGTTCCCAGTCCAGCCAGCTGATCTCGTTGTCCTGGCAGTACGCGTTGTTGTTGCCGCGCTGGGTGCGTCCCAGCTCGTCGCCCGCGACCAGCATCGGCACCCCCGTCGACAGCAGCAGCGTCGTCAGCAGGTTCCGCAACTGGCGGCGCCTGAGCCCTCGAACCCGCTCGTCGTCGGTCTCGCCCTCCGCCCCGCAGTTCCACGACCGGTTGTCGTCCGAACCGTCCCGGTTGCCCTCGCCGTTGGCCTCGTTGTGCTTGCGCTCGTACGACACCATGTCCCGCAGTGTGAAACCGTCGTGCGCGGTCACGAAGTTGACGGAGGCGTACGGGCGTCGGCCGCCCCAGGCGTAGAGATCGCTGGACCCCGACAGGCGGTAGCCGAGATCCCGCACGTCGGGCAGCGCGCCCCGCCAGAAGTCCCGCACGGCGTTGCGGTACCGGTCGTTCCACTCCGTCCACAGCGGAGGAAAGGCACCGACCTGGTACCCGCCGGACCCCACGTCCCACGGTTCGGCGATCAGCTTCACGCGCCGCAGCACCGGGTCCTGGGCGATCACCGCCAGGAACGGGGACAGCATGTCGACGTCGTGCATCGACCGGGCCAGCGCGGCGGCCAGGTCGAAGCGGAAGCCGTCGACGCCCATCTCCGTCACCCAGTAGCGCAGGGAGTCGGTGATGAGACGCAGGACATGCGGCTGCACCACATGCAGTGTGTTGCCGCAGCCCGTGTAGTCGGCGTACCTCCGCGCGTCCGACTGCAACCTGTAGTAGCCCCGGTTGTCGATGCCCTTCAGCGAAAGTGTCGGGCCCAGCTCGCCCGCCTCCGCCGTGTGGTTGTAGACCACGTCGAGGATGACCTCGATCCCGGCCGCGTGCAGGGCGCGCACCATGCGCTTGAACTCGCCGACCTGCTGGCCGGTCGTACCGGAGGCGGCGTAGGTGGCGTGCGGGGCGAAGTAGCCGATGGAGTTGTAGCCCCAGTAGTTCTTGAGGCCTCGCCGCAGCAGGTGGTCCTCGTGGGCGAACTGGTGCACGGGGAGCAGCTCCACCGCCGTGACACCCAGCTTCACCAGGTGTTCTATGGCCGCCGGATGTGCCAACCCGGCGTAGGTGCCGCGGAGTTCCTCGGGTATCCCCGGGTGCAGCTTCGTGAAGCCCCGTACGTGCAGCTCGTAGATGACGGAGTCCGCCCACGGTGTCTTCGGACGGCGGTCGTCCTCCCACTCGTCGCCGGGTGCGTCATCGTGGACGACGACCCCCTTGGGGACGTACGGCGCCGAGTCCCGCTCGTCGCGCACCGTGTCGGCGACCTGCTGCTGCGGCCAGTCGCGGACATGCCCGTACACCTCGGGCGGCAGACTGAAGTCGCCGTCCACCGCGCGGGCGTACGGGTCGAGAAGCAGCTTCGCCGGGTTCCAGCGGCCGCCGGTCCACGGGTCCCAGCGGCCGTGCACCCGATAGCCGTACCGCTGCCCGGGCATCACGCCCGGCACGAAGCCGTGCCAGATCTCGTGCGTCAGCTCGGTCAGCCGCGCCCGCGTCTCCTTGCCCCGCTCGTCGAAGAGGCACAGCTCGACCCCCTCGGCCCCGCCCGCCCACAGCGCGAAGTTGGTGCCCGCGACCCCGTCGGGACCCACCCGGAACCGCGACCCGAGCGGCGTCGGCGCACCCGGCCACACGGGGACCGGCGGCGGCGCGGCATGCCGTGTGCCATTGACGACGGCAGCCGGCAGCTGCTCCTCGGCCACCGCCTTCTGCTCGGCTGCGCTGGACACCTGGGGCCTCCCACGGCTCATGGAACGACGTCAAAAAGGGCGCACGGCGGCGACTCCTTTCGGCTCCTTCACCTCCGGGGTGCTTCGCGGCCGCTGCTCCCCGTCGCGTCGTCCTCCCCACTGTTCTGCCCAGAGCCGGGCTCGCACTCACGTTTCCCCGGAGCGGGCCGCGTCGTTGGGTGCGATGTGAGGCACGTACAAGGGCGCGCTCGGCGCGCAGGGGCCGCACTGGCCGCCGTACTGACATGGGCCGGACTGCTGGCCGGCTGCACTTCCGGATCCACGGGAGGGATCGATCTGGGCGGGCTGGGCAAGCCCCCCGCACCCGAGGACGTCATCCGCGTCCTGCCCGACGACAACAGCAAGGGCGTCCGACAGGACAGCCGATTCCGCGTCCGCGTACCCAGCGGGCGGCTGGAGTCGGTCAAGGTCGTCAAGTCGCAGGACGCGCAGGAGACCCCGGTGTCCGGGCACATCTCCGACGACGGCCTGCGCTGGGAACCCGACGAGGCGCGGCTCGCGCTCGCCGCCAAGTACACCGTCGACGTGGTGGCCCTGGACGGCCACGGGCGCCGCTCGGCCCGGCACACCACCTTCACCACGTACGTCCCCGACGAGCGCTTCATCGGATACGTCAGCCCGGAGAACCGCTCCACGGTCGGCACCGGAATGATCGTCTCCCTGGAGTTCAACAGGGAGATCGAGAACCGGACCGCCGTCGAACGCGCCGTCCACGTCACGTCCAAGCCGCCCGTCGAGATCCGCCCGCACTGGTTCGGCAAGGGCCGCCTCGACTTCCGTCCCGAGCGCTACTGGAAGCCCGGCACCCAGGTCACCGTCGGGCTGCGGCTGCGGGACGTCGAAGGGGCGCCCGGCGTCTACGGGTTGCAGTACAAGACGTTCTCCTTCACCGTCGGCCGCAGCCAGGTCTCCCTGGTCGACGCGGCGAAGCACACCATGCAGGTGCGGCGCGACGGCGAGCTGCTCGCGACCGTGCCGATCACGGCGGGCGCCCCCAGGACGACGACGTACAACGGCAGGATGGTCGTCTCCGAGATGCTCGAGGTCACCCGGATGAACAGCCGCACGGTCGGCTTCGGCGGCGAGTACGACATCCCGGACGTCCCGCACGCCATGCGGCTGACCGACTCCGGCACCTTCCTGCACGGCAACTACTGGGCGCCGGACGCCCCCGGCAAGGTCAATGTCAGCCACGGCTGTGTGGGCCTGAGGGATGTGAAGGGGGGCGGTTCGGACACCCCGGCGGGCTGGTTCTTCGACCGCAGCCTCATCGGGGACGTCGTGGAGGTCGTTCACAGCAATGACAAAAAGGTCGCTCCTGACAACGGCCTCGGAGGGTGGAATATGGGCTGGAAGGAGTGGAAGGCGGGCAGCGCGGTGAAGTAACCAGGTGGGGGGCGGGGTCGGGCCCCGGTGAAGCGGGCGCAGTTGGGACCGAACGGTGACAATCGCACCCCGCCGACGGGCCTGATCTTGCGGTTAATATCACCGGACGCGCGGGACGCGCAGGGGTTGCGGGCCTGGGACCGGGCCCGGCGAGGGGAGAAAAAATCTTGAACGTGCGACCGATATCGGGGGCGTCGGTTGACGCGCGGGGGCGTGGCCGTAAGCGGGCGGCGGCACTTCTGCTGGGGGTCGTGCTGACCGCCGTCACCGCGTGCGGAGGAGGCGGCGGAGGCTCGGACTCCGGGACGGGTGCCGGCAAGGGCAAGGATGCGGACAGCGCACAGAGCAAGCAGTCGGTGGCCGTCGTCTCCATCGCCCCCAAGGACGGTGCCAAGTCCGTCGAGACCAGCGGGGCTCTGAAGATCGGCGCCGACAAGGGCAAGCTGACCACGGTCGAGGTCAAGGACTCCAAGGGCGAGAAGATCGACGGCGCGATATCCGCCGACGGCGCCTCCTGGACGCCGTCCAGCCATCTGGCCGCCGCCACCAAGTACACGGTGCACGCGGTCGCGAAGGACTCCGAGGGCCGTGAGGCCGCCGAGGACTCCAGCTTCACCACCCTGACGCCGCAGAACACCTTCATCGGCACCTTCACGCCCGAGGACGGCTCCAAGGTCGGCGTCGGAATGCCCTTCTCCATCCGCTTCACCCGGGGCATCACCAAGCCCGAGGATGTCGAGAAGGCCATCACCATCAAGACCGAGCCGGCCGTCGAGGTCGCGGGTCACTGGTTCGGCAACGACCGGCTGGACTTCCGCCCCGAGGAGTACTGGAAGGCCGGCACCAAGGTCACCGTCGAGCTGAACCTGGACGGCGTCGAGGGCCGCAACGGCGTCTACGGCAAGCAGTCCAAGACCGTGTCCTTCACCGTCGGCCGCAGCCAGGTCTCCATCGTGGACGCCAAGAAGCACACGATGAAGGTCATGCGGGACGGCAAGCTCTACAAGACCATCCCGGTCACGACCGGCAAGCCCGGCTACGCCACCTGGAACGGCCAGATGGTCATCAGTGAGAAGTTCACGGTGACCCGGATGAACGGCGACACCGTCGGCTACGACGGCGAGTACGACATCAAGGACGTCCCGCACGCCATGCGGCTGACCGACTCCGGCACCTTCGTGCACGGCAACTACTGGGGCGGCGGCGCCTTCGGCAACTACAACGCCAGCCACGGCTGCATCGGCCTGCGCGATGTCCGCGGGGGCTACGACAGCTCGGTACCGGCCGCGTGGTTCTTCAACAACTCGATGGCCGGTGACGTGGTGACGGTGAAGAACTCCACCGACCCGACGGTCGACCCGGCCAACGGCCTCAACGGCTGGAACCTCTCCTGGGAGAAGTGGAAGGCGTAAGTCGTACGACGACGAGGGGCCCCGGTGTGAGACATCGCACCGGGGCCGCTGTCGTTAGTGGCCGTTAACCTTCCCTCATGACCGTGACTCTCGAAGTGGCCGACGGCGTCGGCACGATCCGTCTCGACCGCCCGCCCATGAACGCGCTGGACATCGCCGTCCAGGACCGGCTCAAGGAGCTCGCCGACGAGGCCACGCGCCGCGAGGACGTGCGTGCCGTGGTGATCTACGGCGGGGAGAAGGTGTTCGCGGCGGGCGCGGACATCAAGGAGATGCAGGCCATGGACCACACGGCGATGGTCCTGCGCGCCCGAGCACTCCAGGACTCCTTCACTGCGGTCGCCCGCATCCCCAAGCCGGTCGTCGCGGCCGTCACCGGTTACGCCCTGGGCGGCGGCTGCGAACTGGCGCTGTGCGCGGACTTCCGTATCGCCGCCGACAACGCCAAGCTGGGCCAGCCCGAGATCCTGCTCGGCCTGATCCCGGGTGCCGGCGGCACCCAGCGTCTCGCCCGGCTCATCGGTCCGTCCAAGGCGAAGGACCTCATCTTCACCGGCCGGATGGTCAAGGCCGACGAGGCCGAGAAGCTGGGCCTGGTGGACCGGGTCGTCCCGGCCGCCGACGTGTACACCGAGGCGCACGGCTGGGCGGCGCGGCTCGCGCAGGGTCCGGCGATCGCGCTGCGCGCCGCGAAGGAGTCCATCGACACCGGACTGGAGACCGACATCGACACCGGACTGACCGTCGAACGGAACTGGTTCGCGGGCCTGTTCGCCACCGCCGACCGTGAGACGGGCATGCGCAGCTTCGTCGAGGAAGGTCCTGGCAAGGCGAAGTTCCTGTGAGGAATCTCGTGAGGAAACTCGCCTGAACCACTTGCTGTTGACGGGGTGTCTGATCCGGGTCCCTCGATGGGGCGGTTTATGGGAGCCTTAAGGCAACATTAAGCCTGCCTTGTCGAGGGAGCTGTCGATTGCCATCAGTCGAGCCTTCATCGCAGGTCACTGGGGTCGCGTCGAGCTCTGAAATGCCTTTGGCATATGTCGATCGGAACCAGCGGAATGGTGGATTCCGGGGGGCGTATTCCGGAGAGACGGCCCCGGAAGGCGTCCGGTGCGGCCATGATGGTGGCATGGCGGGGCTGGAGGGTATCGAACAGCCGCGGGGACACAGCCGTGCGACCGCGGCGCGCTGGTCGCCCACGGTCGAGGACGAACACGCGCTCAAGGCGCTGGAGTTGTTCGGCAACCCGACTGAGGCGGAGGTTCCGCTCCCTTCGCGTCCTGAGTCCGCAGCAGCGGCCCGCCGGCTGACCCAGGTCGTGGTCCTTCGCCAGTGGGGGCTCACCCCGAAGATGACCGAGGACGCGGTTTTACTCGTCTCCGAGCTGGTGGGCAATGCGGTGCGTCATACGGGGGCCCGGGTTTTCGGGCTCCGGATGCGTCGTCGTCGTGGGTGGATCCGGGTCGAGGTGCGTGATCCCTCCCGTGGGCTGCCCTGTCTGATGCCGGTGCAGGAGATGGACATCAGTGGGCGGGGGCTCTTCCTCGTGGACAAGCTGTCCGACCGGTGGGGCGTCGATCTGCTGCCTCGTGGGAAGACGACGTGGTTCGAGATGCGGGTGGCTGACCGGTAGTCGTTCGGCTGCGGGTGCGTCGTGGCTTGTCGCGCGGTTCCCCGCGCCCCTAGGTGGGTGAATCGGCCGATATCGCCATGTAAGCCCCTTAAATGGTCCGGGTGACCACGACCGATCGTCGGACCGTGCTGCGTGCCAGCGCCGGGCTCGTCCTCGCCACCGGGTGTGCCACCAGCGGTGCCGTCGCCCACCCCGCCCACTCCCGCGCACCGGCCAAGCCGCCCCCCGCCCCCCGCCGCTTCCCCGGTCTCCCCGCCCAACTCACCCACGGCCCCCGCACCCACCCCCGCGTAGCCCTCACCTTCCACGGCTACGGTGACCCCGCCACCGCCCGCGCCCTGCTCCGCGAGGCAGAACAGGCCGGGGCCCGCATCACCGTCCTCGCCGTCGGCACCTGGCTCGACGAGCACCCCGAGATCGCTCGCCGCATCCTCGACGGCGGCCACGACCTCGGCAACCACACCCTCCACCACCTCGGCGTCAACGACATGTCCGAGGCCGAGGCCCGGGCCGAGATCGACGGCTGTGCCGAGCGGCTGAGGCGGCTCACCGGCTCGATCGGCAGCTGGTTCCGGCCCTCGCGAGCCGCGCGTGCCTCACCGCTCGTCGAACGGCTGGCCCGTGACGCCGGCTATCCGCACGTTCTGTCGTACGACGTCGACGCCCTCGACTTCACCTCGCCCGGCGCCCCCGCCGTCACCCGCAAGGTCCTCGGCGAGATCCGCAACGGGTCCGTGGTGAGCCTGCATTTCGGGTACGTCGACACGGTCGCCGCCCTCCCCGCCGTACTGGAAGAACTCGACCGCCGCGGCCTGGCCGCCGTGACCACCACGGAGCTGTTCAGCTGATGCACCGCACCCACCTCGCCAAGCACGCCCTTGTCGCGGGCGCCGTACTCGCCGCCCTCGCCGCCTGTGGCACCGAGACCCGCGACAGAGCCCCCTCGGAAGAACACCGCACCACCAAGGCCGCCGCCGTCCCCGCCCCGCCGAAGAAGAAGCCCGTCCAGGGCCTGCCCGGCATGCCGCCCGTCCTCGACCCGCAGGACGTGTACGCCGCCGACCGGCCCAACAAGCTCTCCCCGGTGGTCAAGGACTTCCCGTCCCGGGTCTATGTCCCCAACACCGAGTCCGACACGGTCTCCGTCATCGACCCGAAGACATACCGGATCACCGAGACCATCCGCGTCGGCCGTCAGCCCCAACACGTCGTCCCCTCCTGGGACATGAAGACCCTCTGGGTCAACAACAACCGCGGCCACACGCTCACCCCCATCGACCCGAGGACGGGGAAGGCGGGCAAGCCGGTCGAGGTGCACGACCCCTACAACCTCTATTTCACGCCCAATGGCAAGTACGCCGTCGTGATGGCCTCCCTCGACCGCGAACTCGTCTTCCGCGACCCGCACACCATGAAGCGGATCAAGACCGAACCGGTCACCTGCTACGGCGTCAACCACGCCGACTTCTCCCGCGACGGCAGGTACTTCATCGTCTCCTGCGAGTTCAGCGGCGAACTGCTCAAGGTCGACACCGAGAAGATGAAGGTCGTCGGGCAGCAGAAGCTCCCCTTCAAGGGGGCCATGCCGCAGGACGTGAAGATCTCACCCGACGGGAAGCGGTTCTACGTCGCCGACATGATGGCCGACGGCATGTGGGTCCTCGACGGCGACACGTTCGACAAGCCGAAGCTCCTGCCCACGGGCAAGGGCACCCACGGGCTGTACGTCAGCCGCGACTCCCGCGAGATGTACGTCTCCAATCGCGGCGAAGGCACCATCTCCGTCTGGGACTTCGCGCAGAACAAGGTCACCAGGAAGTGGCACCTGCCCGACGGCGGCAGCCCCGACATGGGCGGCGTCTCGGCGGACGGCAAGGTGCTGTGGCTGTCGGGGCGTTACGACGCCGAGGTGTACGCCATCGACACCCGCACCGGCGAGCAGCTGGCCCGGATCCCGGTGGGCAGCGGCCCGCACGGGCTCGCGGTGTACCCGCAGCCGGGGCGGTACTCGCTCGGCCACACCGGCATCTTCCGCTGACACCGGTTCAGTTGACACGCCGCCGTACGAGTGATGATCCACAACCCGCCGCCGCAGAACCGGAATTGTGCTCCCCATGATCACAACTCAGCTGCGGCGGCGGGCCGTGGCCGCCGTCCTGTCCCTCGCCGCCGTCTTCGCGACCACGGCGGCCGCCGCTCCCGCGAAGGCCCCCGCCCCCCGCGACTGCCCCGTCCAGTTCGACGACCCGATCAAGGCGGCCGTCGACAAGCGCGTCGACGTCGAGCGCATCACCCCGGACCCGGTCTGGCGCAAGACCTGCGGCACCCTCTACCGCAGCGACGGCCGCGGCCCCGAGATCGTCTTCGCGGAGGGCTTCAAGCCCAGGGACGTCATCGACGGCCAGTACGACATCGAGAAGTACGTCCTGGTCAACCAGCCCTCCCCGTACGTCTCCACGACGTACGACCACGACCTGTACAAGACGTGGTGGAAGTCGGGCTACAACTACTACATCGACGCCCCCGGCGGCGTGGACGTGAACAGGACCATCGGCGACACCCACAAGTGGGCCGACCAGGTCGAGGTCGCCTTCCCCGGCGGGATCGAGCGGAAGTACGTCGTCGGGGTCTGTCCGGTGAACAAGACGACCAAGACCGAGATCATGAGCGGCTGTCAGAGCAACCCGCACTTCGAGGCCTGGCACTGAGCAGCAGCGCCTCCGCGCCGACGGGACGGTAACCCGCCGCCTGGAACGCCCGTGTGCTGCGGGCGTTCCCCGGGGCGACCTGGGCCCACAGCGGCTCCTCGACCAGCTGCCGGGCGGCGGTCAGGAGCAGACGCCCCAGCCCCCGGTGCCGTACGTCCTCGTCCACCTCCAGCGAGACCTCCAGCCGGCCACCGATCCCGCGCCCCGCCACCAGCACTCCGCCGTCGGTCGTCCAGGCCCGTACGTCGTCGCGGCGCCTGCGGGCGTACGCGATGCGCGGATGATCGTCGTCCGCGATCTCCACCAGCGCGAGCGCAGGTTCCCCGGGCAGGGGCGAGCCGACGAACATCGCGTCGATGGTCTCGGCCGTCCGATCCGTCCGCGCCATGAAGGCCGCCAGGAAATTCGGGTTCATGGTCGCGGCCAGCGGATCGCACTCAAGGGCCGACAGCGTGTCGTACACCCACCGCGGGTCCTCGTCCGTGAAGACGACGGAGTGCGCGGTGAAGGCGAGCACGCCCGCGTCCCGGGCACAGGCCTGCGGCACGACGGTCGTACGGCCGTCCGGCGGCGGGAAGACACCGAGGGCGGCCGCGTCGAGAATGTCCCGAAGAGTCTCCACCGCACCCGCTCCTTGAGTCTCCACCCACTGGAAGGCCCAGACTCGCAGACATGATCGACGACGGCACCAGGCTTTTCACCATCGGCGAGCTGGCGAGGGCCACCGGCCTGACCGTCCGGACCATCCGTTACTGGTCCGACGAGGGCGTGCTCGCGCCGGTGACCCGCTCGGACGGCGGCTACCGCCTCTACGACGCGGAGTCGGTCGCCCGCCTCGACCTGATCCGCACGCTGCGCGAGCTGGGCCTCGGCCTGGTGGACGTGCGCAAGGTGCTGGACGGGGAGCGGACGGTGGCGGAGGTCGCGGCGGCACATGTGGTGGCGCTGGACGCGCAGATCCGCTCGCTGAAGGTGACCCGGGCGGTGCTGTCGACCGTTTCGCGACGCGGGTCGACCGCGGAGGAGATGACACTGATGAACAAGCTGGCGCGGCTGTCCGCCGCGGAGCGGCGCAGGATCGTCGAGGACTTCATGGCGGAGATCTTCGAGGGGCTCGACACGGCGGATCCCGACATCCGCACCCGGCTGCGGTTCGTCGGCGCCGCCAACCTGCCGGACGATCCCAACCCCGAGCAGGTGGACGCATGGGTGGAGCTGGCCGAACTCATCCAGGACCCGGAGTTCCGGGCGCTGATGCGCAGGGCGATCGAGTTCAACGCGGCGGACCGGGGGCCCGATGTCCCCGCCGGGACGTCCCTGTGGTTCATGAGCCGGCTCGTCCAGCTGGCAGGGGATGCGCGGCGGCGCGGGATCGCCCCCGAGGCGCCGGAGGCGGACGAACTGCTGGCCGGTCTTCTCGGGGACGCCGACCGGGCCGAGGTGCTCAAGCGTCTCGAGGCGGGAACGAACCTGCGGCTCGCCCGGTACCGCGAGCTGTCGGCCGTGGTGAACGGCCTCGAACCCCAGCCGTCGTACGAGGAAGAGTTCGCGTGGGTGGTCGCCGCTCTGCGCGCTCGGAGCGCCGGATAATCTGGCATCCGTCAGCAAGACGGCAAGGAACGACGAAAAAGGGGCGGCTCGGTGGCGGACATCGACGAGGCACGCAAGCATTTCGAACGGATCGACACGGACGGTGACGGCTTCATCACCGCAGCCGAGTTCAAGACCGCCCTCGCCCAGGCAGGCGACTGGAACGTCACCGAATCGGTCGCCGAGGTGATCATCAAGAGCCGTGACCTCAACGGCGACAAGGTGCTGTCCTTCGACGAGTTCTGGGCGTACCTCAGCAAGTGACGCGCACGAAAGGGGGGCGCCCGGCTTCGGCTGCTGGGCGCCCCCCTTCGTCATGCCCGGCGCACGGCCCAGCGGCCCTGGTGCCGGACCAGGGCCAGCGGCAGGTCGAAGCACTTGCCGACCTGGTCGCCGGTGAGGACGTGGGCCGCCGGACCCCGCGCGAGGACGCGGCCCTCGCGCAGGAGCAGGGCGTGGGTGGTGCCGGAGGGGAGTTCTTCCAGGTGGTGGGTGACCAGGACGGTGGCGAGCGTCGGATGCTCCCGGCGCAGCTCGTCCAGCGCCGCGATCAGCTGCTCCCGGCCCGGCAGGTCCAGGCCGGTCGCGGGTTCGTCGAGGAGCAGCAGTCGCGGCTCCGGCATGAGCGCACGGGCGATCAGGGTCCGGCCGCGCTGGCCCTGGGAGAGCGTGGGCCAGCGGGCGGTGCGGAGTTCCGTGAGACCGAGCGTGGCGATCAGCCGTTCGGCGCGTTCCTCCTGCTCCGGTGTCGGACGCCAACGGGGCGGCGGGGCGACGGAGTTGGTCAGCCCGGTCAGGACCACGTCCCGCACCCGCAGCGGTTCGGCGAGCGGATGACGCGGATCGACATGACCGACGTAGGTCCGCAACTCCCGCAGATCTACCCGGCCCAGCCGTCTGCCGAGGACCTCCACCGACCCCCGGGTCGGATGGACCCGGGCGCCCAGCAGACTCAACAGCGTGGACTTGCCGGCCCCGTTGGCGCCGAGAAGGGCCCAGTGCTCGCCGGCCCGGACGGTGAGGGACACCTCCTGGAGGATCGGCGTTCCGTCCCGTACGACATCCACCCCCTCGGCGCGCAGTACCTCCCTCACCGCAGCGCCCGGTTCACCGCCGACAGCACCGCCTGGACGGAGGCGCCCCGGCCCTCGCCGGCGCCCCAGGCCGGGAGGCCGTCGGTCTCGCACTCGGCGTAGGCCGCCGTGCCGTCCTCGGTGAAGTCCCGGACGCGGACCGTGAATCCGGCGCCGGCCAGCGCGTCGACGAAGGCGGTCACCGGTCCGGCGCCGGTGCCCTCGTAGTCGCCCGTGCGGTCCCCCGTGCGCAGGGTGCAGACGAAGCGGTGCGCGCCGGACTCGTCCCGGTGGACCGACCAGGCCTCCAGGGCGACCTCCCCGTCCGTCACGACGTACGTGGCACGGAACAGGTCGTACAGCTCCTTCGGCGTCATCTCCCGCCCGCTGTCGTCCGTGGCCTCCTGGACGACCCGCGAGAAGTCGGGCCGCATGCGGGGCGGCAGGTCGATGTCGTGGTGGGCCTTGAGCAGGTACGCCATTCCGCCCTTGCCCGACTGGGAGTTCACGCGGATCACCGCCTCGTAGGAACGGCCGATGTCGGCCGGGTCGATCGGCAGGTAAGGGACGTCCCAGGGCGCGTCCGGGTGCTCGGCGCGGCGGGCGAAGCCCTTGCTGATGGCGTCCTGGTGCGTACCCGAGAAGGCGGTGTGGACGAGGTCCCCGGCGTAGGGGTGGCGGGGATGCACCGGCAGCCGGTTGCAGTGCTCGACCGTGGCCTTCACCGCGTCGATGTCGCTGAAGTCGATCATCGGGTCCACACCCTGGGCGTACAGGTTCAGCGCCAGGGTGACCAGGTCGACGTTGCCCGTCCGCTCCCCGTTGCCGAACAGACAGCCCTCGACCCGCTGCGCCCCGGCCAGCACGGAGAGTTCGGCGCAGGCGACGCCGGTGCCGCGGTCGTTGTGGGGGTGGACGGAGAGGATGACCGAGTCGCGGCGGGACAGATGGCGGTGGAAGTACTCGATCTGGTCCGCGTAGACGTTGGGGGTCGCGATCTCCACCGTCGCCGGGAGGTTGTGCGTGACCGGACGGTCCGGGCTCGCGTCCCACAGCTCGGTCAGCCGGTCGCACAGTTCCAGGACGAAGTCGGGCTCGGTGAGGTTGAAGGTCTCGGGCGAGAACTGGAAGCGGACTCCGGGCGCTGCCCGCCGGACCATGTGTGCGGCCGCCTCCTTCACCGTCCGCCACACCTCGTCCCGGTCCCGGCCCAGGACGACGTCCCGCCACACCGGCGAGGTCGCGATGTACAGGTGGACGACGGCACGGGGGAGTCCTTCGATCGAGTCGAAGGTCCGGTCGATCAGATCGCGCCGGGCGGGGGTGAAGACGACGGGGGTGACGTCGTCCGGTACGGCGCCGTCGGCCACCAGATGCCGTACGAAGTCGAAGTCGGTACGGCTCGCGGACGGATAGCCGACCTCGATCTCCTTGAAGCCCATGGAGACCAGCAGGTCGAAGAAGCGGCGCTTGCGCGGGGTGTCCATCGGCTCGGCCAGTGCCTGGTTGCCGTCGCGCAGGTCGACGGGGACCCAGAGCGGGGCGCGTTCGATACGGGCGCAGGGCCAGCCGCGGTCGGTGACGGGGACGTCGACGCGCTGGTCGTAGGGGCGGTAGCGGTGGAAGGGCATGGCACTGGTCCGCTGCGGATTCCAGATGGGGGTCATCGTCTGCTGCTGCCTTCGTCGGCTCGGTCGGACGGTGACCGGCAGCACGGCGACCCGCGGCGGGGTGCCGGTCGCGTCAGGCCCCGCCGCGGCAGCCGAGAAGAAGACCGCGGAACGTCATAGGGGCTACGCTAACCACTCCTCAGCTCCTCAGACAAGTGAAAATGACTGAGGTACGGAAAACTCCTCAGACAAGTTGGTGAACGGTCGATGTCGCTAGGTCCCCTCCGCCCCAGCCCCTTGGTGGAACAGGCCGCCGAGCGTCTGCGCGAGCAGATCGCCGCCGGTCACTGGGCGGTCGGCAGCAAGCTGCCCGGCGAGACGACGCTCGCCAGGGAACTCGGCGTGGGCCGCTCGACGGTCCGCGAGGCGCTCCGCGCGCTGGCCGGCGCGGGTCTCGTGCAGCCCCGCCAGGGCGCCGGCGTCTTCGTTCTCGCGACCGAGCCGACGCAGGACTGGCCCGCCCGGCTGCGGCGCGCCGCGGTCATCGACGTCTACGAGGTCCGCATGGCGGTCGAGGTCCACGCGGCCCGCCTCGCCGCGCGTCGGTGTACGCCCGAGGACGTGGCGGCGATGGAGGCGGCGCTGGAGGGGCGCCGGGAGGCTTCGGGCGCGGACGACACGGCGTTCGTCGACGCGGACATCGCCTTCCACGCGGCCGTGGTGGCGGCCGCGCACAACCCCGTGCTCGACGACCTGTTCGCGGAGTTCACACCGGTCCTGCGGCAGGGCCTCATCGACCTTCTGTCCCTGACCGGCCTGCGCACGCACGACCCCAACACGGCGGACGAGGCGCACGAGGCGATGGTGCGGGCCATCGCGGACGGGGACGCGGAGGCGGCGACCGAGGTGGTGCGCGAGGAGTTGGAGGATCCCTTCGCGGGCCAGGACGAGGCTAGGACGCCTTCCTCCGGTACTGCCCCGGCGCCACCCCGTACTCCCTCTTGAAAGCCTTGGCGAAGGCGAACTCCGAGGTGTAGCCGGTGCGTTGGGCGACCAGGCGCAGGGGAAGGTCGTCCTCGCGGAGCAGCCGGCCGGCGGTCGTCCTGCGCCACCACGTCAGATACGTCAGCGGCGGGCGCCCCACGAGCGCGGTGAACCGTCGGGAGAAGGCCGCGCGGGACAGGCCGCCGTGGGCGCCGAGTTCCTCCACCGTCCGGGGGCGGTCCGGGGCGGCGGAGGTGATCGTCTCCGGGGGCGACGCCGAGACGGTGGCCAAGGAGGTCGGACGGCTCACCGGCGGCCGGGGCGCCGAGGTGATCTTCGACGCGATCGGCGGTCCCGGGTTCCGCCCGCTCGCCGAAGCGCTCGCGGAGGGCGGCACGGTCCTGGTCTACGGCTGGCTGGACCGCCGTCCCGCCGAGATCCCCTGGAGCTGGCCGTTCACGATCCACACGTACGCCAACACGGCCCTCACCGCGACACCGGGAGGCCGCCGCCGCTCCACGGCGTTCCTGAACGCGGGGCTGGCGGACGGGGGGTTCCGGCCGGTGGTGGCCGAGGTCTTCGACGGGCTGGACCGTATCCAGGACGCCCATCGGCTGATGGAGTCGAACCGGCACACGGGGAAGATCGTCGTACGGATCTGAGGCCGCCCGGAATACCCCCCGGCTCTCCCGGGTTGCCCTGCTCAGAAGCATGCACATGCATCGACCTTGAGAGGGCTCTCATGAAGATCGGCATCATCGGCGCGGGACAGATCGGCGGCAACCTGACCCGGAGGCTCACCGCTCTCGGTCACG
Source organism: Streptomyces sp. NPDC002817 (assembly GCF_053592055.1). Classification (NCBI taxonomy): domain Bacteria; kingdom Bacillati; phylum Actinomycetota; class Actinomycetes; order Kitasatosporales; family Streptomycetaceae; genus Streptomyces; species Streptomyces sp. NPDC002817. The sequence continues at coordinate 40,956 of NZ_JBSFUY010000026.1, forward strand.
AGGTGTCCGTCGCGAACTCCCGCGGCCCGCACACGCTCGCCGACCTGGCCAAGGAGACAGGTGCGACGCCCGTCCCGGTCGAGGAGGCGGCGCGCGGCGCGGAGGTGGTCGTCGTCACGATCCCGCTGAAAGCGATCCCCGACCTGCCTTCGGGCCTCTTCGCCGAGGCGGCGGACGGCGTCGCGGTCATCGACACCGGCAACTACTACCCCCGGCAGCGCGACGGCCGGATCGCCGCGATCGAGGACGAGGGCCTCACGGAGAGCCGCTGGACGGAACAGCACCTCGGCCATCCCTTGATCAAGGCCTTCAACGGCACCTACGCCCAGGACATCCTGGACCGCCACCGCCCGGCCGGCACCGCCGACCGCCAGGCACTCCCGGTCGCCGGCGACGACGCGGCGGCCAAGTCGAAGGTCCGCGCCCTGATCGACGAACTCGGCTTCGACACGGTCGACTCGGGCGGCCTCGACGAGTCCTGGCGCCAGCAGCCGGACACGCCGGTGTACGGACTGCGGGACGGCGTCGAGGCGGTCACGAAGGCGCTGGCGGAGGCGAGCCCGGAGCGCCCGGCGGACTTCCGCGGCTGAGCGCTCCGCTGGACCAGCCGCGATGTGCGGTCGCTCGTCAGTGACGCCGTCGTGGCTGGTCGCGGGGTTCCCGGCCGACGTCAGACGATCTCCAGCGGCACATGCGGCCCGTCGGGAAGCTCGACCTTGATGGCATCCCCGGGCCGCACGACGCCGCCTTCGAGAACGACGCTCATGATCCCGGACTTGAACCGCACCACGCCGCTCTCGTCCCGCCCGACGACCTGCTTCATGAGCCCCTTCCGGAAGTTGTCGATCTGCGCACAGGGATTCCGCAGCCCCGTCACCTCGACAACGGCCTGCGCCCCAAGATGCAGCCGAGCCCCGACCGGCAGCCCGAGCAGATCGATCCCCCGAGTGGTGACGTTCTCCCCGAGCTCCCCGGCGGCGACGTCGAACCCGGCCTCACGCACCTCCGCGAACAACTCCTCATGGATGAGGTGCACCTGCCGCAGATTCGGCTGCGAAGCATCCTTCTCCATCCGAAACCGATGCTTCACCGTCTCCCCGGCATGCACATCCCCCTCCACCCCGAGCCCGGCGAGCAGCGTGATGCTCTCCCGGTTCGGCTTGGTGAACGAGTACGTCCCATTGCTGCTCACCGCAGCGACTGTCCCACCCATGCCGAGCAGCATAAACGGGGTCAGGCGTTGGCCGCCCACGCCCGCAGATCGGCCTTGCTCGCGAAGTCCGCGACGTTCTTGTCCACCGGATCGTCGGTGTACTGGTGGAAGAGCCACTTCGCCTTGATGCGGGGCTTCCCCGCGGTCACGTAGTCGGCGATCCAGAGGGCGTCGCCGGCATAGGAAGTCTTGTCGATGTTCAGCCAAAAATTGCGGTTGCAGTAGAGGGCGACCCTGTTGTTCGGCCGCAGCTCCTTCAGCTTCCGTATGAACCGGTCCTTCTCCGCGTTGGTCGCATGCGTTCCGTCGCCGGTCGTCTCCCAGTCCACCGCGAGGATGTCGCCCGCCCGCTCCGGTGCCTTGCTCACGAAGTACTCCGCCTGGGCCGTGAGATTGCCGGGCCAGAGGAAGTGGTAGTGGCCGACGATCAGGCCGGCGTCGCGGGCCGTCTTCGTCTGGGCCGCCAGTTTGGGGTTGGTGTACGTGCGGCCCTCCGTCGCCTTGATGAAGACGAAGGAGATGCCGTCCGTGTCGTAGGAGGAGGACTGGTACGAGCTGACGTCGATGCCGCGCAGCATGGGGGACTCCTCGAAATGCCGTAGGGGGACAGGAGTTGGAGTACCCCATACCTTAGGCACCATGGGCGTCGGCTTCTGCTGAGAGGAACGCCGCCCTCCGCCAGGCGAAGGGGAGTTCAGCACTCGATGATGTTGACCGCCAACCCGCCCCGCGCGGTCTCCTTGTACTTCACCGACATGTCCGCCCCGGTCTCCTTCATGGTCTTGATGACCTTGTCCAGGGACACCTTGTGCGAGCCGTCCCCGCGCATCGCCATCCGGGCCGCGGTGACCGCCTTGACCGCGGCCATGCCGTTGCGCTCGATGCAGGGGATCTGGACCAGGCCACCCACCGGGTCGCAGGTCAGCCCCAGGTTGTGCTCCATGCCGATCTCCGCGGCGTTCTCGACCTGTTCCGGGGAGCCGCCGAGGACCTCCGCGAGCGCGCCCGCGGCCATCGAGCAGGCGGAGCCGACCTCGCCCTGGCAGCCGACCTCGGCGCCGGAGATGGAGGCGTTCTCCTTGAAGAGCATGCCGATCGCGCCCGCGGCGAGCAGGAACCGCACGACCCCGTCCTCGTCGGCGCCCGGCACGAAGTTGAGGTAGTAGTGGAGGACGGCCGGGATGATGCCGGCAGCGCCGTTCGTCGGGGCCGTGACGACCCGGCCGCCCGCCGCGTTCTCCTCGTTCACCGCCATCGCGTAGAGCGTGATCCACTCCATCGCGTGCGCCAGCGGATCACCCTCCGCCCGGAGTTGACGGGCCGTCACCGCCGCCCGGCGTTTGACGCGCAGTCCGCCCGGCAGGATGCCCTCGCGGGACATGCCGCGCGAGACGCACGCCTGCATGGCGCGCCAGATCTCCAGCAGGCCGGCCCGGATCTCGTCCTCGGTGCGCCAGGAGCGTTCGTTCTCCAGCATCAGCGCGGAGATCGACAGACCCGTCTCCTTCGTCAGGCGCAGCAGCTCGTCGCCCGTGCGGAAGGGGTACTTCAGGACCGTGTCGTCCAGCTTGATGCGGTCCTCGCCGACTGCGTCCTCGTCGACGACGAAGCCGCCGCCCACCGAGTAGTACGTCTTGGACAGCAACTCCGTACCGGCAGCGTCGTACGCCCAGATCGTCATGCCGTTCGCGTGGTACGGGAGCGCCTTGCGGCGGTGCAGGACCAGGTCGTCGTCGAAGGAGAACGGGATCTCGACCTCGCCCAGCAGCCTCAGCAGACCGGACTGCTTGATCTGCTCCACCCGCTCGTCCGCGCCCTCCACGTCGACCGTGCGGGGAGACGCCCCCTCGAGGCCCAGCAGTACCGCCTTCGGGGTGCCGTGGCCGTGGCCGGTCGCGCCGAGGGAGCCGTAGAGCTCGCAGCGCACGGAGGCGGTGGCGGACAGCAGCCCCTCGTTGCGCAGACGGCGGACGAACATACGGGCCGCACGCATCGGGCCGACCGTGTGGGAGCTCGACGGGCCGATGCCGATCGAGAACAGGTCGAAGACCGAGATGGCCACGGGAACTCCTAGAGAAAGGGCGGGGGCACACGTCGTCGGGTGCCCCCGCCGGGGAACTACTTGTTGAGACCGGGGTACAGCGGGTGCTTGTCGGCCAGGGCCTTGACCCGGGCCTTCAGGTCTTCCACGTCGTACGACTGCTTGAGCGCCTCGGCGATGACGTCCGCGACCTCGGTGAAGTCCTCGGCCGTGAAGCCACGGGTGGCCAGGGCGGGCGTACCGATCCGCAGACCCGATGTCACCATCGGCGGGCGCGGGTCGTTGGGGACGGCGTTGCGGTTGACCGTGATGCCGACCTCGTGGAGACGGTCCTCGGCCTGCTGGCCGTCCAGCTCGGACTCGCGCAGGTCGACGAGGATCAGGTGCACGTCGGTGCCACCGGAGAGCACGTTCACCCCGGCCTCGCGGGCGTCCGCGGCTGTCAGGCGCTCGGCGAGGATCCGCGCACCCTCCACCGTACGCCGCTGGCGCTCCTTGAACTCCTCCGAAGCCGCGACCTTGAAGGAGACCGCCTTCGCGGCGATCACATGCTCCAGCGGACCGCCCTGGAAGCCCGGGAAGACCGAGGAGTTCAGCTTCTTCGCGAACTCCTTCTTCGCCAGGATGATGCCGCCGCGCGGGCCGCCCAGCGTCTTGTGGGTGGTGGAGGTGACGACGTCGGCGTACTCGACCGGGTTCGGGTGCAGCCCGGCGGCGACCAGACCGGCGAAGTGCGCCATGTCGACCCACAGATACGCCTCGACCTCGTCGGCGATCCGGCGGAACTCCGCGAAGTCCAGCTGGCGCGGGTACGCCGACCAGCCCGCGATGATCACCTTCGGGCGGTGCTCCTTGGCGAGCCGCTCGACCTCGGCCATGTCGACCAGACCGGCCTCGTCCACGTGGTACGCGACCACGTTGAACTGCTTGCCGGAGAAGTTCAGCCGCATCCCGTGGGTCAGGTGGCCGCCGTGGGCCAGGTCCAGACCGAGGATGGTGTCGCCGGGCTGGGCCAGCGCGAAGAGCGCGGCCTGGTTGGCGGAGGCGCCGGAGTGGGGCTGGACGTTGGCGTACTCGGCGCCGAACAGCTCCTTGATCCGGTCGATGGCGATCTGCTCGGCGACGTCGACGTGCTCGCAGCCGCCGTAGTAGCGGCGGCCCGGGTAGCCCTCGGCGTACTTGTTGGTGAGGACCGAGCCCTGGGCCTCCATGACCGCGACGGGCGCGAAGTTCTCGGAGGCGATCATCTCGAGCGTGGACTGCTGGCGGTTCAGCTCGGCGTCGACCGCGGCGGCGACGTCCGGGTCCAGCTCGTGCAGGGTCTGGTTAAGAAGCGACTTCTCGGACATGTGGTGCTACGACCTCTCAGCCGGCGGAAAAGGCGGTGTACTCGTCGGCGGAGAGCAGGTCGGCCGGCTCGTCCGCGATGCGTACCTTGAACAGCCAGCCGCCCTCGAAGGGGGCGGAGTTCACCAGCGACGGGTCGTTGACGACGTCCTCGTTGACCCCGGTGACCTCACCGGAGACCGGGGAGTACAGGTCGGAGACCGACTTGGTCGACTCCAGCTCGCCACAGGTCTCGCCCGCGGTCACCGTGTCACCGACCTCCGGGAGCTGCACGAAGACGACATCGCCGAGTGCGTTGGCCGCGTGCTCCGTGATGCCTACCGTCGAGACGCCGTCCTCGGCGCCCGACAGCCACTCGTGCTCCTTGCTGTAGCGCAGCTGCTGGGGGTTGCTCATGGCCTGAATTCTCCTGTACGCGGGGGAGTGCTGGTGGATGGGGGACTGCTGGGAACGTGCGTGAGCAGCGGAAATGTGCGCAGGGTCACGCGCGGGCGCGCGACCTCGCGTCCAGTGTCTACTTCTGGCGCTTGTAGAACGGCAGAGCCACGACCTCGTAGGGCTCGTGGCTGCCCCGGATGTCCACACCGATTCCGGTGGTGCCCGGCGCGGCGTGCGCGGCGTCGACGTAGGCCATCGCGATCGGCTTGCCCAGCGTGGGCGAGGGGGCGCCGGAGGTGACCTCGCCGATCACCTGGCCGTCGGCGACCACGGCGTACCCGGCGCGGGGGACACGGCGGCCCTCGGCGATCAGGCCGACGAGGACGCGCGGAGGGCTGTCCTGAGCCCGGGCGGCGGCCTCGGTGAGCGCCTCGCGCCCGACGAAGTCGCCCTCCTTCTCGAACTTCACCACGCGCCCGAGGCCCGCGTCGAAGGGGGTCAGCTCGGTCGACAGCTCATGCCCGTACAGCGGCATGCCCGCCTCCAGGCGCAGCGTGTCCCGGCAGGACAGACCGCAGGGGACCAGACCGGCGCCCTCGCCCGCCTTGGTCAGGGCCTGCCACAGCTCGACCGCGTGCTCGGGCTTCACGAACAGCTCGAAGCCGTCCTCGCCCGTGTAGCCGGTGCGTGCGATCAGTGCGGGGACGCCGGCGACCGTGCCGGGCAGCCCGGCGTAGTACTTCAGTCCGTCGAGGTCGGCGTCGGTGAGCGAGGCGAGGATGCCCGGCGACTCCGGGCCCTGGACGGCGAGCAGCGCGTACGCGTCCCGGTCGTCCCGCACCTCGGCGTCGAAGCCGGCCGCACGCTCCACGAGCGCGTCCAGGACGACCTGGGCGTTGGAGGCGTTCGCGACGACCATGTACTCGGTCTCTTGGAGCCGGTAGACGATCAGGTCGTCGAGGATGCCGCCGTCCTCGCGGCAGATCATGGTGTAGCGGGCGCGGCCCACGCCGACGGAGGCGATGTTGCCGACCAGGGCGTGGTTCAGGAGAGCGGCCGCCTGCGGTCCGCTCACCGTGATCTCGCCCATGTGCGAGAGGTCGAAGAGTCCGGCCTTCGTGCGCACGGCGTTGTGCTCGTCGCGCTCGGAGCCGTAGCGCAGGGGCATGTCCCAGCCGGCGAAGTCGGTCATCGTCGCGCCGAGCGAGCGATGCAGGGCATCGAGCGCGGTAAGGCGGGGTTCATTGCTCATCGGACGGTTGTCTCCCAAGGCATGACGGGCGAGGTCGTTCCTCCCCATCTGTCATCGGAACCTGAGAGGTTCGCCATGACCGCAGGGGACATGACTTGCACCTTGGGTGGAGCCGCCGGTGGGCGGCTCGCTTTTCAGATGTGCCTCGCCCGCGCGGTAACGGGGCCTGAGAGATTCAAGGGAGGGACTTGCTCCTTCGGCGCCCGGGCACTCGTACGAGAACGTACGGCCCGGAACTCTCCCGCGCGGATTCAAACGGCCGGTATGCAGTTGGCGCGGACATCATTGCACGCATCCGTCCGGCGGGGCAGGGGTGGCTCCCACAGGGGTCGCGCAGCCTCCACCGTCACTCGCCGCACGCTGTAGCAGGCCTGTTGCGAGAAACGGACGGAAACAGGAGGCGCCGCGGATTACCTTCTCTTTACACTCGACGGGGAGGGGAACTCGTGACCCGCCCCAGGGGAGGACGATCACGGTGAACAGGACCACTGCGTACGCCACGACCTCGGCCGTCGCGCTGCCCGCACAGCCGGCCGCTCCGGCCCGCGAGACGTGCGCGGCGCAACCGGTCGTCCGGGACCTGCGCGACCGCGCCGGCCACAGCCCGCACGCCCTGCTCTTCGCCCCGGACGACCTGGTCGTGATCACCGGCCTGCCCGGCAGCGGCAAGTCCACCCTGATGCGCCGGGCGGTCAAGGGCGTACGGATCGACTCCCAGGACACCCGCGACCGCTGGGACGACCGGGCGCCGCGCTTCCTGCCGTACGCGATCTACCGCCCCCTCGTCCGCGTCGCCCACTACTTCGGTCTGTTCCGTGCCCTGCGCTCCGGCAAGGGCGTCGTCGTGCATGACTGCGGCACCCAGTCCTGGGTGCGCGGCTGGCTGGCCCGCGAGGCCCGCCGCCGTGGCGGCACCCTGCATCTGCTGCTGCTCGACGTCGCCCCGGACACCGCGCTGGCCGGCCAGCGCGAGCGCGGCCGCGGCGTCTCGAAGTACGCCTTCCTGCGGCACCGCACGGCGGCCGCCCGGCTGATCCGTTCCGTGGCCAAGGGCGATCTGCCGCAGGGCGTCGGCTCGGCGGTGCTGCTCGACCGGGACGCGGCGGACACCCTGCGCCGGGTCGGTTTCACGGGCTGACCTCAGCCGCCGCCGTACCCGCTAGCCTTTTCAGCCACAGACAAGCCACAAGCGGCAGCACTCGGCAGGCGGACGGACAGATGGCATTCCCGGCACAGGCGCACCCCCATCCGCACGGCGGCGGATGGCCCGGCAACGAGCTGGAGGAGGTGCTCTCGGCCTCCCTCGGGATGCCCGCGGCCGGCGGCCGGATCATCGAGGTCCTGGGCCGGAGCTTCGTCTGGATCCCGCTGCCGAACGGCGGCGGCCCGCGCAGCGGCCCTCTCGACCTGCCCAGCATGGAGATCGAGGGCCAGGCGTACGTCCCGGTCTTCAGCTCCGAGGAGCAGTTCCGGCAGGTCGCGGGCGGGCACATGGCGTACACGATCGCGCCCGCGGTGGAGTTCGCGCGCGGTCTGCCCCCGCACATCGGGATCGCCGTGAACCCGGACGGTGTGGTCGGCGTCCCGCTCCCGCCGCCCGCCGTCGCCGAGCTCTGCCGCATCGGCCGCACCCCGCTGGACGGCCCCGGCGGCACCGGCGGCCGCGTCAAGCTCTACGAGCCGGACTGGCAGGAGGACCCGGTCGACTTCCTCGCGACCGCCTCCGCCGAGTTCGCCGCGACCGGCGTGGTCCGCACGGCCCGCCGCTGTCTGGCCTCGATCGAGACGGCGGAGCCCGTGATGTTCGTGGGCGTCGAACTCTCCCAATGGGAGGGCGACCTGCGTACCCTCCCGATGGACGCACTGGCCCGCGCCCTGACCCAGACCCCGGTGCGGTGGCCGGTGAACCTGGTCCTGTTGGACGTAGCCGATGATCCGGTCGGTCATTGGATGCGCGAGAAGGTGAGGCCCTTCTTCCAGGGTGCCTTGTAGACGCCGCTGGGGGCATCGCCGCCAAGGGGCGCGGGGAACTGCGCGATCGACCCCCACACACCCGCAGCCGACAGACCACCGCAAGCCCCGAGCTCTCACCGCTTAAGCTGTCGGCAGACACACGCAACTTTCCCGAAGGGGCGGTAGAAGGTGAGCGCGAGCGGCACCGCCGCGACCGGCCAGGTCGAGCACATGCTGCGCCAGGTGACGCCGGGGCGATACGACGCCTACGAGGCACTCCTCCGCGCCCTCGCCACCCCCTCCTCCGGCCAGGTCTGGATGCTCCTCTGGCACGGCCAGTCGGGCTCGCCCGACGCGCAGTACGGAAACATGGAGGTGGGCGGGTACGGATACGCCCCGTGCGTCACCTCCGCCCAGGAGCTGAGCGCCAGTGGGTGGAACCGCTCCTACGAGGTCGTCGACGGGGTCGACGTCGCCCGCACCCTCTACCCCGACCACTTCGGCCTCTGGCTCAACCCGCACGCCCCCGGCGGCGGCGTCGGCATCCCCTGGCTCGACCTGCGCCGGATCGCCACCGGTCTGGAGCGCCAGCCCGCCGGCCCGCTGCGGCTGTCGGAGCCCGGGATCGAGATTCCGCAGTTCTACGGCCTGATCGTGCAGAACGCCCACCGCACCCCGGCCGTCCGCTCGCTGCGCCGCGCCTGGGTGCAGCCCGCGCTCGGGGCGCCGTATCTCGCCATCGGTCTGGATGTGTACGACACCAGTCCGCCCGCCGTGGACTCGGTGCGCGCGATGATGCAGCAGTCCATCGGCGCGGTCCCGGACGGGCTGCCGGTGTCGACCGTCGCCATGTCCGACGAGTACGACCCGGTCGCGATGTGGATGCGCGGGAGCGCCCGCCCCTTCTACGACCGCGAGGCACATGCCGCGGCTCCGGCGCAGGCCCCGGCGGCCGGGTACGGCTACCCTCCGGCGCCCGGCGGCTACTGATCCAGACCGGCACAGGCTGTTCTGTTACGGGAGTGTATCTGCGCGCGTAGATGAGGGCAGAAGACCCCTATGAGGCCCTCATTGTCCCAACTGGTCCCCGTCCGGCGGCCGTTACCCGGCGTCCGGATAACGGAACCCTCCTAGCCGCATCACGTTTATGCATCCTTTCATCGCCAAGTCTGGCAACAGATCGCCAAAGCGTTGAAGACTCCCGCAGCAGGGGTGGGTTCGCCCCTGTGTACGACGGACTGATCACGCCGCCACAGCGGCAAGTGAAGGCCGGCTACCGCCGGTTGAGAGGGGCCCCTGCCAGATGACGGCACCATTGCACGAGCCGACCGCGGAAGCGGCCCCGAGCGCGGCCGAAGAAGCGGCGGTTATCAGCGCCGACGCCAAGGCCGTACAGGGGCGTTCCCTGGGACGGATCGCCTGGGAGCGACTGAAGCGGGACAAACTCGCGCTCGCGGGCGGCATTGTCGTGCTCTTCCTCATCGTCGTCGCTCTGCTCGCGCCGGTGATCACCAGCCTGTACGGGCAGGACCCGAACACGTACAACGACAAAGACCTGATCGACCCGCTGTTCGGCACCCCCAAGGGGTCCTTCGGTGGCGTCAGCGGCGACCACTGGCTGGGTGTCGAGCCGGTCAACGGTCGGGACATCTTCGCCCGGGTCCTCTACGGCGCCCGTATCTCCCTGCTCGTCGGCTTCCTGTCCGCGATCGTCGCCGTCGTCATCGGCACGGTCCTGGGCATCCTGGCCGGCTTCTTCGGCGGCTGGATCGACTCGGCCATCAGCCGGGTCATGGACGGCCTGCTGGCCTTCCCGCAGCTGCTCTTCATCATCGCGCTGGTCTCCGTCATGCCGAACGAGATGCTGGGACTGACCGGCACCGACGTGCGCCTGTTCGTGATGATCCTGGTCATCGGTTTCTTCGGGTGGCCCTACATCGGACGCGTGGTGCGCGGCCAGACGCTCTCGCTGCGCGAGCGCGAATACGTCGAGGCGGCCCGCTCGCTCGGCGCCGGGCGGTTCTACATCCTGTTCAAGGAGCTGCTGCCCAACCTGGTCGCGCCGATCATCGTCTACACGACGATGATGATCCCCACCAACATCCTCACCGAGGCGGCGCTCAGCTTCCTGGGCGTGGGCGTCAAGCCGCCCACGGCCTCCTGGGGGCAGATGCTCTCGAACGCGATCGACTACTACAAGTCGGACCCCACGTACATGGTGGTCCCCGGTGTAGCGATCTTCATCACCGTTCTTGCCTTCAACCTCTTCGGCGACGGCGTGCGTGACGCGCTGGACCCGAAGGGTTCCCGCTGAACTGCCGTACACAAAGCGTCCCGTGGCACCAACACGGGGTCTCTCATCAAATCCGGAGGATCCGAGATCGTGACTACCCAACGCACCTCAGGGCGGCGGAAGCAGGCGTTTGCCGCTGTCGCCGCGGTCGCCGCGCTGCTGACCACGGCGGCGTGCGGCGGCGGCGGTGATGACGGCGACAGCAACAACAACAGCTCGGGCGCGGCCGGCTTCAACGCCGCGAACAACAAGGTCGCCCAGGCCTCGCTGGCCAAGAAGGGCGGCGAGCTGAAGTTCGCCGGTGCCCAGGACGCCGACTCGTGGGACACCACGCGTGGCTACTACGGCTTCATGTGGAACTTTGCGCGCTACTACAGCCGTCAGCTCGTGACGGGTGCCGCCGCGCCGGGCGAGAAGGGCACCGAGCTCACGCCGGACCTCGCCAACGGTCTCGCCAAGGTCTCCGACGACGGCAAGACCTACACGTACACCCTGCGTGACGGCGTCACGTGGGAGGACGGCAAGCCGATCACGTCCAAGGACGTCAAGTACGGCATCGAGCGCGTCTGGGCGCAGGACGTGCTGTCCGGCGGTCCGGTGTACCTGAAGGACGTCCTCGACCCCAAGGGCGAGTACAAGGGTCCGTACAAGGACACCTCCGCGGACAAGCTGGGTCTGAAGGCGATCGAGACGCCGGACGACAAGACCATCGTCTTCAAGCTGCCCGAGGCCAACGCCGACTTCCAGGAGATCCTCGCCCTGGTCTCGGCCTCCCCGGTCCGCCAGGACAAGGACACCAAGTCCAAGTACGGCCTGAAGCCGTTCTCCTCCGGCCCGTACAAGTTCCAGTCGTACAGCCCGGGCAAGGACCTGGTCCTGGTCCGCAACGACAAGTGGGACCAGGCCTCGGACCCGATCCGCAAGGCGTACCCGGACAAGATCTCGGTCAAGTTCTTCTCGAACGCCAACGACCTGGACGCCCGTCTGCTCGCCGGTGACTACGACCTGGACATCAACCAGACCGGTCTGTCCCCGCAGGGCCGCACCACCGCCCTCCAGGAGCACAAGGCCAACCTGGACAACCCGGTCTCCGGCTACATCCGCTACGCGGTCTTCCCGCAGAGCGTGAAGCCGTTCGACAACGAGCACTGCCGCAAGGCCGTGATCTACGGCGCCGACCACGTCTCGCTGCAGACCGCGCGCGGTGGCCCGGTCGCCGGTGGTGACATCGGCACCAACATGCTCCCGCCGACCGTCCCGGGTTCCGAGGGCCAGTCCTACGACCCGTACGAGCTCGCCGGTGCCAACAAGAACGGCAACGTCGCCAAGGCCAAGGAAGAGCTGAAGGCCTGCGGTCAGCCGAACGGCTTCAAGACCACCATCGCGGTGCGTAACAACAAGCCGGTCGAGGTGGCCACCGCCGAGTCCCTCCAGGCCTCGCTGAAGAAGATCGGCGTCGACGTCGACATCGAGCAGTACGACGGCTCGCAGACCTCCGGCATCATCGGCAGCCCCTCGAACGTGAAGAAGAAGGGCTTCGGCATCATCATCATGGGCTGGGGCGCGGACTTCCCGTCCGTCCAGGGCTTCGGTCTGCCGCTGTGGGACGGCAAGTACATCCTCGAGAGCGGCAACAACAACTTCGCGCTGATCGACGACAAGAAGATCAACGGTCTGTTCGACACCTACGTGAAGACGCAGGGTGACGCGGAGAAGCTGCAGCTCGCCAAGGACATCAACCACGCGGTGATGGACGGTGGCTACTACCTGCCGTTCGTCTTCGAGAAGTTCGTGAACTGGCGCGGTGACCGCCTGGCCAACGTCTACACGTCGGACAACTACAGCGGCATGTACGACTTCGTCAACCTCGGTCTGAAGTCCTCGAAGTAATCCCGGCACACCCGCCGAACGGCACGAAAGGCAGGTGAAGGCCGGCGACGTGTGATCGCGGGCCACCGGACGACCTCCGGTGGCCCGCGATCCGCGGCGGGCCGAGAGCTGTGCTCGCTTACCTCATCAGGCGGCTGTTTGCCGCCGCAGTGATGCTCGTGGTCATCATCATGGTGGTCTTCGGCATCTTCTTCCTCGTCCCCAAGTGGGCGGGTGTCGACGTCGCCCTGAGCTTCGTGGGCAAGCAGGCCGACCCCGCCGCTGTCGAGGGCGTGCGGCAGAAGCTGGGACTGGGCGACCCGATCTACGCTCAGGTCTGGGAGTTCTTCAAGGGCATCTTCGCGGGCCGCACCTATGTGGGCGGCGGCGACGTCATCCACTGCTCCGCGCCGTGCTTCGGCTACTCCTTCCGCAGCGAGCAGGCCGTCTGGCCGGTGCTGACCGACCGCTTCCCGGTGACCCTGGGTCTCGCGCTCGGTGCCGCCGTGCTGTGGCTGATCCTCGGCGTCTCGGCGGGTGTGCTCTCCGCACTCAAGCGGGGCAGCCTCTGGGACCGCGGTGCGATGGTCGTCGCCCTCGCGGGTGTCTCCCTCCCGATCTACTTCACCGGTCTGCTGAGCCTGGCGATCTTCTCCTACAGCCTGGGCTGGATCGAGGGCGAGTACGTACCCCTCGAGGACAGCTTCACCGGCTGGCTCGGCGGCATGATCCTGCCCTGGATCACCCTGGCGTTCCTCTACGCCGCGATGTACGCCCGGATCACCCGCGCGACCATGCTGGAGATCCTCGGCGAGGACTACATCAGAACCGCGCGCGCCAAGGGCCTCAAGGAACAGGTCGTCATCGGCAAGCACGCCATGCGCTCCACGATGACGCCGATCCTGACCATGCTCGGTATGGACCTCGGCGCCCTCATCGGCGGCGCGATCCTGACCGAGACCACGTTCAGCCTCCCCGGCCTCGGCCAGGCGGTGCTGAACGGCATCAAGAACCAGGACCTGCCCATCATTCTGGGCGTCACCCTGATCACTTCCGTAGCCGTGCTGATCGCCAACCTCGTGGTGGACGTCATGTACGCCGTGATCGACCCCCGAGTGAGGCTCGCATGACCGAACTCAGCAAGAGCGGAGCGGCCGTGGGCGAGCCCACCCCCGCTTCGCCCGCGCCGACCGCGTTCCTGGAAGTGCGCGACCTGAAGGTGCACTTCCCGACCGACGACGGTCTGGTCAAGTCCGTCGACGGGCTCAGCTTCCAGTTGGAGAAGGGCAAGACCCTCGGCATCGTGGGCGAGTCCGGCTCCGGCAAGTCGGTGACCTCGCTCGGCATCATGGGCCTGCACACCGCCGGCCAGTACGGCAAGCGCAAGGCGCAGATCTCCGGCGAGATCTGGCTGGACGGCACCGAGCTGCTCACCGCCGACCCGGACCACGTGCGCAAGCTGCGCGGCCGTGACATGGCGATGATCTTCCAGGACCCGCTGTCCGCGCTGCACCCGTACTACACGATCGGCCAGCAGATCGTGGAGGCGTACCGCATCCACCACAAGGTGGACAAGAAGACCGCCAAGCGCCGTGCCGTGGAGATGCTCGACCGTGTCGGCATCCCGCAGCCGGACAAGCGGGTGGACAGCTACCCGCACGAGTTCTCCGGCGGTATGCGCCAGCGCGCGATGATCGCGATGTCGCTGGTCAACAACCCCGAACTGCTCATCGCGGACGAGCCGACGACCGCCCTGGACGTGACCGTCCAGGCGCAGATCCTCGACCTGATCCGGGATCTGCAGAAGGAGTTCGGCTCCGCGGTCATCATCATCACCCACGACCTGGGCGTCGTCGCCGAGCTCGCCGACGACATCCTGGTGATGTACGGCGGCCGGTGCGTCGAGCGCGGTCCGGCGGAGAAGGTGTTCTACGAGCCCCGCCACCCCTACACCTGGGGTCTGCTCGGCTCGATGCCGCGCCTGGACCGTGACCAGCAGGAGCGCCTGATCCCGGTGAAGGGCTCCCCGCCCTCGCTGATCAACATCCCGTCCGGCTGCGCCTTCAACCCGCGCTGCCCGTACGCGGACATCCCGAAGGACGACGTCACCCGCACGGTCCGCCCCGAGCTGTCAGAGGTGGGCAGCCAGCACTGGGCCGCCTGCCACATGTCGCAGGAGCAGCGGGAGCGTATCTGGATCGAAGAGATTGCGCCGAAGCTGTGAGCGAGGACAAAGTGAGCATCCCTGCGCAGAGCGAAGGCACGGTGATCACCAAGGGCGACGCCGCCCCTGGCGAGACCCTGCTGAAGGTGACCGGGCTCCAGAAACACTTCCCGATCAAGAAGGGCCTGCTCCAGCGGCAGGTCGGCGCGGTGCGCGCGGTCGACGGCATCGACTTCGAGGTCAAGTCCGGCGAGACCCTCGGTGTCGTGGGCGAGTCGGGCTGCGGCAAGTCGACGATGGGCCGGCTGATCACCCGGCTGCTCGAACCGACCGCCGGCACGGTCGAGTTCGAGGGCAAGGACATCACCCACCTCGGGGTGGGCGGTATGCGTCCGCTGCGCCGCGATGTGCAGATGATCTTCCAGGACCCGTACTCGTCGCTGAACCCGCGCCACACCATCGGCACGATCATCGGCGCCCCCTTCAAGCTCCAGGGCGTCACGCCCGAGGGCGGCATCAAGGCGGAGGTCCAGCGGCTGCTGTCGGTGGTCGGTCTCAACCCCGAGCACTACAACCGCTACCCGCACGAGTTCTCCGGCGGTCAGCGCCAGCGCATCGGCATCGCCCGCGCGCTCGCGCTCAACCCGAAGCTCGTGGTGGCCGACGAGCCGGTCTCCGCGCTGGACGTGTCGATCCAGGCCCAGGTCGTGAACCTGCTGGACGACCTCCAGCAGGAGCTCGGTCTGACGTACGTGATCATCGCGCACGACCTCTCGGTCGTCCGGCACGTCTCGGACCGGATCGCGGTGATGTACCTCGGCAAGATCGTCGAGCTGGCGGACCGTGAGTCGCTGTACCGGGCGCCGATGCACCCGTACACCAAGGCGCTCATGTCGGCGGTGCCGATCCCGGACCCGCGGCGCAGGAACGCCAAGAGCGAGCGCATCCTGCTCAAGGGCGACGTGCCCTCGCCGATCTCCCCGCCGAGCGGCTGCCGCTTCCACACCCGGTGCTGGAAGGCGACGGAGATCTGCAAGACGACCGAGCCGAAGCTCATCGAGCTCAAGCCCGGTCAGCAGGTCGCCTGCCACCACCCGGAGAACTTCGAGGACCAGGCCCCGCAGGACACCGTCCTGCTGACGGTCGCCAGGGAAGCGGCCGAGCTGGTCGCGGACGAGGTGCTCGCGGAGTCGGCGGAGACGTCGGCGGCGGTGGCGGCGGAGGTCGCCGAGCTCACCGCCGAGGAGACGGAAGAGCCGGAAGCCCCTTCCGAGGAGCCTGAGGCTCCTTCCAAGGAGAAGTAAGTCCTGCCAGCGAGCCCCCGCCTTCATTTGTAAGGCGGGGGCTTACTGCTGGGTGAGAATATGGGGGTGTTCCAGAATCTGTTCAGCCCCTCCGTCCAGCACACGCTCGACCTGATCGGCATCTTCGTCTTCGCCATCTCCGGCGCGCTGCTGGCCGTCCGCAAGAACTTCGACGTCTTCGGCATCGCCGTCCTCGCCGAGGTCACGGCGCTGGGCGGTGGACTGTTCCGGGACCTGATCATCGGCGCGGTACCGCCCGCGGCCTTCACGGACCTGGGGTACTTCGTCACCCCGCTGCTCGCCGCCCTCCTGGTCTTCTTCCTGCACCCGCATGTGGAGCGCATCCAGGTCGGCGTGAACGTCTTCGACGCGGCCGGTCTCGGCCTGTTCTGCGTCGCCGGGACGACCAAGGCGTACGAGTACGGGCTCGGCCTCACCCAGTCGGTGACCCTCGGCCTCGCCACCGCCGTCGGTGGTGGTGTCCTCAGGGACGTGCTCGCCAACGAGGTGCCCTCGCTGCTGCGCTGGGACCGCGATCTGTACGCGGTCCCGGCGATCGTCGGCGCCACCATGGTCGCCCTGTGCATCCGCTACGACGCCCTCACCTCGTTCACCAGCGGGCTCGCGGCCCTCACGGCCTTCGTGCTGCGGTTGCTGGCGATGCGGTTCCACTGGCGAGCTCCGCGGGCCTGGAACCGGCGCTCGACCGTACGCGAGGAGTAGCTCCCGCCCGGCCGTGCAGCAGTCCCATCTCCTCGGTCAGCCAGCGGAACGCCGGGACCACCTGCGGCCGCCACAGCGCCATGTTGTGGCCGCCCGCACTCTTCGGGACGTAGACGACGTGCACGGTCGTCGGTGCCTTCGCGACCTGTTCGAGGCCGGTGGCCGCCTCGTAGCCGTCGCCGGGCTGGCCGGACTGGTAGAGCGCGATCGCGGGCGGGGTGCGGGCGTCGCGCAGCAGCACGTAGGGGTTGTTGGCGCGGCGCAGCGCGGGGGTCTCGGCGGCCAGCGAGTTGCGTTCGCCGATCGGGTCGTCGTAGCCGGACATGCTCACCGCGGCCCGGTAGCGGTCGGGGTGTGCGACGGCGAGCTTCGTCGCGCAGTGCCCGCCCGCCGAGTATCCGGCCACCGCCCAGCCCGCCGGACCGGCCTGGGCGCGGAAGTTGTCCGTGACCATTTTCGGCACGTCGATGCTGAGCCAGGTGTCGGCGTTCACGGTGCCCGTGATGTTGGCGCACCCGGTGTCCACGCCCGCGAGCAGGTTCATGCGCGGGGCGACCATGATGAACGGCGCCACCCGGCCGTCACGCATCAGCGGCCGCAGCTGGTCCACCGCGTGCAGCGATCCGAACCAGGCCTTCGCCGAGCCCGGGTAGCCCGACAGCAGCTCGACCACGGGGAACCTGTGGTGCCGGTAGGCGGGGCGGCCGTACTGCGGCGGCAGCCAGACGTAGACCTCGGCGTTCACGCCCGACACCCGGCCCTCGAGCTGGGTCTCCCGGACCCCCTGCATCCCGGGTCCGGAGGCGGCGGTGAAGTGCTGCCTGACCTTCGGCAGCCGTTTCAGCGCGATACCGCCGGTGCCGTCGGCGCCCAGGTTCGCGGCCTGCTGGACGTGGTCGCCGGTGCCGAGCAGGTCGGCCCAGTCGTCGTACAGGTTGTTCTGGTTGTTGACCAGGACGAAGACGAGGGCGACGGCGGTCCCCTGGGCGAACACCACCATCAGCAGTCGGGCCGCGGTGCGCAGGGCGCGGGGTCCCCGCAGCCGCGACCACAGGACGAGCGGAAGGACGACGGCGACGACGGACAGCACGATCAGTGTGAGGAGGAACGTGGTCCCGGTGAGGCTCATGCCCCTACAGAGGGGGAGGCGGGGCATCGGGTTTACGGACGAGTGCGGACACTTACCAGGAAATTGCCCCGCTCTCACCCTCGCTGGACCACATGAAAAGCTACCGCTTAGTAATTACTTGTTGTACCGTTCAGCCATGCCAGAAGCAGCTACCGCCACGCAGGCCACGATCGGCGACAGCGAGTTCGACCGGGACACCGCGCTCACCCTCCGCGAACCCGGCGTCTACGACATCGACCTCTCCGCCGGCTGGACGATCATCAGCGCTGTCAACGGCGGCTACCTTCTGGCCGTCCTGGGCCGCGCCCTCGCGGACGCCCTGCCGCACGCCGACCCGTTCACGATCTCCGCGCACTACCTGACCGCCTCCCAGCCCGGCCCCGCGGTCGTCCGCACGGACGTCGTCCGCACCGGCCGCACCCTCTCCACCGGCCAGGCCTCGCTCCTCCAGTTCGACGAGCAGGGCAACGAGATCGAGCGCATCCGCGTCCTCGCCTCCTACGGCGACCTGGGCTCCCTGCCCGACGACGTCCGTACGACGGCGAAGCCGCCCGCGTTCCCGCCCATGGACCAGTGCTTCGGCCCCGAGGACGGGCCGGCCCCGGTCGACGGCAGCTCCGCCATCACCGACCGGCTGATGCTCAAGCTGGACCCGTCGACCCTGGGATGGGCCCTCGGCGCGCCGTCCGGCAAGGGCGAGATGCGGGCCTGGTTCGGCCTCGCCGACGGCCGCGCCGCCGACCCCTTCTCGCTGCTCCTCGCGGTGGACGCGCTGCCGCCCACCGCCTTCGAGATCGGCCTCAAGGGCTGGGTCCCGACGGTCGAACTGACGGTCCACGTCCGCTGCCGCCCGGCCCCGGGCCCCCTCCGCGTCTCGATCACCACCCGCAACCTCGCAGGCGGTTTCCTGGAGGAGGACGCCGAGGTCTGGGACAGCGCGGACCGCCTGGTCGCCCAGTCCCGCCAGCTCGCCCGCGTCAGGCTCGGCTGATCCGGCGCCGGTCCAGGCATGCTCCTGGTGGGTGCCTTCCCCACGGGAGGGATCCTGGTGGGGTGAAATCCGACCGCCTCCTGTCGATCCTGCTGCTCCTGCAGACCCGCGGCCGCGTCCCCGCGCACGAACTCGCGGAACGCCTCGAGGTGTCCGTACGCACGATCTACCGGGACATCGAGGCCCTGTCCGCCTCGGGCGTCCCCGTCTACGCCGAACGCGGGCGGCACGGGGGCATCGAACTGCTCGCGGGATTCCGTACGGACGTCACCGGGCTGACCGCCGACGAGTCCCGCGCCCTGTTCATCCTGGCGGCCCAGGGCGCGCATGCCGCGCTCGGCCTGGACGTGGCGCTCGGCTCGGCGCTGCGCAAGGTGATGGCGGCGCTGCCCGCACCCCATCGGCCCGCCGCCGAGGCGACCGCCCAGCGCATCCTCGTCGACGCCACCCGCTGGAAGGGCGGACCGCAGGCCGCCGTCGACCTGGACGTGCTCCAGGACGCCGTCTTCGCCGACCGCCGGCTCAGGCTGCGCTACCGGCACAGCGGGCGGCGGGATCCGAGGACGTACACCGTCGACCCGTACGGCCTCGTCTCCAAGGCCGGCGTCTGGTACCTCGTCGCCGACCGGCGGGGGAGTCCGCGGCTGTTCCGCGCCGACCGGGTGCGGGCGGCGACCGTGCTCGACGACACGGTGGAACGCCGCCCGGGCGTCGAACTCGCCGACGTGTGGGAGGTGTTGCGCCGCGAGGTCGAGAAGCGCCCCGGCGGCATCGATGTCGTCGTCCGGGTCCGGCGCGACCGCCTCGACCTGTTCCTGCGGCTCAACGGCCCCTGGCTGGCCGAACTCCCCGAGGGCGAGGGCGACGGCGAGGACGACGGCGAGGACGACGGTGCGGGTGAGTGGGTGACGGTCCGGCTGTCGTACGGCGTGCTCGGCGAGGTCCGCCAACTGCTGCAGTTCTCCGACCGGGTTGAGGTGCTCTCCCCGCCCGAAGTGCGCGAAGAACTGTTCCGGGCGGCCGCTTCTGTCACGGGCTTGTACCAGCGAGTAGAAAACGGCCACGGAGAAGACCGCAGGTCAGGCGTGATCCTTTAGAGGGGCTTTGCCTTGCGCACAGGCCGGGGACAGCGATCACTCAAGGAAGCCCTAAGCCGCGTTGATTGAGTTCCAGCCCTCAGGACTCCCTCATCCTTCTTGGAGTTGTTTCTCATGAAGCGTGTGCGTCTCATCCCCGCAGTGGCCCTGCTGGCGCTCTCGCCCCTCGCCCTGGTGGCCTGCGGCTCGGGCGACTCTTCGTCCTCCTCGAACAGCGGCAACTCCGGGCAGCAGTCGTGTCAGTCCGGTGCACCGAGTGGCAACCCGTCGGGCATGCCCAGCGGCGCCCCGTCGGGCGCACCCACCGCCAACGGCACGGCCCAGCCGTCCGGTGCGCCCTCGGGCATGCCCAGCGGTGCGCCCAGCGGCGGCCCCGGTGGCGGCGGTCAGGGTGGAGGCGGTCAGGGTGGCGGTCCCGGCGGCGGCCAGGGCGGCGGCTGCGGTGGTCCCGGTGGTGGTGGGGGCGCGGCGCCCAGCGGTGCCCCGACCCAGCAGGCGACGGCGTCGGCCACGAAGAGCTGACCTGCCACGTCGTACGACAGGGGCGGCACTCCCGGTGAACGGGGGTGCCGCCCCTGGGCGTTGCGGTCGGTGCGGCTCAGCCGCGCCAGTGGTCCCGGCCGATGCTGATGAGCCGCATCTGGCTGGTGGCGACCTGCCGGACCCGCTCCCGCTCCTGCTCCGAGCCCTCCAGTGCTTCCAGGAACAGTGAGGCGGTGATGAGCATCTGGTCGACGTAGAGGTTCGCCAGCATCAGAAGGTCGTCGTCGCTCCAGTCCTCGGACTCCACGTCCTTGGCGAGCTCCTCCTTCACCTCCTCGGCGAACCGGGCCAGTTGGCCCCGGATGGCCTCCCGCACGGGCTGGACCCCGCCGTGCCGCTCCCGGGCGATGAAGCGGACGTGGGCGGGGTGCGTCTCCACGTGGTGGGCGATCAACTCCACGGCGCGGACTATGCGTTCCTCGGCGTTGTCGGCCGAGGTGACCGTCGTGCGGATCAACGGATGCAGGCTGCCCAGCGCCTCCTCGACGAGGGCGATACCGAGGTCGGCGGTGGAGCGGAAGTGCCGGTAGAACGCGGTCGGCGCGACGCCGACGGCGCGTGTGACCTCGCGCAGGCCCAGGCTGCTCAGGCTCTGTTCCTCCAGCAGTCCCAACGCGGCGTCGAGGAGCGCCTGTCGGGTTTTCTGCTTCTGGGCCTGCCGGATGCCGAGGGTGTGACTCATGTCATCAGTAAACAACTGTTCTCTGGAATTGAGAAGTCGCCGGGCGCGCTAGACTCTGGAGTCAGTGAACAACTGTTACTACAACTGTTCACCGACATGTAACGAGAAGCACCACGCAAGCATCTCGGAGGGGGATCCATCCCATGCTGTTCCTCGTCGCCGCACTTCTGCTCTTCGGTGCCGTCCTGGGCACCGTCGCCCACGCACCGTTCGCCTTCACCGCCGTCGCCGCCGCCGTGATCGCCGCCTGGCTCGGCATTTTCGCGCTCCGCGAGCGGCACGGCCGCCGCCACGCCTCGACACGCTGACCCACCCGACATCACGCACCCAGGGGACTGATCACCATGCAGCTCACCGCACCGACCAACGCACCGACCACCCACCGCACCGCGGTCCGCGACGCCGACGGCATGGCCGTGGCCGCCTTCATCCTCGGCCTCGTCGGCCTCCTCGTCCTGAACGTCTTCCTCGGCCCGATCGCCATCGCCCTGGCCTCGGTCGCCCTGTGGCGCGGCACCGCCCGCCGCGGCCGCGCCTTCCTCGGTCTGGGCCTGGGCGTCGCCGACCTCCTGGTGCTGGTGGCGTTCATGCAGATGGACAGCACGGTGTCCTGGAGCTTCTAGCACCAACCCTTGCGCCGAGTCCTCTCAACAGGGCCCGTAGAATCGGGTCACCATGGCTTACCTCGACCACGCCGCGACGACTCCGATGCTTCCCGAGGCAGTCGAGGCACTCAGCGCACAGCTGGCCGTCACCGGCAACGCCTCCTCCCTCCACGCATCCGGCCGCCGCGCGAGGCGCACCGTCGAGGAGGCCCGCGAGACCCTCGCCGAATCACTGGGCGCCCGCCCCAGTGAGGTGGTCCTCACCTCCGGCGGCACCGAAGCCGACAACCTCGCGGTCAAGGGCCTGTACTGGTCCCGCCGCGACGCCGACCCGGCCCGCACCCGAGTCCTGGCCAGCCCGGTCGAGCACCACGCCGTCCTCGACGCCGTGCACTGGCTCGGCGAACACGAGGGCGCCACGGTCGAGTACCTCCCGGTCGACGCGTACGGCCGCGTCCACCCCGACGCCCTGCGCGAGGCCGTCGCGCGCAACCCCGACGACGTCGCCCTCGCCACCGTGATGTGGGCGAACAACGAGATCGGCACCGTGATGCCGGTCCGTGAACTCGCCGACGTGGCCAAGGAGTTCGGCGTCCCGCTGCACGCCGACGCCGTCCAGGCGTTCGGTCAGGTCCCCGTCGACTTCGCCGCTTCAGGACTTGCCGCGATGACCGTCTCCGGCCACAAGGTCGGCGGTCCGTACGGCATCGGAGCGCTCCTCCTCGGCCGTGAGTACACCCCCGTACCCGTCCTGCACGGCGGCGGCCAGGAGCGCCACGTCCGCTCCGGCACCCTCGACGTCCCCGCCGTCGCCTCCTTCGCGGTCGCGGGCCGGCTCGCCGCCGAGCAGCGCGAGTGGTTCGCCCGGGAGATCGGCGCCCTGCGTGACGCCCTGGTCGAAGCGGTCCGTACGGCGGTCCCGGACGCGATCCTCGGCGGCGACCCTTCCGCGGAGGGCCGGCTCCCGGCCAACGCCCACTTCACCTTCCCCGGGTGCGAGGGCGACTCCCTGCTGCTGCTCCTGGACGCCCAGGGCATCGAGTGCTCCACCGGCTCCGCCTGCACCGCCGGCGTCGCCCAGCCCAGCCATGTCCTCCTCGCCACCGGCACCGACCCGGACCTCGCCCGCGGCACCCTCCGCTTCTCCCTCGGCCACACCTCCACCGAGGCCGATGTGGAGGCGGTCGCCAAGGCGATCGGCCCGGCGGTGGAACGTGCTCGCGCGGCGGGGCTGACGTAGGGAGCCGGAGCGGCTCTCGGCGATGTGGCGGTCAACGGCCGCCTCTAGTGTCGACACTCACCGGAAAATCGAGGAGTGGCTCGCCAGTATCGTGCCTAGCTGTCGACGGTTGAGTGAGTGTCGGTCTACCTTCGATGGGTGCCGCCGCCCTGCTGTCGACAGAAGGCCGTCCCCTGCCCGTCGAGCCCTTCAGCAGGCTGCCGCCAACACTTCCACTGCCGGCGGCAGCCGTCCCGAGAGGCGGTGAGCGGATGCCGGCTAGCTCTCCGTGACCATGAGGGAGGCCATCATTCCCTCGTCCTCGTGTTGCAGCAGATGGCAGTGGAGCATGTACATGTACGTGTCGTCGGCGAAGTCGGTGAACTCCATGGCGATCACGATCGTGCCGCCACCGACGACTTCATAGGTGTCGCGCCAGCCGAGGTCGACCCCCGTGGGAGCCTCCCCGTTGATCGAGATCAGCTGGTAGGGCACGTCGTGCAGATGGAACGAGTGTTCCAGCTGGCTGGCGTTGGTGATCGTCCAGACCTCCTTGGCGCCCAGCGTGGTGCTGATCATGGCCATGCTGGACATGGTGAGACCGGCCGAACCGTTGATCTTCATGGTCGCGCCCGTGTTGCTGAGCGTGATCGTGCGGGCCGTGAAGTCGCCCGTGTCGTACCGGTCGATGGTGTTGAGCGTGCTCGGCAGGTCGTCGGGGGTGTCGGTGCCGCCCGCGCTGACGGTGAGGAAGTCGAAGGTGCCGGAGCCGCCGCGGATCCAGCCGGTCGTGATGACCACCTGGAGGGTGACGTCCTCGGTGACGTCCATGACGAACTCGGCGCGAGCACCGGCCACCAGCCGGATGGTGGTCACCTCGGCCGCTTCCGTCAGATAGCCCTGTTCGGTGGCGATCTGGGTCAGTGTGCCGCCGTCGCTGCGCTGGATGGTGATGATGTCCGCGGGCGAGGCGTTGAGCGCCCGGAAGCGGTTGCGGGTCTTGGTGGCGGTGAAGCCGAGGGTGGTGTCGTCGACGTTGGTGCCGTTCACCAGCACGGGGAAGCTGAGGCCGCTGGAGAGGTAGCCGGTCTGGTCGTACTTGATGTCGCCGGCGCTGTCGACGGCCAGGCACTGGAAGACGAGCGGGATGTCGTCGACGCCGTAGTCGCCGGGCAGGGCGGCGGAGGTGTCGGAGTCGTCCTCGACGATGATCATCCCGGCCAGACCGTGGACGGCCTGCTTGGCCGTGGTGCCCAGGGCGTGCGGGTGGTACCAGAGGGTCTTGGCCTCGTCCAGGACCTCGAAGGTGGGGGCCCAGGTCGCACCGGCGGAGAAGGAGTTCTGCGGGCCGCCGTCCATCTCGGGCGGGACGTGCGCGCCGTGGAAGTGGACGGTGGTGTCCTCGTCGAGGTTGTTGGTGATGTTCAGCAGGACGGTGTCGCCCTTGGTCCATTTCATGGTCGGGGCGAGGAATGACTGGTTGTAGCCGGACGTGGTGCTGGTGACCCCGCTGAGCACCTCGCTCGTGCCGGTCTGCGTCGCCAGCGTGAAGGTGGTGATGCCGTCGGACGCGGTGCCCTCCAGGAGGTCGGGGATGACCAGGGTGCCGTCCGCCGCGGCCGCCTTGTTGCGGGCGCCCTCGGTCAGCAGGGAGAAGGCGGCTCCGGCCGCGCCGACCGCGGCCAGGCCGACCCCGGCCATCCCGCCGAGGAACTTCCGCCGGTGCAGGGCCTTCTTGCGGCCCCTGCTCTCCTTGGAGTGCTCACCCCTGGCTTCCCGGCCGTCTCTTGTGTGCGCGCCCTTGTCGGGCTCTGCGGTGTGTGTCATGGCCGTGGAGCTTTGGGCCGAGGGCTGTGGGAGGACTGAGGCGAAGTTGGGTGGGAGCCGGGAATCCTGTGGATCGTGAGAAAGGCCTTTCGCGCCCCAACTCCCTTGAAGAAGAGCCAAGTCGGCGCACCGCAGGTCAGCGTCGGAGTGCGGGACACATCGGACGGGGCCCCTTTACGAATTGTTCACGATAACGCGAACACGTGACCTGCGTCACACCTTCACCGCGGCCGCGCGTACGAGCTTCATGTAGCGGTCCCAGTCCCAGTGCTCACCCGGGTCGGTGTGGTCCGTCCCCGGCACCTCCACGTGCCCGATGATGTGCTCGCGGTCCACGGGTATGTCGTAGCGCGCGCAGATCCGGGCCGTCAGCCGGGCCGAGGCCTCGTACATCGCGTCCGTGAAGTCCTCGGGCCGGTCCACGAAGCCCTCGTGCTCGATGCCGACACTGCGCTCGTTGTAGTCGCGGTTGCCCGCGTGGTACGCCACGTCCAGCTCGCGGATCATCTGTGTGACCCGGCCGTTCTTGCCGACTATGTAGTGCGCGGCCGCCTGGTGCCCCGGGTCCTGGAAGGCCTTCACCGCGCTGTCGAAGCTGCCCTGGGTGACATGGACGACCACCATGTCTATGCCGTAGTCGTCGGGCCGGTCCGCGCGCCGCCAGTTGGCGTCCGAGGCCGCGACCCAGCGTGCGCCGGTGTAGTCGACCTCACCCTCCTTGCGCGGCTTCTCCACGCCGGGCGTACGCCACCACAGGCGCGCCAGCTCGTCCCGGGCCAGCACGCCGGTGCCCACCGCGGCCGCCGCCCCGCCGATCAGCAGGGCGCGGCGCCCGATGCGCCGGTCGCCGTCCTTGGATGCCTCTCTCGCCCCCATGTGATCGTCAACGGATACTCGTGGGCTCCGGTTCCCGCGCCCCCGTACCCTTGAAGAGTTATGACTCACTCCACGCAGCGCCCCCTCCGCGTCCTCGCCGCCATGTCCGGCGGTGTGGACTCCGCCGTCGCCGCCGCCCGTGCCGCGGAAGCCGGCCACGACGTGACCGGTGTCCACCTCGCCCTCTCGGCCAATCCCCAATCGTTCCGCACGGGCGCGCGCGGCTGTTGCACCATCGAGGACTCCCGCGACGCCCGCCGTGCCGCGGACGTCATCGGCATCCCGTTCTACGTCTGGGACCTCGCCGACCGCTTCCGCGAGGACGTGGTCGAGGACTTCGTCGCCGAGTACGAGGCGGGGCGCACCCCGAACCCGTGCCTGCGCTGCAACGAGAAGATCAAGTTCGCCGCCCTGCTCGACAAGGCGCTCGCGCTGGGCTTCGACGCGGTCTGCACGGGCCACTACGCCCAGGTGATCGTCCGTCAGGACGGCTCGCGCGAGCTGCACCGCGCCTCCGACATGGCCAAGGACCAGTCGTACGTCCTCGGCGTCCTCGACGAGAAGCAGCTCGCCCACGCGCTCTTCCCGCTCGGCGACACGGTCACCACCAAGGACGAGATCCGCGCGGAGGCCGAGCGCCGCGGCCTCGCGGTCGCCAAGAAGCCCGACTCCCACGACATCTGCTTCATCGCCGACGGCGACACCCAGGGCTTCCTGGCGAACCGCCTCGGCAAGGCGGAGGGCGACATCGTCGACGAGTCGGGCGCGAAGATCGGCACCCACGAGGGCGCGTACGGCTTCACCATCGGCCAGCGCAAGGGCCTGCGTATCGGCCACCCGGCCGCCGACGGCAAGCCGCGCTACGTCCTGGACATCTCCCCGGTGAACAACACCGTGACGGTCGGTCCGGCCGCCGCACTGGACGTCGACGCGCTGACGGCCGTCAAGCCCCGCTGGTGCGGCACCGCCCCGACCGGCTCCGGCACCTACACCGCCCAGCTCCGTGCCCATGGCGGCGAGACGCAGGTCACCGCGGAGCTGGTGGACGGCGAACTGCGGGTGTCCTTCACCGAGCCCGTCCGCGGCGTGGCACCCGGCCAGGCGATCGTGCTGTACGACGACACGCGCGTGGTCGGCTCGGCGACGATCGCGACGACCACGCGCGCGAGGGCGGGCGCTACGGCGTGAAGTAGTCGGCCAGTACCGGAGCCAGGGCGTTCGGATCCACCATGTGGGTCTGGCCCTCCAGGCTCCGGTACGACCCGTTCGGCGCCGCCTCCGCGACCGCCCGGGTGGCTTCCTGGAGCCACTCGGGGCTCGCACCTCCCGCGACCGCCAGGACGGGGACGGTGACCGAGGCCAGCCGGTCCCGGGGCACCAGGCCGTCGCCCAGGACGGCATTGTCGTAGGCCAGACTCGGTGCGACGGCCTCCATGCCGGGCCACATGGGGGACCGGCGGGCGCCCTGGATCATCTCGTCGGGCATCTCGACGAGCCGGAGGAACAGCTCGACCGCGTCCCCGCGCCGGCCCTGGGCGAGGGCGGCGGTCAGGTTCTCGGTGTACTCGGCCCGCCCTTTCGCACCGTGCTCGGAGAAGTCCGCGAACGGCGTCTCGTACACGGCGGCCCGGCGCACCGGCAGCCCGCTCGCCGCCGCCCGGAGCACCAGCGCCCCGCCCGACGAGATCCCGTACAGACACGCCTCTCCGCCCGCCGCGTCGATCAGCGCTGCGAGGTCCTCGACCTCACGCCCGACCGCGTACGGCGCCGTGTCACCGCTCTGGCCGCGGCCCCGGCGGTCGTACACGAGGACCTTGAACCGGTCCGACAGCGGCACGGCCAGCGGAGCCAGCGTGCCGCCCGTCGACATCGCCCCGCTCACGAGGATCACGGCAGGGCCCTGCCCGGTGCTTTCGTAGGCGATGGGCGTGCCGTCGCGGGAAAGAGTCTTCTTGTCCATGCCGTGCAGACTCCCACCGGCCGCCGGACTAATCGGTGACTTCCACTGCGTAGAAGCAGAGGTGGTTCTTGATCTCGGCCACGTCCGGCTTCGGGTCGGGGTAGGCCCAGACCAGGTCCGCCGCGTCCGGCAGCGACCAGTACGAGGCCGTCCCCTTGAAGGGGCAGACGGTGCGGGTGCCGGACGGGGTCAGCAGGTCCAGGCGTACGTCCTCGGCGGGGATGTAGTAGCGCACGGGAGAGCCCGTCTCGCGCAGGACGAGGGGCCGGTCGGTCTCCGCGAGGACCTGGTCGCCGTGGACGACGCGGACGTGTGCGGTGCTCTTCTCGACGGTGATGCGGTGCCCTTGGGTCACGGTCGGGCCTCCTTGGGGTAGCCGTATGTTGAAGATGCAGCGCGCGCCGGCCCCGAGTTCTTCCCGAGGAGGTCCTCATGGGAGCCGCAGATCCGTCCAGAGACCGCCAGAACGTCGTCCACCGGGTCCGTTACGCCCTGCGGCACCCCGAGCGGGTACCCGCCCACACACGGCGGGCCGCGCGGGACGCCTGGCTGCGGATGAGACACCCCGGGCACATCGCGTACTACCGGGCGGTGATGGCCGACGACACGGCCCGCAGCCCCGAGGCGGCGGTGGGGCACAACCCGTCGCCCGAACGCTGGGCACAGATCGGCCGGATGCAGTTCGACTACCTGCTGGCCCACGGCCTGCGCCCGGAGCACCATGTGCTCGAGATCGGCTGTGGGAACCTCCGCGCGGGACGCCTGCTCATCGACCACCTGGACACCGGCCACTACTACGGCATCGACATCTCACCGGCCATCCTGCTCGCCGCCCAGGGCACCCTCGTACGCGAGGGTCTGCAGTCCAAACTGCCGCACCTGATGCTCGTCGGCGATCTGACCTTCGGTTTCCTGCCCGAGGGGTACTTCGACGTCGTCCACGCGCACAGTGTCTTCTCGCACTCGCCCCGGCAGGTCGTCGAGCAGTGCCTCGCGCATGTGGGGCGCGTCCTGGCGCCCGGAGGCTTCTTCGACTTCACCTTCAACCGCACCGAGGGCCGCGAGCACCAGGTGCTGCACGAGGACTTCTACTACCGCACACGGACCCTGGCCGGACTCGCCGCACGCCACGGCCTGAAGGCCCGGTTCATGGACGACTGGGAGCGGCTGCCGCACCGGCAGTCGAAGATCCGCGTGACCCCGATGTCGGACCGGGCCCGTACGGTGGGCCCATGAACATCTGCGTCTTCCTCTCCGCCGCCGACCTCGACGAGCGCTACACCCGCCCCGCGCGGGAGTTCGCGGAACTGCTCGGCAAGGGCGGCCACACACTGGTGTGGGGCGGCTCGGACGTCGGGCTGATGAAGGTCGTCGCGGACGGGGTGCAGGAGACGGGCGGCCGGCTCGTCGGTGTCTCCGTCGAGTTCCTGGCCGCCAAGGTCCGTCCGGGGGTCGACGAGATGGTGATCGCGAAGGACCTCGCCGAGCGCAAGAAGCTGCTCCTGGAGAAGGCCGACGCGGTGGTGGTCATGGTGGGCGGCACGGGCACGCTCGACGAGGCGACGGAGATCCTGGAGCTGAAGAAGCACGGCCACACCGACAAGCCGGTGGTCCTGCTGAACACCGCGGGCTTCTACGACGGCCTCAAGGAGCAGTTCCGGCGCATGGACGACGAGGGCTTCCTGCCGCGTCCGCTGACCGACCTGGTGTTCTTCGCGGAGGAGCCGGTGGGGGCGCTGGCGTACCTGGAGGAGAGCCAGGGCATCGGGTGACCCCCGGGTGATGCGAGCATGGCGGCATGGCTACACATGTGATCACCGGGGCGGGCTCCGGCATCGGCGCGGCGGTGGCCCGCCGTCTGCACGCGCGCGGAGACGAACTCGTGCTCCACGCGCGCGACGCGGGCCGCGCCAAGGAGCTGGCGGCGGAGTTCCCCGGGGCGCGGACACTCGTCGGTGACCTGGCGGACCCGGACAGGCTGTCCTGGGCCTTCTCCCACCAGTCGCTGCCCGACCGGGTCGACTCCCTGCTGCACATCGCGGGCGTCGTCGACCTGGGCCCGGTCGGCGAGCTGACCCCGAAGGCCTGGCACCACCAGCTCAACGTGAACCTGATCGCCCCCGCCGAACTGACCCGCCACCTCCTGCCCCAACTCCGGGTCGCGCGTGGCCATGTGGTGTTCGTGAACTCGGGCGCGGGCCTGAACGCCCACGCCGCCTGGTCCGCGTACGCCGCCTCCAAGCACGGTCTGAAGGCCCTCGCGGACTCCCTGCGCCACGAGGAGCACGCGAACGGTGTCCGCGTCACCTCGGTCTACCCCGGCCGCACCGCCGGCCCCATGCAGGCGAAGGTCCACCAGCAGGAGGGCAAGGAGTACGACCCCTCGAAGTGGATCGACCCCGAGTCGGTCGCCACGACCATCCTCACGGCGATCGACCTGCCCAGGGACGCGGAGATCAACGACCTGACAGTGAGGCCGGGACGGTGACCGGGTTCGTCTTCGCTCCCGCCACCGGCGTGGGTTCCCTGCCCGGCGGCGACGCCAGGGAGGCCGCCAGGACGGCCACCGGTTCCTTCGACGACTTCCCGTTCCTGCCCGAGCTCCCCGCGCGCGGACCCGGCGCGGACATGATCGGGCGGACCGCCGGAATGCTCGTCGAGGTGTACGCGCGCGTCGAGCCCAGCGGGTGGCGGATCGGGGACCGGCCCGGCCGGGACACCAAGCGCGCCCGGTCCTGGCTCGGTGAAGACCTGGACGCCCTGGAGGAGTTCACCCAGGGCTACGAGGGCCCGCTCAAGGTGCAGGCCGTCGGCCCCTGGACCCTCGCCGCCGCACTGGAGCTGAGCAACGGCGAGGCAGCCCTCGGCGACCCCGGCGCCTGCCGGGACCTGGCCGCATCGCTCGCCGAGGGACTGCGCGAACACCTCGCCGAAGTGCAGCGCCGCATCCCCGGCGCCCAACTCGTCCTCCAGCTCGACGAGCCCTCCCTCATCGCCGTGCTCCGCGGGCACGTCAAGACCGCCAGCGGCTACCGCACCCACCGCGCCGTCGACCGGCAGGTCGTCGAGTCGACCCTCCGCGACGTCGTCGGGGTTCACGGGGGC
Organism: Streptomyces sp. NPDC002817; assembly: GCF_053592055.1. Lineage (NCBI taxonomy): Bacteria > Bacillati > Actinomycetota > Actinomycetes > Kitasatosporales > Streptomycetaceae > Streptomyces > Streptomyces sp. NPDC002817. The sequence continues at coordinate 71,527 of NZ_JBSFUY010000026.1, forward strand.
GGCCCCGTCGTGGTCCACTCGTGCGCACCGGACGTCCCGTTCGCCCTCCTGCGCCGGGCCGGTGCGGCGGCGATCTCCTTCGACTTCAGCCTTCTCACCGAGCGTGACGACGACGCGATCGGTGAGGCGGTGGAGAACGGCACCCGGCTCTTCGTCGGTGTCGTGCCCGGCACGGACGCGGCATTGTCGGACCCGGCCGGTAGCGTCATGGGTGTCAGGACGCTGTGGCGCAGGTTGGGGCTGCATCCGGGGCTTCTCGCGGAGGCGGTCACGGTCACTCCGGCGTGCGGACTCGCGGGGGCCTCCCCGAGTTACGCGCGCGCGGCTCTCGCCCACTGCGCCCAGGCGGCGAGATCCCTCGCGGACAACCCAGAGTAACGGGAGGACAACACGGTGGCCGGCGACAAGCAAGCGGAGACGACGGTGCCCGCCGAGGCGCGGGAGCAGCACGCGAAGCTCGCTGAGCAGATCGAGGAGCACCGCTTCCGGTACTACGTGAAGGACGCTCCGGTCGTCAGCGACGCGGAGTTCGACAGGCTCCTGCGGTCGCTCGAGGCGCTGGAGGAGGAGTACAGCGAGCTGCGGACGCCGGACTCGCCGACGCAGAAGGTCGCGGGGGCCTACGAGACGGAGTTCACCTCCGTCGAGCACCGCTCCCGCATGCTCTCCCTCGACAACGCCTTCAGCGACGAGGAGTTGGCGGCCTGGGCCGAGCGCGTCGCCAAGGACGTCGGCACCTCCGACTACCACCTCCTGTGCGAACTGAAGGTCGACGGTCTCGCCGTCAACCTGACGTACGAGCAGGGCCGTCTCATCCGTGCGGCGACCCGCGGCGACGGCCGCAGCGGCGAGGACATCACGCCCAACGTCCGGACCATCGCGGAGATCCCGGACCGGCTCACCGGCGACAAGGTCCCCGACCTCGTGGAGATCCGCGGCGAGGTCTACTTCCCGATGGACAAGTTCGAGGAGCTCAACGCCCGTCTGAACAAGGCCGGTGACAAGCCCTTCGCCAACCCGCGCAACGCGGCGGCCGGTTCGCTGCGCCAGAAGGACCCGCGCGTCACCGCCACCCGCCCCCTCCACATGGTCGTCCACGGCATCGGCGCCCTGGAGGGCTTCGACGGCATGACCCGTCTCTCCCAGGCCTACGACCTGCTGAAGACCTGGGGCCTGCCCACCGCCCAGTACAACAAGGTGGTCGACGGTCTCGACGGTGTACGGGAGTTCATCGCGTACTTCGGCGAGAACCGGCACTCGGTGGAGCACGAGATCGACGGCGCGGTCGTCAAGCTCGACGAGATCCGTCTCCAGGGGCGCCTCGGCTCCACGGCTCGCGCGCCCCGCTGGGCGATCGCCTACAAGTACGCGCCGGAAGAGGTGAACACCAAGCTGATCGACGTCAAGGTAGGCGTCGGTCGAACCGGTCGGGTCACGCCCTACGCCCAGGTCGAGCCCGTCACGGTCGCGGGCTCCGAGGTCGAGTTCGCCACCCTGCACAACCAGGACGTCGTCAAGGCCAAGGGCGTCCTCATCGGTGACACCGTCGTGATCCGCAAGGCCGGTGACGTCATCCCGGAGATCCTCGGCCCGGTCGTGGACCTGCGCGACGGCAGCGAGCGCGCGTTCGTGATGCCGGCCGAGTGCCCGGAGTGCGGGACGCCTCTGAAGCCCATGAAGGAGGGGGACATCGACCTGCGGTGCCCCAACGCGCGCACCTGCCCCGCGCAGTTGAGGGAGCGCGTCTCCTACCTCGCCGGCCGCGAGTGCCTGGACATCGAGCACTTCGGTGCCGTGGCGGCGGCCGCGCTCACCCGCCCCCTGGAGCCGGCCGACCCGCCGCTCGTCGACGAGGGCGACCTCTTCGACCTCACTGTGGACAAGCTGCTCCCGATCAAGGCGTACGTCCTCGACCAGGACAGCGGCCTGCCCAAGCGTGATCCGGAGACGGGCGAGGAGAAGGTCGTCACGGTCTTCGCCAACCAGCAGGGCGAGCCGAAGAAGAACACGCTCGCCCTGCTCAAGAACATCGAGGAGGCCAAGAGCCGTCCGTTCGCCCGCTTCCTCAACGGCCTCTCGATCCGCCACGTCGGCCCGGTCGCCGCCCAGGCGCTGGCCCGTGAGTTCCGCTCGATCGAGCGGATCGAGCAGGCGACGGAAAAGGAGCTGGCCGGCACCGACGGTGTCGGCGGGATCATCGCGAAGTCGCTCAAGGAGTGGTTCGCCGAGGAGTGGCACCAGGAGATCCTCCGCAAGTGGCGGGCGGCCGGCGTCAGCATGGAGGAGGAGGGCTCCGGCGAGGACGAGGGCCCCCGCCCCCTCGAAGGCCTCACCGTCGTCGTGACCGGCACCCTGGAGCGCTTCACCCGTGACGGTGCCAAGGAGGCATTGCAAACTCGGGGTGCGAAAGTGACCGGTTCTGTTTCGAAGAAGACGTCTTTCGTCGTTGTGGGGGACAATCCAGGTTCGAAGTACGACAAGGCGATGCAGCTCAAGGTGCCCGTCCTGAACGAGGACGGCTTCGATGTCCTGCTGGAACAGGGCCCCGAGGCGGCCGCCGAAGTCGCGCTTCCGACCGAGGAGTAGGCGCGAAGTGGGCGAGGAGTAGGGCGGAGTAGCGGTTGAAGGCCACCCGATCGGCGCATACCAGATGCATACGGGTGGCCGGGGCGCATTCGGGCAACCGTCGACGACCGTTGCCCGTGGAAGCCTTCTGCGGCCTACTGTTGAGATGTGCGCCTGCCGTGCCCAGCTGCGGTCGGGGCATCCCCTTGCTCCTCCAGAGCAGGGGGAAGGGCTTTCCAACGCGGCGCCGTCGAGGGTTTGTCGGGCAATGGGCCGCGTGGCGTGGGCACCGCCGGCTGTGAGAGGGACGGGAATGGAACCGACCGAGAGCGCCGCCCCGGACTCACGGCTGCGCCGGCTGACGGGCGCCTGGCGGGGGAGCCGGTGGTCGGCGCGGTCCGCGAACCGTCCGGGCGAGGAAGGGCGCGCCCTCGGACCCTACTCCGCGGCAGGCGGACGTAACGCCGTACAGCTCGCCGAACACACCCCCGGGCTGCCGGGCTCCGGGTCCGAGCGGCATCTGTCCTGGCCCGCACTGCCCACCGGGGTCGTCGCGGCGGCCGGGTTCGTGCTCGGCGCCGGCTTCTACCGGGCGTTCACCGGAGGCCACGCGCTCTTCCCGTCCGGCACCGTCGGCTGGTCCCTGGCCGTGCTGACCGGCATCATCGTCGGCCACCTGGTCGCGCTCGGCCGCGCCCGCTGGTGGGGCGGCACCGGCTCGGGCGCCGCCCTCACCCTCGCCGTGCTGCTGCTGTACGGCTGGGTGCCCGCCGGGATGGTCAGCCTCACCGTCGTCGTCCTGGTCGGCATAGCCAGGCGGAACCGCTGGCGACAGGGCGTCCTGCACGGCGCGGTGGACATCCTCGGCATCGGCGCCGGCGCCCTGGTGCTGGCCGTGTTCGGACGCATCCCGTCCGTCGAGGCCCCCTGGAACCCCGACACCTGGACCTTCTACACCGCCCCCGAGGTGCTCCTCGTGGCGGCCGCCTACCTCGCGGTCACCCGCACCCTGCTGTGGTACCTGCACGCCCCGCGCACCGGCGGCCTGCCCACCGTGGCCCGCACCGCCCTGGTCAGACAGGGCCTGGTCGCGGTCGCGCTGCTCGGCATCGCACCGCTGGTCTGCGTCGTCGCCGTCGCCAAACCGGTGCTGCTGCCGCTCTTCTCGATCCCGCTCATCGCCCTCGACTCCACCCTGTGGATAGCCCGGGCCCGGGCGGAGGAGCAGCTGCGCGACCCGCTGACCGGGCTCCCCAACCGGCAATGGCTCCTCGAACGGATCTGGACCGCCCTGGACGACGCCGAACGCATCGGCGCCCGGGCCGCCCTGATGCTCATCGACCTCGACCGCTTCCGGTCGGTCAACGACACCCTGGGCCACCTGGCCGGTGACCGGCTGCTCCTGCAGATAGCCGACCGGCTTCAGGCGGCCCTGCCGCGCGGAGCGGAGGCCGCACGGCTCGGCGGTGACGAGTTCGCCGTCTTACTGCCCGTCGCCGACTCCACGACGTCCGCGACCCGGGTCGCCCGCAACCTCGTGGCGGCCCTCAGTTCCCCGCTCGACCTCGACGGGCTCACCCTCGTCCTGGAGGCCAGCGCCGGCGTCGCCGTCTTCCCCGACCACGCCCTGGACGCCGAGGGGCTGCTGCGCCGGGCGGACGTGGCGATGTACCAGGCGAAGCGGGACCGCACGGGCGTCGAGGTCTACGAGTCCAAGCGGGACTCCAACACCCCCGACCGCCTCGGTCTGCTGGGCGACCTGCGGCGCGCGCTGGACGCGCACGAGGTCCAGCTGCACTACCAGCCCAAGGTCCGCTTCGACGGACAGGTGGCGGGCCTGGAGGCCCTCGTCCGGTGGGTGCACCCGGAGCGCGGGAAGGTGCCGCCGGACGAGTTCATCGCCATCGCCGAGTCGTCGGGGCTGATGCCGCACCTCACGGAGTACGTCCTCGACACCGCGCTCGCCCAGGTGGCCCGGTGGCGCGCCCAGGGCCTGTACGTGCCCGTCGCGGTCAACGTCTCCCCGCGCGACGTCCACACCCCCGGCTTCGCCGGCTCCGTCGCCGCCCGGCTGGCCCGGCACGGCGTCCCCGCGGGCTCGCTCCAGCTGGAGATAACCGAGCACGTGCTCCTCGAGGACCCGCAGCGCGCCGCCGACACCCTCGCGGGGCTGACCGGGCACGGCGTGAAGATGTCGCTGGACGACTTCGGCACCGGCTATTCGTCGCTGGTGCATCTGCGTCGGCTGCCGGTGAGTGAGCTGAAGATCGACCGCTCCTTCGTGGCCCGGCTGGCGATCGACACCGAGGACGCGGAGATCGTGCGGTGCACGGTCGACCTCGCGCACTCGCTCGGCCTGCTGGTCGTGGCGGAGGGCGTGGAGGACGACGAGACCTGGGAGCGGCTGCGGGACCTGGGCTGCGACGCCGTACAGGGCTGGCTGGTGGCGGCGGCGATGCCGGCCGAGGAGGCCACGGCCTGGCTGCTGGCCCGGGGTTCACGCGGATGGCAGCGCCCGCGGGCGGCTCTGCCGGCGGCTGCCGCCGACGAGTAGCCAGGCGGTTTCCGCCCCCTTTCAGCCCGTCCGGCGTCTGCGGACGAGGCCCGTTGAGGGCCGACAGCGGGGGTCCGGGGGCGGCTGCCCCCAGGGACGGGAACGGGCAGGGGCGGCGGGGGCGAGGAAACCGTTTCACGGGCACAGGGCGCCGCCCCATAGGATTGGCCCCAAACCACACACTCTCACCCAGAGGATCGCTGCATGCCTGGCATCACGCGCGAGGAGGTCGCCCACCTCGCACGGCTGGCGCGTCTGGAGCTGAAGCCCGAAGAGCTCGAGCACTTCGCGGGACAGCTGGACGACATCATCGGCGCGGTCGCACGCGTCAGTGAGGTCGCCGACCAAGACGTACCGCCGACCTCGCACCCGCTCCCGCTGACGAACGTCATGCGGGCGGACGAGGTTCGTCCGTCGCTCACCCCCGAGCAGGCGCTCTCCGGCGCCCCGGCCCAGGAGCAGCAGCGTTTCAAGGTGCCGCAGATCCTGGGGGAGGACTAACCGCCATGACGGACAACGTCAACATCATCAAGCTCACCGCCGCCGAGACCGCCGCGAAGATCGCCTCCGGCGAGCTCACCGCGGTCGAGGTGACCGAGGCCCACCTGGCCCGCATCGAGGCCGTCGACGAGAAGGTGCACGCCTTCCTGTACGTCGACCGCGAGGGCGCGCTGGCTCAGGCCCGTGCCGTCGACGAGAAGCGCGCCAAGGGCGAGAAGCTCGGCCCGCTGGCCGGCGTCCCGCTCGCGCTGAAGGACATCTTCACCACCGAGGGCATTCCGACGACCGTCGGTTCGAAGATCCTCGAGGGCTGGATCCCGCCGTACGACGCCACCCTCACCAAGCGGCTCAAGGCCGCCGACGTCGTCATCCTCGGCAAGACCAACATGGACGAGTTCGCCATGGGGTCCTCCACCGAGAACAGCGCCTACGGCCCGACCGGCAACCCCTGGGACCTCACCAGGATCCCCGGCGGCTCCGGTGGCGGCTCCTCCGCCGCCCTCGCCTCCTTCCAGGCGCCCCTCGCCATCGGCACCGACACCGGCGGCTCCATCCGCCAGCCGGCCTCCGTCACCGGCACGGTCGGCGTGAAGCCCACGTACGGGGCCGTGTCCCGCTACGGCATGGTGGCGTTCTCCTCCTCCCTCGACCAGGGCGGGCCCTGCGCCCGTACGGTCCTGGACGCGGCGCTGCTGCACGAGGTCATCGCCGGGCACGACCCGCTCGACTCCACCTCCATCGACGCCCCGGTCCCGCCGGTCGTCGAGGCCGCCCGCAACGGCAGCGTCGAGGGCATGCGCGTCGGCGTCGTCAAGCAGTTCCGCGGGGAGGGCTACCAGGCCGGTGTCATCCAGCGGTTCGACGAGTCCGTCGCGCTGCTGAAGGACCTGGGTGCCGAGATCGTCGAGCTGGACTGCCCGTCCTTCGACCTCGCCCTGTCGGCGTACTACCTGATCGCGCCGTCCGAGTGCTCGTCCAACCTCGCCCGCTTCGACGGTCTGCGCTACGGCCTGCGTACGGGCGACGACGGCACCCACTCGGCCGAGGAGGTCACCTCCCTCACCCGTGAGGCGGGCTTCGGCCCCGAGGTGAAGCGCCGCATCATGCTCGGCACGTACGCGCTGTCCAGCGGGTACTACGACGCGTACTACGGCAGCGCCCAGAAGGTCCGCACGCTCATCACGCGTGACTTCGAGAAGGCCTTCGAGCAGGTCGACGTCATCGTCTCGCCGACGACGCCCACCACCGCCTTCCCGATCGGCGAGCGTGCCGACGACCCGATGGCGATGTACCTCGCGGACCTCTGCACCATCCCGACCAACCTGGCGGGCAACGCGGCCATGTCGCTGCCCTGCGGTCTCGCCCCGGAGGACAACCTCCCGGTCGGTCTGCAGATCATCGCTCCGGCGCTGAAGGACGACCGCCTTTACAAGGTCGGCGCCGCCGTCGAGGCCGCCTTCGTGGAAAGGTGGGGGCACCCGCTTCTCGAGGAGGCACCGTCGCTGTGAGCGCACTGACCAAGGCCAAGGGCTTCAAGAAGTCCAAGTCCGGTACGTACCTGTCCATCGCCGGGACCGCGTTCGGCGCGTTCGGCGTCGCCAAGCGGCTCAAGAAGGCCCGCGCCGACAAGGACACCCTGGTCCTGATCGACGCCACCGTGTCCGCCGTCGCCATCGTCACCGGCCTCGCCATCCTCTACCGCGAGCTGAAGCGGCTGGGCGACGACGACGTCCTGCTGGGCTGAGAGGGAAGTTTCACCGTGACCACCACGACCGACCTGGTGTCGTACGAGGACGCGCTGGCGTCGTACGACCCCGTCATGGGCCTTGAGGTCCATGTCGAACTCGGCACCAAGACCAAGATGTTCTGCGGCTGTTCGACCGAACTCGGTCAGGACGCCAACACGCAGACCTGTCCCGTCTGCCTCGGCCTGCCCGGCGCGCTCCCGGTCGTCAACGCGACCGGAGTCGAGTCCGCGATCAGGATCGGTCTCGCGCTGAACTGCGAGATCGCCGAGTGGTGCCGCTTCGCCCGGAAGAACTACTTCTATCCGGACATGCCGAAGAACTTCCAGACCTCCCAGTACGACGAGCCGATCGCCTTCAACGGCTACCTCGACGTACAGCTGGAGGACGGCGAGACCTTCCGTGTGGAGATCGAGCGCGCCCACATGGAGGAGGACACCGGCAAGTCGCTGCACGTCGGTGGTGCCACCGGCCGGATCCACGGCGCGTCCCACTCGCTGCTCGACTACAACCGGGCCGGCATCCCCCTCATCGAGATCGTCACCAAGCCGATCGAGGGCGCCGGCGAGCGTGCTCCCGAGGTCGCGAAGGCGTACGTCGCCGAGCTGCGCGAGCTCATCAAGGCGCTCGGTGTCTCCGAGGCCCGCATGGAGCAGGGCCAGATGCGCTGCGACGTGAACCTGTCGCTGCGCCCGCACGGCCGCGAGAAGTTCGGCACCCGGAGCGAGACCAAGAACGTCAACTCGCTGCGTTCCGTGGAGCGCGCCGCCCGCTTCGAGATCCAGCGGCATGCCGCCGTGCTCAACAGCGGCGGGACGATCATCCAGGAGACCCGGCACTTCCACGAGGACACCGGGTCGACGACCTCGGGCCGCGTGAAGGAAGAGGCCGAGGACTACCGGTACTTCCCCGAGCCGGACCTCGTTCCGGTGGCCCCCTCGCGCGAGTGGGTCGAGGAGATCCGCGCCAGTCTGCCCGAGCTGCCGCTGGCCCGCCGCAACCGCCTCGTCGCGGAGTGGGGCATCACGGCACTCGACATGCAGGCGATCCTCAACGCCGGTGCGCTGGACCCGATCGTCGCCACGATCGACGCCGGTGCCGACGCGGCCTCCGCCCGCAAGTGGTGGATGGGCGAACTCGCCCGCAGCGCCAACGAGTCGGGCACGTCGCTGGACGAGCTGGCCATCACCCCGGCGCAGGTCGCCCGGGTCACCGAGCTCGTCTCCAAGGGTGACCTCAACGACAAGCTGGCCCGTCAGGTCATCGAAGGCGTCCTCGCGGGCGAAGGCACCCCGGACGAGGTCGTCGACAAGCGCGGTCTGAAGGTCGTCTCCGACGAGGGTGCGCTGACCACCGCCGTCGAGGAGGCCATCGCCGGCAACCCGGGCATCGCCGACAAGATCCGCGGCGGCAAGGTCGCCGCCGCCGGCGCCCTGGTCGGCGCGGTCATGAAGGCGACCCGCGGTCAGGCCGACGCGGCCCGCGTCAAGGAGCTGATCCTGGAGAAGCTGGGCGTCAGCGAGGGCTGAGGCAGTCGTGGGCGGGGCCCCGGAGGGATGACCTCCGGGGCCCCGCTGTCACTTACGGCGTCCCACGACCCGCGCGAAACCGAGTACATGCTCGACGTCGGCGTGCATCAGGTCGACCGACCAGCGGGCCATGTCCGCCATGAACTCGCTCGGGCTCTCCGCGGCGCACACCTCGCTCCACAGCAGCCAGTCGCGCCAGCCTTCCTCCAGCCAGTCGGCCGTCTCGACCGTCACGGCCCCGCTGCGCGTCCACAGCCGCCGCCACCAGGCGGGGGAGTGGAACGACCAGAAGCCGGGGTCCTTCTCCCAGTACTCCTTCAGATGCGCCGGAGGGTCGTCGCCCTCCAGTTCCTCCCGAAGTGCCGGTACGACGATCCCGATCCGCCCGCCCGGCTTCAACAGCCGCGCCAGCGTGGGCAGATACAGGTCGTTCGTGCCGAAGTACTGATACGCGTCGACGGAGACGATCGCGTCGAACGTGCCCTCGCCGAACGGCAGGTCGTGCGCCTCGGCGTACACCGGCAGCACACGGTCGCCGACACCCGCCTCGGCGATGCGTACGGCGTTCTCGTCGGCCTTGACCCACAGGTCGGCGGCGGTGACCTGGACGTCGTACTCCTTGGCGAGGAACACGGAGGTCATCGCGCGGCCGCAGCCCAGGTCGAGGACGCGGGCGCCGGGGCGCAGCCGGTCGAGGCCCAGGGCGGGCGCCAGCCACTCCAGCAGCCACAGCGCGTTCGGGCCCATCTGGTTCTCGATGGCCCAGCGGACGTCGTAGCCGTTGCTGCGCGGGTAGCGGCTCTGGGTCAGCCGCCGGACGAGGTCCTCACTCGAGGCACTCGGGGTGATGTCTGACATCGGTGAACGGGCTCCTTGAGTCCTTCGTAGGGAAGAGAGATGCGTAGGAGCTCGGTCGGACCTTCAAAAAATCAACCTGCTTCGGTCGGCGGCGGGAAGCCGGAGACGGCGGACGGCGGGACCGTAGCAGGGGGCGAGGCTGTCCGGCACCTGGTTTCCCAGGGTGACGCGCTACGCTCGCCCGCCATGAACGGACGCGGTGATTCCGAGATACCGGAGGAGTACGCGGACCCGGCCGAGGACGCGCGGCGGGCCCGCTGGACGGCCCTGGCCACCGGGGCGGTGCTGACGCTCGCGGGCATGGCGGCCTCGGCGCTCCGCCTCACGGGATCCGGCCCGACGCTCGTCCCGGCCGCCTACGCCGGCGGGGCCGCGGTCTGCGCACTCGCGTCGGTGCTCGGCTCCCGGGGGCGCACCCGCAGGGCGCTGTGGCTACTGATCGTCGGTGTGATGGTGATGGCGCTGGGCGACCAGTTCGACTGAGGTGACAGTGAGGACGTTACTGTCCTGTGATCTGTCTCCCACTCCTGTGAATAAACGCACGAATGCGGTAAACGATCATTTCTGACTGCAAGAGTGGTCTCCGCATTGCTCATGCGTTCTTTGCGGGCCGTTCATCTTTTGGGCGACTGTTCCCGGTCAAAGATCCATAAATCCACCCGGGAGCACGTTTCGTGGCAGCCCTCGCACGCTGGTGTGTCCAGCGCCGCCTCGTCGCCGTTCTGCTGTGGCTCCTCGCCTTCGGCGGGGTGACCGCGGCCGCAGTGGCCACCGGCTCGGCGTACTCGAACGACTACGAGGTCCCCGGCACCGAGTCGGGCCGCGCCACCCAGCTGCTGCGGGAAGGCTTCCCGGAGCTCGGCGGTGACAGCGACACCGTCGTCTGGCACACCACGTCCGGCACGGTCCGTGCCTCCGCCGTCGAGCAGACCATGACCCGGACCCTCGACGAGATCGCCGAGCTGCCCGGAGTGGCCACCGTCGTCAGTCCGTACGACGAGCAGGGCGCCGCCCAGATCAGCGAGAACGGCCGTACCGCGTACGCCACGGTCACCTTCGACGACCGGGCCGAGGACATCGACAAGGGCCAGGCGCAGGCCGTCGTCGACACCGCCAAGGAGGCCGGCGGCGACGGGCTCCAGGTGGAGCTGGGCGGCAGCGCCATCGCACTCACCGAGTCCTCGGGCGGACATCTCGCCGAGGCCGTCGGCGTACTCGTCGCCGCGGTCGTGCTGTTCCTCGCCTTCGGCTCGCTCGCCGCCTCGCTGCTGCCCATCGCCACCGCGCTGGTGAGCGTCGGCACGGCGTACGCCGGGATCGTGCTGCTCGGGCACGCCATGACCGTCGCCGACTTCGCGCCCATGCTCGGCATGCTGATCGGGCTCGGCGTCGGCATCGACTACGCCCTGTTCATCGTGACCCGGCACCGGCGCGGACTGAAACGCGGGCTGGGTGTCGCCGAGTCCATATCCAACGCGGTCGCCACCACCGGACGGGCCGTCGTCTTCGCGGGTGCCACGGTTTGCATCGCCCTGCTGGGCATGCTGATCCTCCGGCTGAGCTTCCTCAACGGCGTCGCGATAGCCGCCTCGCTCACCGTCGTCCTCACCGTCGCGGCCTCCGTCACCCTGCTGCCCGCCCTGCTCTCCTTCATCGGCATGCGCGCCCTGAGCCGGCGCGAGCGACGGCACCTGGACGAGCACGGACCCCAGCCCGAGCTGCCGACCGGGCTCGCCGCGCGCTGGTCGGCGTTCGTGGAACGCCATCCCAAGCTGCTCGGCGCGATCGCGCTGGCCGTCATGACCGTCCTGGCCCTGCCCACGCTGGGGCTGCACCTCGGCACCTCCGACCAGGGCAACAACCCGCAGGCGTCCACCACCCGCCAGGCCTACGACCTGCTCGCCACCGGCTTCGGCCCCGGCGTCAACGGCCCGCTGACCCTGGTGACCCACATCGACGGCGCCGAGGACAAGCTCCTCCTCGACAACCTCGACGCCACCATCCGCACCACCGAGGGCGTCGCCTCGGCTACGCCGGTGACCTACGACGCGGGCGGGGGCACCGGGTACTTCACGATCGTCCCGGAGTCGTCCCCGCAGTCCCAGAAGACCAGCGACCTCGTCGACCGGCTGCGCACCGAGGTGCTGCCGCGCGCAGAGACCGGCACCTCGCTCGACATCCAGGTCGGCGGTGTCACGGCCTCGTACGACGACTTCGCCGACGTGATCGTCGGCAAGCTGCCCCTGTTCGTCGGCGTCGTCATCGGCCTGGGCTGTCTGCTGCTCCTGCTCGCCTTCCGGTCCGTCGGCATCCCGCTGAAGGCCGCCGCGATGAACGTCGCCGCGGTCGCCGCCTCCTTCGGGATCGTCGTCGCGATCTTCCAGTGGGGCTGGGGGAGCGAGTTCCTGGGCCTCGGCCGGGCGGGACCGATCGAGCCCTTCCTGCCGGTGATCATGGTGTCCGTGCTCTTCGGGCTCTCCATGGACTACCAGGTCTTCCTGGTCAGCCGGATGTACGAGGAGTGGCTGGAGACCGGCGACAACCGGCGGGCCGTCCGCGTCGGGCTCGCCGAGACCAGCCGGGTGATCAACTCCGCCGCGGTCATCATGATCTCGGTCTTCCTCGCCTTCGTCCTCAGCGGCGACCGCGTGATCGCCATGTTCGGCATCGCCCTCGCCGCCGCCGTCGCCCTCGACGCCTTCGTCCTGCGCACGCTGCTCGTCCCCGCCCTCATGCACCTGCTCGGCGGCGCCAACTGGTGGCTGCCGGGCTGGCTGGACCGCCGGATGCCGCGGATCAGCATCGAGGCGCCCGAGTGCCGGGCCGCCCATGCGAGGGTGGATCGCGTTGTGGCGGAGCTGGAGAAGGAGCGGGACATCGATGTACGCGATATCGCTGGGTGACGGCGCCGAACTGCGTCCGCTGGAGCCGTGGCACGCGGAGGAGTTCCTGGCGAACCTGGACCGCGGCAGGGAGTTCATCGGGGAGTTCATCCCCTTCGGCTCCAAGGCGGTGGACGTGGAGTCCGCGCGCGAGACGCTCCAGCGCTACGCCCGGATGCGCGCCGACGACACCGGCGGCTACCACGGCATCTGGCTGGACGGAAAGCTCGTGGGCGGAGTGCTCACCCTCAACTTCGATGCCGCTCAGGGCAACGCCGAGGTCGGCTGCTGGCTGGAGCCCGCCGCCACCGGGCGCGGGCTGATCACCCGGGCGATGCGGGTGCTCATCGACTGGGTGATCGAGGAGCGCGGCATCCACCGCGTCGAATGGATCGCCGCCGCCGGCAACACCAACAGCCTCAACGTCGCCCGGCGGCTGGGGATGACCCGCGACGGCGTCCACCGTCAGGCACACCTCTATGGTGGGACGCGGCACGATCTCGAGGTTTGGTCGGTGCTGGCGCCCGAGTGGCGTGAGGCACGCGCGCGTGCCGCTCACAGGGATCATTAAGAGACCTCTCAGACTGCGTCCGTACGGTGCGAGGTATGGGAACCAAGACTGTTGACGAGACCGGGGCCGAGACGGGCCCCGAGGCCAGGACCGACGAGGAGAAGGTGGACGTCACGAAGAGCGACGCCGTGGGCGCCGACGAGGTGACCGAGGCCGAGGTCGAGGCCGACGACGCCGAGGACGGCGACGAGGCCGAGGTCCTCGAGGGCCTCGGCGAGGACGAGAAGGAGGGCCCGTCCGGCGTCGGCCAGGGTGCGGCCGCCGTCGTGTCCGCCGGGCTCGGTCTTGTCTCCCTCACCGGTGGCTGGATCGGTACGGTCGCCGCCGCCCGCGAGACCCTTGTGGGTCAGCTGGAGACGGCGTCGACCGCGACCGTCGCCACGCAGGTCAAGGAGATCTACGGCGACGCCTGGCAGACCTCCGCTCTGTGGGCCGGCTTCTTCGCGCTGGCCGCGCTGATCGTGGGCGTCTTCGTGCTGGCCCGGCCCGCCTTCGGGGCGCCCGGCAAGCCGCAGGCCCCGTGGATCAAGTCGGTCGGCTGGGCGGGCGTCTCGCTCGGGGTCATCGGCCTGCTCCTGGCCGTCCTCAAGTACACCGACGTCCTGCTCGGACTGCCGTCCACGAGCTGAATCACCGCAGGTCACCAAGGGGTCTTAGGCCGACCGTAAGCACCTTACGCGGCGCCTGAGGCCCCTTAGGCATGTCTAAGGCCCCCACGGTGGCCGAAGATGCGGAACTCTCCCGATGTGGCGGACCCGCCTTGGAGACGAAGGTAAAGGCATCGCAGAAAGCGAAGCACGAAACCGACTCTCCCAAGGGGACACCATGTACGAGTACGAGCTCTCCCAGCTTCGTTCCGCCGACCTGCTCCGTCAGGCCCAGCAGGAGCGTCTGGCCCGCGAGGCGGTCCGCAGCCGCCGCGCCGCCCGCCGCGAGGCAGCCGGCCACGACACCGAGGGCGAGGTGCATACCGGGCGCAGCCGCCGGCTCCGCTTCCTGCGCGCCGCGTGACCACGGGGGAGGGGGACGGCCGCCCGCCGACCGAGGCGGCCGTCCCCCTGAACGCGGGGGTGGCAGTGGATCCCGGGACGGGGCAGGCGGGCACGCTCCCCGCGAAAACCGGTGCCGCGCTGTCGGACCCCCGTGCGATGCTCGGGCCCGTGGAGACCAGGTCCGTCAGTCCCGTGTTCGTAGGTCGCGCCGATGAGCTGACCAACTTGAACGAGGCGCTCGCCCGTGCCGCCGCGGGCGAGCCGCAGGCGTTGCTGATCGGCGGCGAGGCCGGCGTCGGCAAGACCCGTCTCGTCGAGGAGTTCGCCACCGCGGCCGGCGGACAGGGCGCGGTCGTCGCGCTCGGCGGCTGCGTCGAGATCGGCGCCGACGGGCTGCCCTTCGCCCCGTTCTCCACCGCGCTGCGCGCCCTGCGCCGCGAACTGCCCGACGAGATGACCGTCGCGGCCGCGGGACAGGAGGACGAACTGGCCCGGCTCCTGCCCGAACTGGGCGAGGCGCCCTCGGGACGCCACGACGAGCAGAGCATGGCCCGCCTCTTCGAACTCACCGCCCGCGTACTGGAGCGCGTCGCCGCCGACCGCACGGTCGTCGTCGCCCTCGAAGACCTGCACTGGGCCGACGCCTCCACCCGCCACCTCCTCGCCTACCTCTTCCGCACCCTGCGCACCGGCCGCCTCGTCGTCCTCGCCACCTACCGCGCCGACGACATCCACCGCCGCCACCCGCTGCGCCCCCTGCTCGCCGAACTCGACCGGCTGCGCACCGTCCGCCGCCTCGAACTCGGCCGCTTCAACCGCACCGAGGTCGGCCGCCAGATCGCCGGCATCCTCGCCTCCGAACCCGACCCGGCCACCGTCGACGACATCTTCGAACGCTCCGACGGCAACGCCTTCTTCGTCGAGGAACTCGCCGTAGCCGCCCACGAGGGCTGCTGTGCCGGCCTCACCGACTCACTGCGCGACCTGCTCCTGGTCCGCGTCGAGGGACTGCCCGAGAGCACCCAGCGGGTCGCCCGGGTCGTCGCCGAGGGCGGCTCCACCGTCGAGTACCGGCTGCTCGCCGCCGTTGCCGGCCTCGCCGAGGACGACCTCATCGAGGCGCTGCGGGCCGCCGTGAACGCCAACATCCTCAGCGCCGCACCCGACGGCGACGGCTACCGCTTCCGCCACTCCCTGGTCCGCGAGGCCGTCAGCGACGACCTGCTGCCCGGCGAGCGCTCCCGCCTCAACCGCCGCTACGCCGAGGCCCTGGAGGCCGACCCGGCGCTCGTGCCGGCCGACGGCCGCGTCATGCGTCTGGCCAGCTACTGGTACCACGCCCACGACGCGGCCAAGGCCCTGCCCGCCGTCCTGGACGCCTCCGTCACCGCCCGCCGCAGGCACGCCTACTCCGAACAACTGCGGCTCCTGGAACGCGCGATGGAGCTCTGGGACACCGCCCCCGAGGACGTACGGGCCGCCCTGCGCCCCGTCGACTACGCCGAGGTCTACCCCGCCTGCGGCTGCGACCCGGCCACCACCCCGCTGCGCTACCTCGACCTGATGGCCGAGGCGGCCGTGGCCGGCCGGCTCTGCGGGGAACGGGAACGCGCCCTGAAGATCACCAAGCGAGCGCTGCACCTCCTGGAGGAGGAGGGCGATCCGCTGCGCAGCGCCTGGTTCTGGGTACAGCGCTCCCGGCTGATCTCGGCGCTGTCCCGGGGCGACGGCTGGCAGGAACTGGCCACCGCCCAGGAGCTGGTACGCGGCCTGCCGCCCTCCGAGGTGCACGCCGAGGTCCTCGCCAGCGTCGCCAACTGGTCCATGGTGCACGTCCCCGGCCCCGACGCCTTCTCCGCCGCCGAGCGCGCCGTGGAGTACGCGCGCATGCTCGGCGTCCGCGAGATCGAGATGAACGCCCGGCTCACCCTCGGCAGCCTCAAGGTCCACGCCGGTGACATCGAGACGGGACTCGGCGAGATGCTGGAGGTCAAGCGGGAGACGGTCGAGCACGGTCTCTCCGCGATCGCGGCCCGCGTCTATGTGAACCTGCCGGACGCCCTCGAAGCCGTCGGGCGCTCCGCCGACGCCGTGCCCATCCTGGAGGAAGGGCTCGCCTACACCCGGCGGTTCGGCCTCCCGGACAGCGAGGCCTGGGCCTGGGGCAACCTCGCCGAATCCCTCTGCAGCCTGGGCCGCTGGGACGAGGCCGCCGAGGCCTCCGTCAATGCCGGGCGCGTCGGCCAGAGCGCCAAGCCCCGCGGCTTCCATGCCCTCCTGCGCGCCGAACTCGCCCTCGCCCGAGGAGACCTGGCCGAGGCCGGCCACCAACTGGCCGCGTCCCGAGGCCACTTCGGCAGCCACGACCGGCCGCCCCAGAACGAGATCCCCCTCGCCCGCATCACCATCGGCGTCGCCGCCGGCGAGGGCCGCCTCCTGGACGCCCGCGCCGAACTCGAACGCGCCATGGACACGGGCTTCCCGCCCGACACCCAGCGCTATGCCTGGCCCCTCCTCCGGACCGCCGCCGCCATGGAGGCCGACGCCCTCGGCCTGCCCGCCGCCGACCCCGGCCGCACCGAACTCCTCGAACGCATCCGCACGGCCGCCAGGCCCCTGGCCACCAACGTCCCCGTCTGGCAGGCCTACGAACGCTGGGTCCGCGCGGAGCTCCTGCGCGCCGAGGGCACGAGCGACCCCGACGACTGGGCGGAGGTGACCACCGCCTTCGAGCGCCTGGACCGCCCCTACGACCTCGCTCGCGTCCGCCACCGCCTCGCCGAGGCACTCCTGACCACCGGCGGCGAGGACGAACGCGACCGCGCCACGGAACTGCTCCGACTCGCCCACGCCGTCGCCCGCCACCTCGGTGCCCGTCCCCTCACCGACGCCGTCACCCAGCTCGCCCAGCGCGCCCGCCTCCCCATGACCCGCGCCCCGAAGCGGTCCCAGGCCCCCTCGGCCGATTCCCTCGGCCTCACCGGCCGGGAGCGCGACGTCCTGCGCCTGGTCTCCGCCGGCCGCAGCAACCGCCAGATAGCCGAGGAGCTGTTCATCTCCCCGAAGACGGCCAGCGTCCATGTCTCGAACATCCTGGCCAAGCTCGGCGTCTCGGGCCGGGGCGAGGCCGCGGCCGTGGCACACCGGCTGGGGCTGTTCCCGGCGGAACCGCTCACCGGCCGGACGGCGGGATGAGGCCCCGGAGGAAGCGGGGACACAGGCTCACCATTCGGACGAACGGCGTCAGGCTTACGCTGTAAAGGACGTCGGCCCAGGGAGGTCCCGTGTTCAACGCCTTCGAGGAACTGTTCGCACCCGGTCGAAAACACACCCAGGACGAAGAGAACCGGCTGGCACTGACGCGGGAGGACATCGGTGACAACGACCCCGGACGAGGGCCGATAGACCTCGCGTCCGGCAAGGTCGTCGTACGGCGGCCGACGCCGGACGAGGACGGGTCCCCCCAGGACTGACGGCCCGGTCAGCTCACCTGTACCTCGAGGATCCGGTCGTCCCCCTCCTTCGGGTCGCCCCTCCCGTCCGTGTTGCTGGTGACCAGCCACAGCTTGTCGCCGCCCGCCGACACCACCGTGCGCAGCCGGCCGTACTCACTCTCCAGGAACGCCTGCGGGTCTGCCGAGGCATCCGTGCCCTTCAGCGGGACGCGCCACAGGCGCTGGCCCTTCAGCCCCGCCATCCATATCGAGCCCTCGGCGTAGGCGATACCGCTGGGGGAGGCGTCATCCGTGGCCCACTGGGCCATCGGGTTGCGGAAGTCGCCGTCGTCGGACTTGCCCTCGGCCTCCGGCCAGCCGTAGTTGCCACCCGGCTCGATCGCGTTCAGCTCGTCCCAGGTGTCCTGGCCGAACTCCGAGGCGAACAGACGCTGCTTGGAGTCCCAGGCCAGGCCCTGCACATTGCGGTGGCCGAACGAGTACACCGGGGAGTCGGGGAACGGGTTGCCCGGGGCCGGCTCACCCTCCGGTGTCAGCCGCAGGATCTTGCCGCCCAGGGACCTCTTGTCCTGGGACAGACCGGTGTTGCCACTCTCGCCCGTGCCCGCGTACAGCATCTTGTCCGGGCCGAAGGCGATCCGGCCGCCATTGTGGATATAGCCCTTGGGGATGCCCCTGAAGACGGTGTCCGGTGCGCCCAGCTGCTCGCCGGACGGCTTCCCCTCCTCGTACAGCATGCGGACGATGCGGTTGTCCGAGGCCGAGGTGAAGTAGGCGTAGACCATGTGGTCCGAGGCGTAGTCCGGTGACAGCGCGAGGCCCATGAGCCCGCCCTCACCGGCGGGGGAGACCCCCGGCACCTCGCCCAGCTCGGTCTTCTTGCCGGTCTCCCCGTCGACCCGGGTGATCGTCGCCTTGTCCCGGGAGGAGACCAGCAGATCGCCCTCGGGCAGCGGGGCCAGGCCCCAGGGGGTGTCCAGCCCGGTGGCGGCCGTGCGGAGCACCTTCACCGAACCCTTCGCGGGAGGTGTCTCCTCGGCGGCCTGCTGGGTGGGGGAGGCCGCCGACGTCGTACTGCTGCCCGGTGTCGTACCACCGCCCGCCGCCCCGCCGCCGTCGTCGTCCGAGGAACATCCGGCCGTCACCAGGAGCGCGGTTGCGGCCAACACGGCCGACACTGCTCGTCGTTGCACGATCTGGGTCCCTTCGACGCGGTGGCTTCTACTGTTCTTACACCGCTCGGGCCTCACAGGTTCCCGATCTCCGGGACCCGAACCGCGACGGGCCTCTCAGCCGCAGGATCCCGTCAGTCCCAGGATCCCCGTGCCCCCGGCAGTGCCGCCACCTCCGCCAGGTCCTGCGCGGAGAGCCGCAGCTCCGCCGCCGCCGCGTTGTCCGTCACCCAGCGCTCCTGCTTGGCGCCCGGGACCGGCACCACGTGGCGGCCCCGGGACAGCACCCACGCCAAGGCCACCTGGGCGGGTGTGACGTGGTCGCCGTGGCGTGCGGCGATGCGGCGCAGGCCGACGACGATCGGCTGGTTGGCGGCCATCATCTCCGCCGTGAAGCGGGGGTGGCGGGCGCGGACGTCGTCCGGTTCGAAGCCCTCGCCAGGGGTCAGGGTGCCGGTGAGGAAGCCGTTGCCCAGCGGCATCGCCGCCAGGAAGCCGACCCCGCGGGCCTCGCACCACGGCAGCAGCGACTCCAGGGCCTCCGGCGACCACACCGACAGCTCCGCCTCCACCGCGCTCACCGGGAAGACCTGCTGGACGCGGTGCAGCTGGCGGATCGTCGCGTCGTGGAGACGGGCCCCGGACCGACGGCCGCCGCGCGCGCCCACCGCGCACAGCCCCAGCGACCGCACCTTCCCGGCCCGGACCAGCTCCGCCATCGCGCCCCAGGTCTCCTCGACCGGGACCTCGGGGTCCGCCCGATGCAGCTGGTACAGGTCGATCACGTCCGTCTGCAGCCGCCGCAGCGACGCGTCGCACGCCCGCTTCACATAACCGGGCCGGCCGTTGGCCACGATGTGCTGCTCGCCGACCAGCAGCCCCACCTTCGTCGACACGAAGGCGTCCCCGCGCCGCTCCTTCAACACCCGCCCCACCAACAGCTCGTTGGTGAACGGGCCGTACATGTCGGCCGTGTCCAGCAGCGTCGAGCCCAGGTCCAGCGCCCGGTGCACGGCCCTGAACGACTCCTCGCCCCGCTGTCGCGACCCGCTGTAGGCCCAGCTCATCGGCATGCAACCGAGTCCGACATCCCCCACCGCGAGCGCCGCCGCCCCGATCGTCCTGCGCTCCACCTGCTCGTGACCCTCCCTCTTCCGGCACCCCACAACCTAACCTCTGCGCCCTCACGCACCTGACATAGCCTCTGACCATGACCGCTGACGTGTGGCTCCCCATCCCGCCGGAAGAGATCGCGGGGCTCCCCCAAGGGCCCGACTACCTTTTCTGGGACGGGGGTGAGGACGGCAGGCAGGAGTTCCCCGGGGACCCGGCCGACTGCGTCGTGTACGTCGTGCCGTACATGAAGCGGCAGTCCGTGAAGGTCCGCCCGCTGAAGGAGATGCGCAACCTGCGGCTCGTCCAGACGCTCACGGCAGGCGTCGACGACGTCCTGGCGCAACTGGACGACATCGTGCCCGGTGTGGATCTGTGCAACGCGCGCGGTGTGCACGAGGCGAGCACCGCCGAGCTCGTCCTGACCCTCACACTGGCCTCGCTGCGCGGCATCCCCGGCTTCGTCCGCGCCCAGCAACAGGAGCGCTGGCAGGGCGACTTCCACCCGGCGCTCGCCGACAAGTCGGTGCTCATCGTCGGCTACGGCTCCATCGGCGCCGCCATCGAGGACCGGCTCGTACCGTTCGAGGTCGCGCGGGTGGCGCGCGTCGCGCGCTCCGCGCGCACCACGGAGCGCGGACCGGTGCACCCCCTCACCGAACTTCCCGCCCTGCTACCGGAGGCGGACGTCGTCATCCTCTCCACGCCGCTGAACGACACCACCCGAGGTCTGGTGAACTCCGAGTTCCTGGCCCGGATGAAGGACGGCGCCCTCCTGGTGAACGTCGCGCGCGGTGGCGTCGTCAACACCAAGGCCCTGCTCGCCGAACTCGAGAGCGGTCGGATCACCGCGGCCCTGGACGTCGTCGACCCCGAACCGCTGCCCGTGGGGCACCCGTTGTGGCAGGCGCCCGGCGTGCTCATCAGTCCCCATGTGGGCGGACCGACGTCCGCGTTCCTGCCGCGCGCCAAGCGGCTGTTGGTGGACCAGTTGGGGCGTTTCGTGAACCAGGAGCCGCTGCGCAACGTGATCCTTACGACGGGCCCCACAAGCGCTGAGATCCGCGGAGCAACAAGCGCGTAATCCGTTTCCGGTACCCTCCGCAACCTTCCGGACGCGGTCCGTGCTCGCATCCCCGCTGATCGTCACGGAGCGTAGAGGAACTATGTCCCTGAGTGACGAGACTGGTGTATCGTCCCGACAGGGGCTGCGCCGCGCACCGTTCGGCGCCGGGGATGGACATTGCAGACTGTGAGGGGGGCGACGGGCGATGCACGGCCTATGGACGAACGATCCGACGCGGCGAAGCCGCCGACGGCGACCCTGGCACACGGCCGCGCGCAGACGCGGTCACCACGGCAGCCACAACTGCCGTCACAGCCATCACCACCGCAGGCACAACAGCCGCAGGAGGCATGCGCATCCAGCGACCCCGGACTCCCGGGACCCTGGAGCGGCGCAGACCAGGAGGGCCCGGTGAGTTCGCCGCCGCCTCCCACGACCACCCTCAACGGAGCGCTGCGGGCACAGCCTTCGCCAGGGGTGCTGCCACCCCGGCCGCCGGCCTCCGGCAGCCGGACCAGCCTGGTCCACCAACTCGTACTGGCCCTGGTGTGCGCGGGATACGCCGTCGGTTCCGCGCTCGGCTGGGGCTCCCAGGAAGTCGCGCTGATCATGGGCGACTTCGGGCTGAGCGCCGCGGCGGGCATCGCCGCCGTCTCCTGCTTCCTCTACGCCCGTAACCGGCGCGTCCGCTTTCGGCTCGCCTGGATACTGTTCGCCCTCTCCTCGGCCATGGCGTCCCTGGGCAACCTGGTCTGGGGGTGGTACGAGGTCGTTCTGCAACGGCCCGTACCCACGCCCAGTTACGCCGACGGATTCTTCCTGTGCTTCGCGCCGCCCGCCATCGTGGGCCTGCTGGTCCTCGCCAAGCGGCCGGTGACGAAGGCCGGTTGGGTCTGCCTCGGTCTGGACGCCTGGCTGATCGGCGGCTCGCTGCTCACGCTCTCGTGGAGCCTGGCCCTCGCCCAGGCGGCGCGGTCCGACGGGTCGAGCGTGTCGCAGACCGCGCTGTCGCTCGCCTACCCGCTGCTGGACATCGCCCTGGTCAGCATGGTGCTCGCGCTGCACTTCCGGCGCTCGGCGATGAACCGTACGGCGGTGAACACCGCGATCGGCGCACTCGCCCTGACCGTCATGTGCGACGCCCTGTTCACCTCGCCGCTGGTCCAGAACGCCTACCGCTCCGGCCAGTTGCTGGACGCGGGATGGTTCGCGGGCTCGCTCCTGCTCGCCTACGCTCCCTGGGCCGCACCTCGCCAGGGGCAGCCGGGCACCGAAGGGCAGGACGGCGCGGGGCACACGCGCGTGGTCCACGAGCATCTGCCGGGACAGCGCGGCGGCATCCACCACCACGCACCCCCGCAGGGAGGTGATCTCAGCCGGTATCCGGCCGCGGGACCCATCGTCGGCTCCCTGTCCGCGCTCACGCCGTATCTCGCCGCCGCCGTCTGCACGCTGGGCATCCTCTACAACGTCCTCAACGGCCACAGCGTCGACCGCGTGGTGCTCCTCACCGGCGGCACCGTCGTGCTCGCCCTCGTGGTGCGCCAGGGCATCATGCTGCTCGACAACATCACCCTCACCCAGGAACTGGCGCAGAAGGAGAACCACTTCCGCTCCCTGGTGCAGGGCTCCAGCGACGTCATCATGATCGCCGCGCCCAACGGGATCCTGCGATACGTCTCCCCGGCCGCCGCCGGTGTCTACGGCTGTCCCGCGGAGGACCTCGTGGGCACCGAACTGGCCAATCTCATCCACCCGGAGGATCTGGGCTGCGTGGTGCACGAAGTGCGCCGATTCCTCGCCGCCAACCCTCTCGACGAACCCACTACGCGCATCGAGTGCCGTTTCCGGTCCGGCGACGGAGGCTGGCTCAATGTCGAGTCCACCGTCAACCGCCACCACGGCGGCCTCATCTTCAACAGCCGGGACGTGACCGAAAGAGTGCGCCTGCAGGCGCAGCTCCAGCACAACGCCGAGCACGACCCGCTCACCGACCTGCCCAACCGCGCCCTGTTCACCAAGCGTGTCCAGCACGCGCTCTCCGGCCGCCGCGCCTCCGACCGCGGCACCGCCGTCCTCTTCATCGACCTCGACGGCTTCAAGGCCGTCAACGACACGATCGGGCACCAGGCCGGGGACGAGCTGCTCGTCCAGGCCGCCCGCAGACTCCAGGACGCGGTCCGGCACGGCGACACCGCGTCCAGGCTCGGCGGCGACGAGTTCGCGGCCCTGATCGTCGGGGACGGCACCCGTGACCGCAGCGCCCGTGAACGGCACATCCTGGAGCTCGCCGACCGCCTCAGGATCACGCTCTCGCAGCCCTACCTCATCGACGGCAACGATGTCCGCGTCGCCGCCTCCATCGGCGTCGCGTTCTCGGAGCCCGGCCTCGGCGCGGGCGAGATCCTGCGCAACGCCGACCTGGCCATGTACCGCGCCAAGTCGGCCGGAAAGGGACGCGTCGAGCTGTACGCGCCCCAGATGCAGCAGGACGTCGTACGCAAGGCGGAGCTGGCCACGCGCCTGCGCGCCGCGCTGCACGACGGTGAGTTCGCGCTGCTGCACCAGCCCGTGGTCTGCCTGGAGGACGGCCGGATCACATCGGTCGCCGCCCAGGCGCGCTGGCGCTCCTCGCAGGGGGTGCTCTTCACGCCGGCCGAGTTCCTCAGGGTCGCCGAGGACAGTGACAAGACCGCCGAGCTGGGCCGCTGGATGCTGGAGGAGGCCGTCGAGCAGGCCGCCGAGCGCGCCGCGACCGGGCTGACCATGCCGGTGGCCGTGCGGATGAACGCCCGCCGGCTGCTGGACCGCTCCCTGCCGCTCGGCTCGATCGAGGCCCTGCTGACCCGGCACGGGCTGCCGTCCGGATCCCTGGTGATCGAGCTGTCCGAAACCGACCCCCGGGTCTCCCTCGACGAGCTGGAACGCCGTCTCGGCGCCCTGCGCAGGCTCGGTGTCCGGATCGCCCTGGACGGCTTCGGGAGCGGATACGCGGCGATCACGGCACTGCGCAGACTCCCCGTCGACGTGCTCAAACTCGACCGCAGTCTGGTCGAGGGGGTCGTGGAGTCCGCGCGGCTGCACAAGATCACCAGTGGGCTGCTCAGGATCGCCGGGGATCTCGGTCTGCAGTCCGTGGCCGACGGCGTGGATCTGCCCGAGCAGGTCGTGGCGCTGCGGGCGATGGGGTGCACACACGGACAGGGAATGGCGTTTTCCGGTCCGTTGGACGAGTACCGGCTGCGCCGGGCGCTCGGTTCCGGCCATTATCCGGTACCGCACGGACCGGCGGAGCCCGCGTTCGCGGGGGGCGGCGCGGGGGTGTACACAAGTGGTGTGCCCGCTGTTCTCGGAGGCGGAAGTGCCCTTCTCTCACATAATGAGACTCCCGTCCCACCCGCTTGACACTGGGTGTGCGCCGGGGGGAGGGTCAGTGCCATGCGCACCCGAATTCTCGTACTTGGAAAGCGCGTCGGCTGAGCTGGTGACGTCCGGATCGACCCGGAACTCCCAGCGACCACACCCGGCGCGCTCCCCTCGCTTGCCTCCTGGCACGAGGGGTTTTTTGTTGCACAGACACCAGGCGTAAAAAGCGTCACACCGTACAAACCTCGCAAAAACCCTCAGCATCGAGAAGAGAATGACGATGACCGAGCAGGCCACCGGGGCCCATCCGCAGCCGCGGCCCCGATCCGGAGGACAGCAGTCCGCCCCCGAGCACGTCACGGGCGCGCAGTCCCTCATCCGCTCTCTCGAGGAGGTCGGCGCCGAGACGGTATTCGGCATCCCCGGCGGTGCGATCCTGCCCGCGTACGACCCGCTGATGGACTCCCGGCGGGTGCGCCACGTCCTGGTCCGTCACGAGCAGGGCGCGGGCCACGCGGCCACCGGTTACGCGCAGGCCACCGGCAAGGTCGGTGTCTGCATGGCGACCTCCGGACCCGGTGCCACCAACCTGGTGACCCCGATCGCGGACGCGCACATGGACTCGGTGCCGCTCGTGGCGATCACCGGGCAGGTCGCGTCCAAGGCGATCGGCACGGACGCCTTCCAGGAGGCGGACATCGTCGGCATCACGATGCCGATCACCAAGCACAACTTCCTCGTCACCAAGGCCGAGGACATCCCGCGGGTGATCGCGCAGGCGTTCCACATCGCCTCCACCGGCCGCCCCGGCCCGGTCCTGGTCGACATCGCCAAGGACGCCCTCCAGGCACGGACCACGTTCTCCTGGCCGCCCACCATGGACCTGCCCGGCTACCGGCCCGTCACCAAGCCGCACGCCAAGCAGATCCGCGAGGCCGCGAAGCTCATCACCAACGCCAAGCGGCCCGTCCTCTACGTCGGCGGCGGTGTCATCAAGGCACACGCCACCGCAGAGCTCAAGGTTCTCGCCGAGCTCACCGGAGCGCCCGTCACCACCACACTGATGGCGCTCGGCGCATTCCCCGACAGCCACCCGCTGCACGTGGGAATGCCGGGCATGCACGGTGCGGTCACCGCCGTCACCGCGCTGCAGAAGGCCGACCTGATCGTCGCCCTCGGAGCCCGCTTCGACGACCGCGTCACCGGCAAGCTGGACAGCTTCGCCCCGTACGCCAAGATCGTCCACGCCGACATCGACCCGGCCGAGATCGGCAAGAACCGCGCCGCGGACGTGCCGATCGTCGGGGATGCCCGCGAGGTCATCGCCGACCTGGTCCAGGCGGTGCAGAAGGAGCACAGCGAGGGCCACCAGGGTGACTACACCGCCTGGTGGAAGGACCTCAACCGCTGGCGCGACACCTACCCGCTCGGCTACGACCAGCCCACCAACGGCACGCTGTCTCCGCAGCAGGTCATCGAGCGCATCGGTCAACTCGCGCCGGAGGGCACGATCTTCGCCGCGGGCGTCGGCCAGCACCAGATGTGGGCCGCGCACTACATCCAGTACGAGAAGCCCGCGACCTGGCTGAACTCCGGCGGCGCCGGAACGATGGGCTACGCGGTCCCGGCCGCGATGGGCGCCAAGGCCGGAGCCCCGGACCAGGCGGTCTGGGCGATCGACGGCGACGGCTGCTTCCAGATGACCAATCAGGAGCTCACCACCTGCGCCCTGAACAACATCCCGATCAAGGTCGCCATCATCAACAACGGTGCCCTCGGGATGGTCCGCCAGTGGCAGACCCTCTTCTACAACCAGCGGTACTCCAACACCGTGCTGCACTCCGGCCCCGACGACGTCAACCCGGAGGCCAGGGGCACCCGCGTCCCCGACTTCGTGAAGCTGTCGGAGGCCATGGGCTGCTACGCGATCCGCTGCGAGTCCCCGGCCGACCTCGACAAGGTCATCGAAGAGGCGAACTCCATCAACGACCGCCCGGTCGTCGTCGACTTCATCGTCCACGAGGACGCGATGGTGTGGCCGATGGTCGCCGCCGGCACCTCCAACGACGAGATCCTGGCCGCCCGGGACGTCCGCCCCGACTTCGGCGACAACGAAGACGACTGAGCGAGAGAGACGTAAAAGATCATGTCCAAGCACACGCTCTCCGTCCTGGTGGAGAACAAGCCGGGCATCCTCGCCCGCATCGCCGCGCTCTTCTCCCGCCGCGGCTTCAACATCGACTCGCTCGCCGTCGGTGTCACCGAGCACGCCGACATCTCCCGCATCACGATCGTGGTGAGCGTCGAGGCCCTGCCCCTCGAGCAGGTCACCAAGCAGCTCAACAAGCTCGTCGAGGTGCTCAAGATCGTCGAGCTCGAGCCGGCCAGCGCCGTTCAGCGTGAACTCGTTCTGGTGAAGGTGCGCGCCGACAACGAGACGCGCTCGCAGATCGTCGAGATCGTCCAGCTGTTCCGCGCCAAGACCGTCGACGTCTCCCCGGAGGCCGTCACCATCGAGGCCACCGGCGGCAGCGACAAGCTGGAGGCCATGCTCAAGATGCTGGAGCCGTTCGGCATCAAGGAGCTCGTCCAGTCCGGCACGATCGCGATCGGCCGCGGCGCCCGTTCGATCACGGACCGCTCACTGCGCGCCCTCGACCGATCTGCGTGACGCTTGACACGGGCGGTCGCGGTCGTCGGCCGCCCGTATAGCGAGACCCCGAAACTTCACGTCACCCCGCCGTCATACGGTGGGACGCAACACCTGCACTCAAGGAGAGAACCCAAAGTGGCCGAGCTGTTCTACGACGCCGACGCCGACCTGTCCATCATCCAGGGCCGCAAGGTCGCGGTCATCGGTTACGGCAGCCAGGGCCACGCCCACGCGCTGTCGCTGCGCGACTCGGGTGTCGACGTCCGAGTCGGTCTCCACGAGGGCTCCAAGTCCAAGGCCAAGGCCGAGGAGCAGGGCCTGCGCGTGGTGACGCCGTCGGAGGCCGCCGCCGAGGCCGACGTCATCATGATCCTGGTGCCGGACCCGATCCAGGCCCAGGTCTACGAGGAGTCCATCAAGGACAACCTCAACGAGGGCGACGCGCTGTTCTTCGGCCACGGTCTGAACATCCGCTTCGACTTCATCAAGCCCCCGGCCGGCATCGACGTCTGCATGGTCGCCCCGAAGGGCCCGGGCCACCTCGTCCGCCGCCAGTACGAGGAGGGTCGCGGCGTTCCGTGTATCGCGGCCGTCGAGCAGGACGCCACGGGCAACGCCTTCGCGCTGGCCCTGTCGTACGCCAAGGGCATCGGTGGCACTCGCGCGGGCGTCATCAAGACGACCTTCACCGAGGAGACCGAGACCGACCTCTTCGGCGAGCAGGCCGTTCTCTGCGGTGGTACGGCCGCGCTGGTCAAGGCCGGTTTCGAGACGCTGACCGAGGCGGGCTACCAGCCCGAGATCGCGTACTTCGAGTGCCTGCACGAGCTGAAGCTGATCGTCGACCTCATGTACGAGGGCGGCCTGGAGAAGATGCGCTGGTCCGTCTCCGAGACCGCCGAGTGGGGCGACTACGTCACCGGTCCCCGCATCATCACGGACGCCACCAAGGCCGAGATGAAGAAGGTCCTCGCCGAGATCCAGGACGGCACCTTCGCGCGTGAGTGGATGGCCGAGTACCACGGCGGTCTGAAGAAGTACAACGAGTACAAGCAGCAGGACTCCGAGCACCTCCTGGAGACCACCGGCAAGCAGCTGCGCAAGCTGATGAGCTGGGTGGACGAGGAGGCGTAAGCCTCAGACGGCGGGGCCGGAGCGGAGAGCTCCGGCCCCGTTGTCCAACCTGTCCGGCCACGGACGGGTGATCCTTCCGTAGAGGCGTAAGACGCTCTTGGCCGCGCCACTACACTGCCGTACTACATACGCGTCAGGCCCACAGCGTCGTGCGTCTTCCACGCGGCTAGCACCCTCCACCGCCTGCGGCCGTCGGGACGGCCGTCCGCACGCATTGGACTTGTGAGGACTCACGTGAGCTCGAAACCTGTCGTACTCATCGCTGAAGAGCTGTCGCCCGCGACTGTGGACGCGCTTGGCCCGGACTTCGAGATCCGGCACTGCAACGGAGCGGACCGAGCCGAACTGCTCCCGGCCATCGCCGAGGTCGACGCGATCCTGATCCGCTCCGCCACCAAGGTGGACGCCGAGGCGATCGCCGCCGCGAAGAAGCTGAAGGTCGTCGCACGAGCCGGCGTCGGCCTGGACAACGTCGACGTCTCCGCCGCCACCAAGGCCGGCGTGATGGTCGTCAACGCCCCCACCTCCAACATCGTCACCGCCGCCGAGCTGGCCTGCGGTCTGCTGCTGGCCACCGCGCGCCACATCCCGCAGGCCAACACCGCGCTGAAGAACGGCGAGTGGAAGCGCAGCAAGTACACCGGCGTCGAGCTGGCGGAGAAGACCCTCGGTGTCGTCGGCCTCGGCCGCATCGGCGCGCTCGTCGCCCAGCGCATGTCGGCCTTCGGCATGAAGGTCGTGGCCTACGACCCCTACGTGCAGCCCGCTCGGGCCGCGCAGATGGGCGTCAAGGTGCTGTCCCTCGACGAGCTGCTCGAGGTCGCCGACTTCATCACCGTGCACCTGCCGAAGACCCCCGAGACCCTCGGTCTCATCGGCGACGAGGCCCTGCACAAGGTCAAGCCCAGCGTGCGCATCGTCAACGCCGCGCGTGGCGGGATCGTCGACGAGGCCGCGCTGTTCTCGGCGCTCAAGGAGGGCCGGGTCGCCGGCGCCGGCCTCGACGTGTACGCGAAGGAGCCCTGCACGGACTCCCCGCTCTTCGAGCTCGACGAGGTCGTCTGCACCCCGCACCTCGGCGCCTCCACCGACGAGGCCCAGGAGAAGGCCGGCATCGCCGTCGCCCGCTCCGTGCGCCTCGCGCTCGCCGGTGAGCTGGTCCCGGACGCGGTCAACGTCCAGGGCGGCGTCATCGCCGAGGACGTCAAGCCGGGCCTGCCGCTCGCCGAGCGCCTCGGCCGGATCTTCACCGCGCTCGCCGGTGAGGTCGCGGTCCGCCTCGACGTCGAGGTCTACGGCGAGATCACCCAGCACGACGTGAAGGTGCTGGAGCTCAGCGCCCTCAAGGGTGTCTTCGAGGACGTCGTCGACGAGACCGTGTCGTACGTCAACGCCCCGCTGTTCGCGCAGGAGCGCGGCGTCGAGGTGCGTCTGACGACCAGCTCGGAGTCGGCCGACCACCGCAACGTCGTCACCGTGCGCGGCACGCTGAGCAACGGCGAGGAGGTCGCGGTCTCCGGCACGCTGGCCGGCCCGAAGCACCTCCAGAAGATCGTCGCCGTCGGCGAGTACGACGTCGACCTCGCCCTTGCCGACCACATGGTCGTCCTCAAGTACGAGGACCGCCCGGGCGTCGTCGGCACCGTGGGCCGCGTCTTCGGCGAGGCCGGTATCAACATCGCCGGTATGCAGGTGTCCCGTTCGGTCGCAGGCGGCGAGGCGCTGGCCGTGCTGACGGTGGATGACACCGTGCCGGCGAACGTGCTGACCGAGGTGGCCGCGGAGATCGGGGCGACGTCCGCCCGTGCGGTGAACCTGGTCTGACGCTTCACGACGAAAACAGGGCGGGCCGAGGAGATCCTCGGCCCGCCCTGCGCTTTTTCCGTTACGCGAGCACCTTCTCCGGCTCCGCCGCCTTCTCCGGCTCACGCAGCTCGACCCGGCGCAGGGTCACCGCCGCCAGCACCGCCGCACCCGCGAGCAGCACCGTCCCCGCGATCGCCGCCCCCTGCATCCCGCTGGTGAACGCCTCCCGGGCCACGGTCGCAAGGCCCGGCACCTGATCGGCGACCGACAGCGCCCCGCCCAGCGTCTCCCGGGCCACATCAGGAGCCGAGGCGGGCATCTCGTGGCGGTAGACCGCCGTACCGATCGAGCCGAGCACCGCCATCCCCAGCGCCCCGCCGAACTCCGCGCCGGTCTCCATCAGCGAGGACGCCGTGCCCGCCCGCTCCACCGGGGCGGTGCCCATGGCGAGGTCCATGATCTGGGACATCACGGTGACACCGCCGACCGCGAGGACACCGCAGGAGACCAGCACCAGCCACATCGAGTCCGTCCCGGCGAGGGACAGCAGCGCGAAGCCGCCCGCGGAGATCGCGAAGCCCGCGGTGACGACGTAGGCGCGGTTCACGCCCTTCTGGACCAGGGCGGTCGCGACCGGCGCCGCGGCCCCGATCGGCACCGACGGCAGCAGTGCCCACAGGGCCGCCTCCAGCGCGCTCTTGCCGAGCACCGACTGGAGGTACTGCGTGGTGAAGTAGGCCGATCCCATGATCCCGAACGTCGAGACGAGGTTCAGGGCGACGGACGGCGCGAAGCCGCGGCTGCGGAACAGGGCCGGGTCGATCATCGGTGAGGCCGTGGTGCGCTGGCGGTGGACGAAGAGGGCCGCGAAGAGCAGTCCGACGGTGATCGAGACGACGTAGCGGACGTTCCAGCCCTCCGAGGGGATCTCCTTGAGGCCGTAGACCACGGGGAGCACGGCGGCCATCGACAGCGGGACGCTCAGCCAGTCGAAGCGGCCCGGGGAGGGGTTCCTCGACTCCGGGAGCAGCATCGGGGCGAGGAGCAGCAGCAGGGCCATCGCGGGCAGGTTGACGAGGAAGACCGAGCCCCACCAGAAGTGCTCGACCAGCACCCCGCTCATCACCGAGCCGAGGGCGATCCCGGCCGTCATCACGCCGGACCACAGACCGATCGCCTTCGCGCGCTGGCCGGGGTCGGTGAACATCGTGCGCAGCAGGGCCATCGTCGACGGCATCAGGGTCGCGCCGCCGATGCCGAGGACGGCGCGGGCCGCGATCAGGGTCTCGGCGCTGTTCGCGTACGCCGCCACCAGTGAGGAGGCGCCGAAGGCGGCGGCGCCGATCACCAGGAGCCTGCGGTGGCCGATGCGGTCACCGAGCGAGCCCATCGTCATCAGCAGGCCGGCCAGCACGAACGCGTAGATGTCGAAGATCCACAGCTGCTGGGTGCCGCTCGGCTCCAGGTCCGCGCTGATCGACGGGATCGCGAAGTAGAGGACGGAGACGTCCATCGAGACCAGGAGCAGCGGAAGCATCAGGACGGTGAGGGCGGTCCACTCACGGCGTCCGGCGAGGGTGCCGGCGGGAGTGCTCGTCGGGTTCGTCATGGCGGCGACTATACGTACGTCTTAAACGCTTGTCTATGACGCTTGTATAAATCGCTTGTCTAGATAGAGTTGAGCCCATGGGACACCGTGAGGATCTGCTCGAAGGCGCCAAGCGGTGCCTGCTGGCCAAGGGCTTCGTGCGCACGACGGCGCGCGACATCGTCAAGGAGTCGGGGACCAACCTCGCCTCGATCGGCTACCACTACGGCTCGAAGGACGCGCTGCTCGCGCAGGCGTATGTGTCGCTGGCCGAGGGGATGGGCGATGCCTTCGAGGGGGACGGGACCGCCATGAGCGCCGAGCCCGGTTCCCTCGAACGCTTCCAGGAGGTGTGGTCGAACGTCATCGGCACCATGCAGGAGCCCGGTTCGATGTGGCGCCTCAGCATGGAGATCGTGGTGATGGGCGACCAACTGCCCGAGGTGCGCGACTACCTGGCGCAGGCCCAGCGGGAGGCCGGGCGCGGGTTCGTGCCGATGCTCATGGGCGGGCGCGAGGAGGACGTCTCGGACGAGACCGCCGACACCCTCGGCATGTTCTACGTGACCCTGATGACGGGCCTGATCGCGCAGTGGAACTTCGACCCGGCGAACGCGCCCAGTGCGGAGCGGCTCACCGAAGGGCTGCGCCAGGTGATCGCCGGGGTCAAGAAGAGCTGATCCGCCCGTCCCGCATCTCCAGGGCACGGTCCGCGAAATGCCGTACGACCGCCCGGTCGTGGCAGATGAACAGATAGCCGAGCCCGAGCTCGTCCTGGAGGCCGGCCAGCAGGTTCAGCACCCCGGCCCGCACCGACGGGTCCAGCGCCGAAACGGGCTCGTCGAGCACGAGCAGGCGCGGCTCGGAGGCCAACGCCCGGGCGATACCGACGCGTTGGCACTGGCCGCCGGAGAGTTCGTGCGGGAAGCGGTCTCCGTACGACGGGTCGAGGCCCACTCGGCCGAGGAGTTCGGCCACCCGGGCGGGGCCGTCCGCGGGGCTCCAGCGGTCCTGGACCTTCAGGGGTTCCGCGACCGCGTCGCGGATGCGGTGGCGGGGGCTGAGGGAGCCGTACGGGTCCTGGAAGACGGGCTGCATGCGCGGCCGGAGGGGGCGGAGTTCGCGTTCCGTCAGGGTCGTCAACTCCCGTCCCTCGAAGCGCACTTCGCCGGAGTCCGGGCGGCGCAGCTGAAGCACCGCCAGTGCGGTGGAGGACTTGCCGCAGCCGGAGGAGCCGTTGAGGGCGAGGGTCTCGCCGGGCTCCAGGGTGAAGCTCACGCCGTCCACCGCGGTCACCGGGCCGTAGCGGACGACGAGGTCGCGGACGTCAAGAAGAGACATACGGCTGCTCCCGGAACAACTCGACGGCGGGGTGCGGCACTTCGGCCCAGCGATGGCAGGCGACCAGCCGTCCGTCCACGTCCTGCGGCTCCGGCTCCACACCGAGGCACACGTCCTCGGCGAGCGGGCAGCGCGGGGCGAACGCGCAGCCCGGCGGGAGCGCGCCCGGAGCCGGTGGCGTGCCGCGCAGGGAGGGCAGTCGGCGGCCGGCGGGGGCGTGCTGGGGGAGGGAGGCCAGCAGGCCTGCCGTGTACGGGGCCCTCGGGCGGCCCAGCACCGCGTCCGTCGGGCCGAGTTCGGTGAGGCGCCCGGCGTACATGACCAGCACCCGGTCCGCGTGCTCTCGTACGACGTCCATGTCGTGCGTGACCAGCACGAGCGCCGCGTCGACCGCCTCCCGCTGCTCGGCGAGGACCCGGAGCACCTGCTCGCGGCGTTCCTCGTCGAGGGCGGTGGTGGGTTCGTCGGCGACCAGGATGTCGGGTTCGTTGATCGTGGCCATCGCGACGACCGCACGCTGGCGCATGCCGCCGGAGAACTCGTGCGGATACGACCGTGCCCGGCGCGCGGCGTCCGGGATGCCCACCCGGTCGAGTGCCGCGATCGCACGGGCCCGGGCCTCCTTGCGGGAGACGCGGGCCACCGACCGTACGGCGGCGGCGAGTTGGTCGCCCACCGGGTGCACGGGGGAGAGGGCGGACAAGGCGTCCTGGGGGACCAGGGCGATACGGCTCCCGCGCTCGGCCGAGAGGTCCGGCCGGACGGTCCCCGTCGCCGTCGCGTCCTTCGGCAGCATGCCCAGCAGCGCCCGGGCGGTCAGGGACTTGCCCGCGCCCGACTCGCCGACGATCGCCAGCACTTCACGTGGCCGGATGTCGAAGGACAGTCCGCGCACGACCTCGACGCCGTCGAAGGCGACCCGCAGATCGCGTACCGACAGCAGCGCCTCAGACTCCAACGGGGACCTCTCTCACGGCTTGCCGGCCTTTTGTGACGTTCCGGCCCTGCGCGTACGACGCCCCCGACACCGCCAGCCCCGCCAGCAGGGCCAGCGCCACCGCCGGGGCGAGGGCCGCCCAGGGGGCGCGTTCGACGTAGGCGCGGGACTCGTCGAGCAGCAGGCCCCACTCCGGGGCGGGTGGCTGGGCGCCCAGGCCCAGGAAGCCCAGCGAGGCCAGGGCGAGCGCGATGCCGGGCAGCCGCAGCAGGGCGTGCCGGGCGACGGGCGCGGCCACCGAGGGCAGGACGTGCCGGGTCAGGATCCACAAGGGTGGTGCGCCGATGGCGCGTTGGGCCATCAGGAAGGAGGACGCCCGTACCTCCTGCACCAGCGCCGCCGCATGCGCGGCCAGCGGCGGCCACGAGATCAGGGCGACCGCGAGGGCCGCGCCGCCCGTGCCGGGTCCGGCCGCCGCGGCGACCAGGATGCCGACGATCACCGGGGGCAGGGCGTTGGCGATGTCCGCCGCGCCCGCCGCGACGCCGGGCAGGAAACCGAGCGCCAGCGCGACCAGCAGGCTGAGCAGGCAGACGGCGGCGGCCGTACCGACGGTGGAGGCGGCGCCGTGTCCGAGCCGGGCCAGGACGTCACGGCCGAGGCCGTCGGTGCCCAGCGGGTGCGACCAGGTGGGAGAGGCCAGCCGGTTCGCGGTGTCGATCGCGAACGGGTCACGCAGCAGACCCCAGCCGATCGTCACGGCGAGGACGGCGAACAGGGCCGAAGGGATCGCCGGGTGGGTACGGACCGGCCGGGCCGGCGGCAGGGTGAGCGAGGCGTCCCGCAGGGCCGGACCCAGCAGCCGGCGCCGGGTGAGCGCGGACAACGCCCCCACGGCCAGACCGAGCAGCAACAGGGCGAGCACCGCACCCTGGAGCAGCGGCAGGTCCTGCGACTTGGCTGCCCCCAGCGCCGTACGCCCGATCCCCGGTACCGCGAACACCGTCTCCACGGCGACCGCGCCCCCGGTGAGCCCGACGGCGGCCATCCCGAACTGCGGGACGAGAGGCGGCAGTACGCGCCGGAGGGCGGCCGCGGAGACCCGGGCCCTGCCGACGCCGGCCCCGCGCCACAGCTCCACCCACCGCTCGTCGAGCACGGCGGGCAGCGCGTCCGCGACCAGCCGCCCGAGCAGCCCGCCCGCGGGGACACCGAGGGCGAGGGCGGGCAGGACCATGTACGCCGGACCCTGCCAGCCGGAGGTGGGCAGCCATCCCAGCCACACCCCGCAGACCAGCAACGCGACGGTGGCCAGCAGGAATTCGGGCACGGCGGCGAGCATCGCCGCGAAGGCCCCGGCCGACCTGCGCCCCCGTACCAGCACGGGCGCGACCAGCGCACCCGCGAGCAGCACCGCGACGGCGAAGGCCGCGCCCATCAGCGCCAGCGACACCTGGAGCCCGGACACGACGGACGGCAGCACGTCGGTACCCGACACCCACGACGTCCCGAGATCCCCGTGCAGCAGATCGGACGCCCAACTCCCCAGCAGGGAAAGGGGACCCGCGTCCAGGCCGAGATCCTGCCGTACGGCGTCCAGGGCCTCCTTCGTCGGCTCCTGCTCGGCGGAACGGGCGCGCAGGACGGTGAGCGCCGGGTCCCTGCCGGAGAGCCAGGGGAGCAGACCTACGGCGGTCACGACCCCGAGGAGGCACAGGACCCGGGTCACCCCGGCCGTGGTGAGCAACCGCCGTGGGGTGAGCCTCACTTGACGTACGTGTCGGCCGTGACCAGCTCACGCTCGCGCGGGTCGTGCGCGGCGTCCACGACATTCGCGGCGTCGCCCTGGATCACGCGCTCGTGCAGCATCGGGACGGCCGCGTCGGTGCCGAGCACGGCGGCCTCGGCCGCGATGACGGCCTTGCGCCGGGCCTCGCCGGTCTCGGTCCCGCCGGCCTTCTTCAGCGCGGCGTCCACCCGGGCGTCGGCGAGCTGGGAGATGTTGAAGGAGCCGTCGGAGGCGAAGTCGCTGTAGAGGTAGGCGGCCGGGTCGCCGGAGTCGAGGACGGTCGCGCGGGAGAGGATGAAGGCGTCGAACTCACCGGCGAGGGCGTCGGATTCGATGTTGGCGTACTCACGGACGTCGAGCTTCACCTTGAACCCGGCCTTCTGGAGCTGCTGTTGCAGGGTGGCGGCGACCTCGGGCAGTTCGGCGCGGTCGGTGAAGGTGCCGATGGTGATGGTCTGGCCGCTCGCCTTCTTGGCGGCGGTGCGCTTGACGTCAGACCGCAGTTCGGCGGCCCACGGCAGCGCCGGTCCGAGCAGCCCCTCGGCGACATCCGCCCGCCCCTCGTACACGCCCTTGACGATCGACTCGGCGTCGATCGCCTCGCGGGCGGCGGCACGCAGGGCGGCGTCCTTGAAGACGCCCTTCTCGGTGTTGAGGTAGAGGGTGTTGGTGCGCGGCATCGGGACCTCGGTGATCAGGTCCTCGTCGAGGAGCGCGGCCTGGGAGACGGGGACCGCCTCGACGATGTCGGCCTCACCGCTGCGCAGCGCGGCGGCCCGCGCGGTGCCGTCGGGCACGAACTTCACGTCGATACCGGGGGCCTTGGCCTTGCCGCCCCAGTAGGCGTCGTAGCGGTCGAGGGTGGCGGAGGAGGTGCCGTCGACCTCGGTGAGCTCGAAGGGGCCGGTGCCGGCGCCGACGGGGTTCACCGTCTTGCCGCTGTAGGCCTTCGCGGCGAGGATCGACAGCTGGGGCGAGCTGAGCCGCTGCGGGACCAGGGGGTCCTCGTCGGCCGTGGTGACGGTGACGGTGTCCGAGTCCTTCGCCTTCGCGGTCAGTTCCACGCCGTCCAGGATGCGGGGCTTGGGGGAGGCGGTGGCCGCGGTGGTGAGCGAGCGTACGACGGTCTCGGCGTCGAGTTTCGTGCCGTCGTGGAAGGTGACGCCGTCGCGTATCTCGAACGTCCAGGTCCTTCCGGACTGCTGCCACTCGGTGGCCAGCGCGGGCTCGGCGTCCCCGTCGGCGTCGAGCTTCACGAGGGTCTCCGCCGTCGACCAGCGGGACAGCTTGAACGCGTCGTCGGAGAGCGGGGAGAGGGCCGAGCGCGGGGGCAGCATCATCGCGACCCGGACGCGCTTGCCGTCGCTGTCACTGTCGCCCTCACCCTCGGCGGAGGCACCGGAGAAACAGCCGGTGAGCAGGGTGGACGCCACGGCGGCCGAGAACAGGTGACGGGCGGGCAGGCGCACGGAACCCTCCGGGTAAAGGGGTGGTCAAGGGTGAGTGCGCCGACGCTAACACGATGACAATCGTTTTCAGTAATCGATGTGACGGAGATCGCGCAGCGCCGGGACCAGCGCGACCAGCATCAGTGCGGCCGTCGCCGCGAACGCCCACGGATAGCCGGTCAGCCCCGCGAGGACACCGAAGCACGCCGCGCCGACGCCCATGCCACCGTCGTAGGCGAGATTCCACAGTGCGCTGACCGTGCCGTACGAAGAGGCGGAGACCCGGGCGTACATGAGGGTCAGGGTGGCGTTCTGGGCGATGCCGAAGCCGGCCCCGAACAGCGCCGAGCCCGCGACGACGGCGACCGGGCTGCCGGTCGCGGCGGTGACCAGCACGCCCGCCGCCGACAGGAGCAGGCCGGGCAGGACGAGCCCGGAGCTGCCGTGCCGGTCGCCGTGCCGGCCCGCCAGCCAGCGGGTGACGGTCGCGGCGGCGGGCTGGGCGAACAGAGCCGCCGCGATCACCGCGGAGGACGCCGAACCGGCCGCCAACGGAAGGAAGGTGACCAGGATTCCGGCGGCCGTCGCGGTGGCGCCGAAGACGAGGACGGGGCGCAGCAGGGCGCCGGTGCGCAGCCCGCGGACCACACCGACCGGCCGCTCGGCGCTCGCGCCACGGTCCGGCAGGCCGAACACCGAGACGATCGCGGCGAGTGCGGCACCGCCGCCGACGGCCGCGACGGTCCCGTGTCCCGCGTGCTCCGCCAGCCACAGCCCGAGCGGCAGCGCGACCAGCGACGGCACACCGGACACCACGCCCACCACGGCGAGGCCCTCGCCCCGGCGCTCGGCAGGGATCAGCGTCGCGGTCAGGGCGCCGCCCGCGACGATGGTGAGCGCGAAGCCCAGTCCGCGCACCAGACACACGGCCACGATCCACACGATGTCCCGGGAGGCCGTCAGCACCAGGGCCGGGGCGCCGAGCAGGAACAGACCGGCAATCAGGACCACCCGGTATCCGAAACGTGCGACCAGCCGGGGAGTGACCAGTTCACCGAGGACCGTGGAGAGCATCAGGGCACCGGTGGCGAGGCCCGCCGCACCCCCGCCGCCCGACTCGGCCGCGTAGGCGGGTACGACCGACAGCAGCAGGAAGAAGCTGACGGTCGCCCCGATCAGGCTCACGAAGCGGAGCAGCAGAGGCCGGGTGAGCAGGGGCGGACGCGAACCGGTGGTCCGCGCAGGGTGCTTGGCCGAAGTCGTCATACCGTCGACGGTAGGTTCGCACCGGCCCTCCGCTAAGCTCCAATTCCATGCCAGTGCAGTGGGCCGGTCTGTCGCCAGAGCTGCTTCTGACCGTCGACCGGGACAGCGCGCAGCGGCTTTCCGCGCAGGTGGAGGGGCAGCTGCGGGACGCGATCCGCACCGGGCGGCTCCAGGCCGGCGAACGCCTCCCGTCCTCCCGGGAACTCGCGCGCGAGCTCGGTCTGTCCCGTGGTCTCGTCCAGGACTGCTACGCCCAACTCCAGGCCGAGGGCTACCTCGTGACCCGCGTCGGCTCGGCCACCCGCGTGGCGGCCTGCGCCCAGCCGTCGGAGCCCGCCCCGGCACCCCCGCCCGACCCCCGCCCCCGGCTGATCGCCGACTTCCGCCACGGGGTGCCGGACCTGACCTCCTTCCCGCTCGCCGACTGGCTCCGGGCCACCAGGGAAGCGGCCCGGCACATGCCCACCGCCGACCTCGACTACGGGGATCCGCGCGGGAGTTCGGCCCTGCGCGAGGTCGTCGCCGGATATCTGCGCCGGGTGCGCGGCGCCGCCGCCGACCCCGCCCGGACCGTCGTCTGCTCGGGCTACGCGCAGGGGCTGAGCCTCGCCCTGGGCGCCCTCGCCCGCAGGGGTGTGCGGGTCGTGGCGTACGAGGACCCGGGCGGCCCGGCCACCGCGCGGGCGGCCGCCGAGGCGGCGGGGCTGACGACCGTACCGGTACCGGTCGACGAAGAGGGCCTGGACGTACGGGAGTTGGCGGCCACCGGCGCCCGGGCCGTGATCGTCACCCCGGCCCACCAGTGGCCGACGGGAGTCGTGCTGGCGCCCGACCGCCGCCATGCGCTGATCGACTGGGCCGTGCGCCAGGACGGGTACGTCATCGAGGACGACTACGACGCCGAGTTCCGCTACGACCGCGAACCGGTCGGTGCGCTCCAGGGGTTGGCGGCGGACCGGGTGATCTCCATCGGCACGGTCAGCAAGTCGCTGGCCCCCGCCCTGCGGCTGGGGTGGCTGCTGTGCCCGCCGGCCCTGGTCGACCTGGTCACCGGCCTCAAACGCGTCACCGATCGCGGCTCACCCACCCTCGACCAACTCGCCCTCGCCCGCCTGATCGAGTCCGGCCGCTACGACCGCCATCTGCGCCGCATGCGCACGACGTACGCCACCCGCCGTACCGCCCTG
Source organism: Streptomyces sp. NPDC002817 (assembly GCF_053592055.1). Lineage (NCBI taxonomy): Bacteria > Bacillati > Actinomycetota > Actinomycetes > Kitasatosporales > Streptomycetaceae > Streptomyces > Streptomyces sp. NPDC002817. Next base: position 111,045 of record NZ_JBSFUY010000026.1, read on the forward strand.
GTCGACACCCTGACCGCGCACGCCCCGGCGGTGCGGCTGTCCGGACTGGCGGCGGGGTTCCACGCGGTGGCCCATCTGCCCGCGACCGCGGACGAACACGCGCTCGTCGGCGCGGCCCGCACCCGCGGGGTCGGTCTGTACGGCATGAGCGCGTGCCGCGCGTCGGAGGACGCGGAGCCACCTCAACTCGTCCTGGGGTTCGGCAATGTGACGGAGCGTGCGATCGCGGAGGGGGTGGCGGCGGTGGCGGATCTTCTGGGCGGTGGCTGAGTCACCGCTCCTTGCGGATGCCGACTCGGATCGCGGCGGCGGCGTCCGGTGCGACACGGGTGGGCCGGTACCCCGCCTCGCCCCACGACCGGCCTCCCGACACCCACACACTGCGCGCGTCGATGCCGATCGCGCCCCGGACGTCGGCGTGCGGCGAGTCGCCGATCACCCAGGCGCCGTCCAGCGAGGCTCCGGCCGCGGCGGCCGCCGCCTCGAAGATCTCCGGTGCCGGCTTCTTGTGGCCGACCGCCTCGGAGATCACCCATGCGTGGACCAGCCGGTCCAGGCCGGTGCCGCGGATCTTCCTCTCCTGCTGGGCCACGCGGCCGTTGGTGACGATCGCGCACGTCCAGCCGGTCGCGCGGGCCTCGACGAGGGCGCTGCGCGTGGCGTCGGTCAGGGTGACACGTTCGGCGACGCCGTCGTCCAGGAGCCGCCGGACCGGGCCCTCGGGAAGGCCGTAGCGCTCGATCATGGCCCGGGCCACGTCCTGCCGTGGTGTGTAGCCACTGCCGTCGAGGGTCGTCAGCCAGTCGAGCTCGGTCTCGGGCAGCGCGTGCTCGTCCAGGAACCCCGACGCCGCCTCACGGAACGCGGCGTCGCGGTGGACCAGCGTGTTGTCGAGGTCGATCAGCAGCAGGGGCAAGGTCACTCCCCGAAGGCGAGGCGGGCACCGAAGGCGGCGATGATCGTGCCGGTGACGCGGTCCAGGACGCGGCGGGCGGACGGGCGGCGGAGCGTGTCGCGCAGGGTGCGGGCGAAGAGGATCAGGACGCCCGACCAGATCACCCCGAGCGCGATGTGCACGCCCGCCAGCAGGGCGCCGGCCACCAGGTGCGCCGCCGCGCCGCCCTCCGGGACGAACTGCGGCAGGACCGCCATGTAGAAGGCGCCCACCTTCGGGTTGAGCAGGTTCGTCAGGGCGCCCTTGCGCCAGCCGCTCCAGAAGCCGCCCGCGGTGTCCGCCTCCTCCGCGGACCCGGCGTCCCCGCCCCGACGCCGCAGCGTCGCCCACACCATGCGGGCGCCCATCCAGACCAGGTACGCGGCACCCGCCCAGCGCAGGGCCGTGTAGGCGAGGTGGGACGCGGTCAGGACGGCGGTGACGCCGAGCGCGCCGAGCACGCCCCAGACGAGGGTGCCGGTCTGGATGCCGAGGACGACGCCCCACGCGCGCGTGCGGCGCCCCGTGACGGCGGTGCGGAGTATGAGGGCGGTGTCGATACCCGGAGTGAGGGTCAGCAGGCCCACGATCAGTGCGAAGGAGCCCAGCGCGGAGGCAGTGATCATGCGAGCACTGTAGAGGCGGAAGGTGTCGACTTCCCCTGCTTTCTGCCCGGATTCGGGCAGGGTGGAGTCAAAAGAGCTCTAGAGTCGTGCGCCCTTCAGTGCCATGTGCAGCAGCAGCCGGTCCTCGCCGTCGTCCAGGTCCAGGCCCGTCAGCTGTTCCACCCGGGACAGGCGGTAGTACAGGGTCTGGCGATGAATGCCCAGTTCGGCGGCCGTGCGCCCTGCCTGGCCCGCGCAGTCGAGGTAGATCTCGGCGGTGCGCGCGAGTTCGCGGTGGGCGGGGGAGAGCAGGGGCCGTACGACGGGGTCGTGGGCCGTCTCCGCGGGGAGCGAGGTCAGCAGCCGGTACGGGCCGATGCGCGACCACTCCGCGACCGGGCCGAGCGCCGGCTCCGCGAGGGCCGCCCGGGCCGCCGCCGAGGCCTCCTGCCAGGACGTCGCCAGGTCGCCGAGACCGGTCCGGGGCTCGCCCACGCCGGCCGCCCGGGCGCCTTCCCCCAGCAGCCTCTGCGCCGCCGCGAGCGCCGGCGTCCGCACCTCGGGCGACCGCAGCCGGACGAGGATCGCGAGGCTCTGCGCGGTCGTGCCCCACGGAACCGTGCACAGGGCCGTCGTGTGCGGCACCGTACGCGCGGACGGCGCGTCGTCCGGGTCGGCGGACGGCCACGGCGCGACACACACCACCGCGTGCGGGCCGTCGCCGCGCGGGCCGAGCGCCGTACGCAGCGCCGCCACCGCCATGTCCCCCTGCCAGCCCCGCTCGGCGGTCAGCACCGCCCGCAGCTCCCGGCTGAGGTCCGCCCCGTGCTGCGCCTCGTCCGCGAGCAGCGCGCCGATCCGGACCGTCACCTCCATGGCGGCGGCCAGCTGGGGCTCGGTGGGCCCGGGGTCGGACTCCAGCAGCCAGACGTATCCCAGGACGACACCCCGATGGCGCACCGGAAGACAGATCCGCCCGCGGTACACCCCCGCCTCGGGCGTCGGCGGGATACGGACGGGACCGGTCGCGCGGGTGATGCCGAAGCCCTCGAACCAGGCCCGGACCGTGGCCGTCGAGCGGCGGGTCAGGATCGAGCGGGCGCGCACCGGGTCCAGCGCCGACGGATCGAGGTCGCCCTCACTGTCGTACGCCCCGAAGGCGATCAGCTCGAAGTCGCGGCTCTCCAGGGTCGCGGGCACCCCGAGAAGCTCGGAGATCTCGTCGACCAGCTCCTGGTAGTCACCGGCTCGGCTGGACGACGCGGCATCGGCTGTCACTCGGGCATTCTCCCGCACAACCCCGGCCCTTCATACATCTGTCTGAGATCTGCGGCACGGATGCGTGACAGCTGTCGATGGCCGACGATCGGAGGGATCCTTAGGTTTCACGGTGGTTCTATCTGCTGGTTTGTGGAGGTGCCCCGTGCTGGGTCCCGTGATTCTTGCCGCGTCGCGCAGCGACCGGATGCGACGCCTGATCTCGGCGGCGCCGGTGACCAAGCAGGTCGTCGACCGCTTCATCCCCGGCGAGACGGTCGACGAGATCGTGCCGATCATCAGGGACCTCACGGACCGGGGCCTGGAGCTGACGATGGACGTCGTCGGCGAGGACATCACCACTCCCGAGCAGGCCGAAGCCGCCCGGGACGCGTACCTCCGGCTCGTCGACCGGCTCGAGGAGATGGACCTCGGCACCCGTGCCGAGATGTCCGTGAAGCTGTCGATGTTCGGACAGGCGCTGCCGGGCGGCCACGAGCTGGCCCTCGCCAACGTCCGACCGGTCGTCGAGGCCGCCGCCGCCATCGGTACGACGGTGACGCTGGACGCCGAGGACCACACCACCCTCGACTCGATGTTCGCCATCCACGAGGAGCTGCGGAAGGACTTCCCGCAGACCGGCTGCGTCATCCAGGCCTACCTCTTCCGCACCGAGGCCGACGCCCGCCGCCTCGCCGGGAGCGGCAGCCGGGTGCGGCTCGTGAAGGGCGCCTACAAGGAGCCCGCCGAGGTCGCGTACCAGCAGAAGCACGAGATCGACAAGGCGTACGTCCGCGTCCTCAAGGTCCTGATGGAGGGCGAGGGGTACCCGATGATCGGGTCCCACGACCCGCGCCTGATCTCCATCGCACAGGAACTGGCCCACCAGGCCGGCCGCAAGCTCGACGAGTACGAGTTCCAGATGCTCTACGGCATCCGCGGCGACGAACATCTGCGCCTCGCCGCCGAGGGCCACCGCATGCGCGTCTACACGGCCTACGGCACCGACTGGTACGGCTACTTCATGCGCCGCCTCGCGGAGAAGCCGGCGAACCTGCGCTTCTTCGCCCGCAGCATGCTCACCCGGGGCTGAGAGATGACGCACGCACAAAGGTCTTTCGGCCGGGGGTCCGGGGGTTGTCCCCCGGGAAGTCGCAGCAAGCGCCGCCTCGCGGAGAAGCCGGCGAACCTGCGCCTCTTCGTCCGCAGCATGATCAGCAAGGGCTGAGCCCGCACACCCGCTCGCAACACCCGCTCAGAACAAGGAGCTACGGATCTCATGGACGCTGTGACCCAGGTCCCCACCCCCGTCAACGAGCCGGTGCACGGCTACGCCCCCGGCTCGCCCGAGCGCGCCCGTCTCGAGGTCAAGCTGAAGGAGCTGGCCGAGAACCCGATCGACCTGCCGATGACCATCGGCGGCGAGAAGCGGCTCGGCGGCGGCGACGCCTTCCAGGTCGTGCAGCCGCACAACCACAAGGCCGTACTGGGCACGTACCGCAACGCCACCCAGCAGGACGCGCAGGACGCGATCGACGCGGCCCTCGCCGCCGCGCCCGCCTGGCGTGCGATGGCCTTCGACGACCGCGCCGCGATCATCCTGCGCGCCGCCGAACTCCTCGCCGGTCCCTGGCGCGAGACCCTCGCCGCCTCCACCATGCTCGGCCAGTCGAAGACCGCCCAGCAGGCCGAGATCGACACCCCCTGCGAGCTCGTCGACTTCTGGCGCTTCAACGTCAAGTACGCCCGCGACCTGCTGGCCGAGCAGCCCCCGGCGAACTCCCCGGGCGTCTGGAACCGCCTGGACCACCGCCCGCTCGAAGGCTTCGTCTACGCGATCACGCCCTTCAACTTCACGGCGATCGCGGGCAACCTGCCGACGGCCCCGGCACTCATGGGCAACGTCGTCGTGTGGAAGCCGTCCCCGACCCAGACCCACGCCGCCGTGCTGCTCATGCAGCTCCTGGAGGAGGCCGGGCTGCCCAAGGGCGTCATCAACCTCGTCACCGGCGACGGCATCGAGGTCTCCGAGGTCGCCCTCGAGCACCGCGACCTCGCCGGCATCCACTTCACCGGTTCCACCAAGACCTTCCAGCACCTGTGGAAGACGGTCGGCGCCAACATCGAGAAGTACCGCACCTACCCGCGTCTGGTCGGCGAGACCGGCGGCAAGGACTTCGTCGTCGCCCACCCGAGCGCCGACAAGGCGATCCTCAAGACCGCACTGACCCGTGGTGCCTTCGAGTACCAGGGCCAGAAGTGCAGCGCGACCTCCCGGGCCTACATCCCGGCGTCGATCTGGAACAGCGGCTTCAAGGAGGAGTTCGCGGCCGAGGTCGACTACCTCACCATGGGTGATGTCACCGACCTCTCCAACTTCATCGGCGCCGTCATCGACGAGCGCGCCTTCGCCAAGAACAAGGCCGCCATCGACCGCGCGAAGTCCGACCCCACCTGCACGATCGTCGCGGGCGGTTCCTACGACGACTCGGTCGGCTACTTCGTCCGCCCGACCGTCGTCGAGTGTTCGGACCCGGAGAGCGAGGTCTTCACCACCGAGTACTTCGGCCCCTTCCTCGCCGTGCACGTCTACGAGGACGACCGGTACGACGAGATGCTGGCCCAGATGGAGTCGGTCTCCGACTACGCCCTGACCGGCTCGGTCATCGCGGGCGACCGCGCGGCGGCGGCGTACACGATGGACAAGCTGCGCTACGCGGCCGGCAACTTCTACATCAACGACAAGTCCACCGGCGCCGTCGTCGGCCAGCAGCCCTTCGGCGGCGGCCGCGCCTCCGGCACCAACGACAAGGCGGGCGCCCCGCAGAACCTGATGCGCTGGACCCTGACCCGCGCCATCAAGGAGACGCTGGTCCCGCCGACCGACTACGCGTACCCGCACATGGGCTGACGGTGGGTCGGAGAGTGTGAAGGGCCGGGCTGTTGCCCGGCCTTTCGCCGTCTCCGGGTGGACTCGTGGCGCAGACTCGTGGACATGACGGTGACGACTGACGACGGTGTACGGCTGTGGGCCTCGCGGCAGGGGCAGGGCGGCGAGGCCCTGGTGCTGTGTCACGGCGGCCCCGGGCTGTGGGACATGTTCGAGGACGTGGCCGCCATGCTGGAGGACCGGGCGACCGTCGTCCGCTGGGACCAGCGCGGGTGCGGGCGTTCGGAGCGGGGCGCGGGGCCGTGGACGACCGACCGGTTCGTGGCGGATCTGGACGCCGTACGACAGCACTTCGCGCTCGATCGGCCTGTGCTGCTCGGCCACTCCTGGGGCGCCCAGCTGGCGCTGAGCTATGCGCTGGCCCACCCGGAGCGGGTGGGGGGCCTGGTGTACGTGGGCGGGACGGGCATCGACCCGGTGTCCACCTGGCGCGGGCCCTTCCAGGAGAACTTCCGCGCGAGGCTGGGTGAGGTGCCCGAACGGTTCGCCCGGTGGCAGGAGTTGACGGACGGCGACCGTGAGCGGGCGGTGCTGCAGTGGTCGGTCGACTTCGAGGACCGGGAGCGGGCGCTGGAGCATGCCGGGCGGATGGCGGACCCCTGGTTCGAGATCAACTTCGAGTGCAACGCGGCGCTGGGCGCGGAGACGAAACAGACCTGGGGCGGCCCGGAGTTGTACGCCGCCTGCCAGGGGCTGGAGGTGCCCGTGCTGATCGTCGACGGTGAGCGGGACGTCCGGCCGCGCTGGGCGGTCGACTCGCTGGAGCGGGCGCTGCCCCGGGTGCGGAGGGTGGTGCTCCCCGGCGCCGGGCACTCGCCGTGGGTGGAGGATCCGGACGGCTTCCGGGAGGCGGTGGGGGCGGCGCTCAGAGGGTCCGGCTGAGGAAGTCCCGTATCAGCGCGCCGATCTGGGCTGCGTGCGTCTCCAGGGCGAAGTGGCCCGTGGGCAGGAGGTGGATCTCGGCCTTCGGGAGGTCGCGCTGGTAGGCGAGGGCGCCGGCCGGGACGAAGATCTCGTCGTGGGCGCCCCAGACGGCCAGCAGGGGGACCTGGCTGGTGCGGAAGTAGTCGTGGAAGGCGGGGTAGAGGGCGAAGTTGGAGCCGTAGTCGGAGATCAGGTCGAGCTGGATCTCCGACTGGCCGGGGCGGGCGATGAGGGCCGCGTCGTGCTGGTACGCGTCCGGGCTGACGAGGTGCCGCAGGTCCTCCGGAACCCCGTGCAGGTACTGCCACTTGATGCCGTCCGGCGAGGAGATCTCCCGCACCGGAGCCTCGGTCTCCGGAGTCCGCCCGGCGATGAGCGCGAGCACGGGAGCCCAGGCATCCTTCCCCAGCCCCTCCTCGTAGGCGTTGCCGTTCTGCGTGACGATCGCCGTCACGCGCTCGGGGTGCGCGAGGGCGAGCCGCAGACCGATCGGGGCGCCGTAGTCCTGGATGTACAGGGCGTACTCCTTCAGCCCCAACCGCTCGGTGAACTCGGCGGTGATCTCGGCGAGTTCGGCGAACGTGTAGGTGAAGTCGGAGGCTTCCGGAGCCGATGAGCGGCCGAAGCCGATGTGGTCCGGCGCGATGAGGCGGTAGCGGTCGGCGAGGAGCGGGATGAGGTCGCGGAACATGTGCGAGCTGCTCGGGAAGCCGTGCAGCAGCAGGAGGACCGGGGCGTCGACGGGACCGGCCTCGCGGTAGTGGATGTCGAGGCCGCGGACGGTGGTGGTGCGGTGGACGGTCGTCATGGCTTCTAACCCCTGAATGTCAATTTGATGGTTAGGTGAGTTCACCATGAGCCGCTGTAACCGGTCAAGTGTGTTTGAGGAGTTAGCTGGGCACTCCTCGATACGGCTACCCTTCGGCACCATGCCGGTCCACTTCGAACTCCGCCCTGGCGAAGGGCTCGTCCTGCCCCGAGGGGCAGGGGTGCTGCGATTCGGGATGGGGGAGCGGGAGGCTCGATGGGCCGTGGCCACGCTCGCCGATGTGCGGGAGGCGTGGGTGTGCGGGGCGGGGTGGAGCTTCGGGGCCGCTTACGAAGGGATCGAGCTGCTGGTCTGCGGGGCCGCGGACGAAGGGCGGCGACTCGACTGGATCAACCTCGCCCAGCCGGACGCGCCCGCCTTCCCGGTGGTCTGGCAGGGCATCGACCTCTTCGGGCATGAACAGGGCGAGGTGGAGCGGGCGTTGGTGGACGTCGAAGGAGCCGGTCTTCGGCTGGAGCGGTCACCGGCGGTGTACTTGAGGTCGGTCTCCCTGACGGGGCGTCCGTCAGCGCCGGTCTCCTGACCGCAACGGGCCTCGCCCTGGGGGCCTGCGGTTGTGTGGTCACGTCCTCGCGCGCACCAGGATCTTCCCCACGTTCCCGCCCCCCAGCATCGACAAGAACGCCTCCACGATCCGTTCGAAGCCCTCCACCACCGTCTCGTCCAGCGCGAGCGCCCCGCTGAGCAGGTGCGGTACGGCGAAGTCGTACAACTCGTCCTGGAGGTCGCGGTAGTCGCTGACCAGGAAGCCCTCGACGCGCAGGCTCTTCTCCACCACGTCGGCGTGGTTGAAGACGACCGGCGGCGCGTCCGGGGTGTTGTACTGGCTCACCGTGCCGATGCGGACCACGCGGCCGTGGTCGCGCAGGGCGCCGATCGCCGCGCCCAGGTGGTCGCCGCCGACGTTGTCGACGAAGACGTCGATGCCGGTGGGGGCGGATTTCGACAGGAGGTCCCGGACCGGGCCCTGGTGGTAGTCGAACGCCGCGTCGTAGCCGACCTGTCCGGTCAGGTGGCGGACCTTCTCCGCCGAGCCCGCGCTGCCCACCAGCCGGCCCGCGCCCAGCAGCCGCGCGAAGCGGCCCGTCGCCGTGCCGACCCCGCCCGCCGCCGCGGAGACGAACACGTCGTCGCCCTCGCGGAGCCGCGCGATCCGGGTGAGACCGACGTATGCCGTCAGACCCGTGCCGCCCAGCACGCTCAAGTACGCGGACAGCGGGACGCCTTCGTACCGCGGCAGGCTTCTGACCTCGTGCGGGGTCACCAGGGCGTGGGTGCGCCAGCCCTGTCGGTGGAAGACGATCTCGCCCTCGGGCAGCCCCGGGTCCCGCGAGGCCACGATCCGGCCCAGGGCGCGGCCCTCCAGCGGCGCGTTCAACGCGAAGTCGCCGTCCATCATTTCGCGGTGGTAGGGGTCGACCGACCAGTAGAGGTTCTCCACCAGCGCCGTGCCGGGGGCGGGGGAGGGCAGGGGGGACTCCACGAAGGCGAAGTCGTCGGGGGTGGGGAAGCCCTTCGGGCGGGCGGTCTGGTGCACGGTGATCGCTGTGTCGGTCATGGACGGGACCGTACGGAGGAATGCCGAACCGCAGCAGAGGGTTGCGCTCATGGAACGGACACATCTATGAGCTCTCGCTCATAGCAGCAGGTGGGGGACCCGTAATGAGCAGCACCGTCGATCTCGGACCGCAGGAACTCCGTACCCTCGTCGCGGTCGCCGAGGAGGGTGGCTTCTCGGCCGCCGCCGTCCGGCTCGGCACCGGTCAGTCAGCCGTCTCGCACGCCGTACGCGGTATCGAACGCAAGCTGGGCGTCGTGCTGTTCGAGCGCGGACGGTACGGGGCCCGGCCCACGGCGGCCGGCGCACGGGCCGTCGCCCACGGCCGTCGTGTCCTGCGGATGCTGGACCTGCTCGTACGGGAGACCCGGGCCGCGGAGCCCCAGGACGTCGCCGGCCCGCTGCGTATCGCCGCCTTCCGCAGCGCCGCCCTCCACCTCCTGCCCCCCGTCCTCGAACGCCTCACCGCACGGCACCCCGCGATCGAGCCGACCGTCACCGTCGTACGGGAGGTCGGGCCCGGCACGGCAGGGGAGGTCGCCGAGGGGCGGGCCGACCTCGGTATCGCCACCTTCGGCACCAGTTCCCCGATCCCGCCGCACCTGGTCGGGGACGTGCTGCTGGAGGAGCCGTACGCGCTCGTCCATCCGGCCGGCCACCCCGCCCCGCGCTCCCTGCCGCTCGTCGACTGGCGGGAGAACTGCTCCTCCTACACCCGCACCTGGTGGGCGGCGCAGGACTGGATCCCCACCGCGACCGTCCGCGCCGAGGACGACGGGGCGGTGCTCTCGATGGTGGGCAGCGGTCTCGGCATGGCGATCATGCCCGCGCTCTCCCTCGCCGAGGCGCCGCTCGGTCTGGAGATCACCGATCTCGGACCGGACCGGCCCACCCGTCGGATCGGGTACGTCACCACACCCGAACTCGCCACCACCACCGTCGTGCGAGCCCTCGTCCGCGAGCTGCGCAGCCATGCGAAACCGCAGGTCAACGCCGTGTGACCCACCGCACTGTCTCAGATAGTAGGAAGTCCGAGTAATTGTGGAGACAGACCGAGCGTCCTCCCTTAGCTTTGTAGAAGCCGAACGTCTCGCTCGATCAAGCGAATGGCGGTCGTGAGCCGGACCCCATGCAGGCAACCCCTGCGGTCACCGCTCCCCGCCCCTTCCGGCGTCTCGTAACCCCCTTCTGCACTCCATGAATTCGAAGGAGTCGATTTCTCATGGCCGAGACGACCGCCCGCCGTCGAGTCCGTCACACCGTCCGCACGAACGAGTCCGACCGCAAGAACGCCGCGGCCGCCCTCCAGCGCGCCCTCGACCGCCGTGACAACGGCGGCTCGACCGGCCACTGAGGCCGCACACCCAGGTACCGGGAGCCGCACCCGCCGGGGTGCGGCGCGGGCTCACGTCCCGCGCCGCACCTCGAAATGGTCGATCCGGTCGCCGTTCTGCGCCAGCGCCGACACCTTGAGCCTCGGTGCCGTACCGCTCTCCGCCTCCACCTGGAGGAAGGAGAAGCCCCGGTAGCGCACCCGCGACCACTCCACGGTCTCCTTGTCCGCGGCCCGTGACCTCGTCCACCGGAAGGTGTCCACGGACTCGCGGTCGCGCACATGCCCCTCGTAGCTCTCCTTCACGCCCGCCGGGAAGCCGTACAGGTCCTTGCCGCCACCACCCGCGGTGACGTACACGGTCCCGTCCCGCGTCGGGTCGGTCGACGCGCCGATCGGCACCCGCCTGCCGACCGCGTCGCCCTTGATGGCGTCGGTGCGCTCGTAGACGTGGTTGTGCCCGTTGATCACCAGGTCCACCTGATGCTTCGCGAACAGCGGCAGCCACTCCTCGCGCACCCCGCCGTCGGAGGCGTGCGAGGAGGTCGAGTAGGCGCAGTGGTGGAAGAAGACGACGACGAAGTCCACCGTTCCCCGCAGCTCGCCCAGCTTCTCGTCCAGCCAGGCCGTCTGCTTGCCGCCCGTGTAGCCGAGGTTGGCGGGGATCTCGTACGACACGTCGTTGGCGTCCAGCGCCACGAAGCCGACGTTGCCGTACGTGAACGCGTACGCGCCCGGCGCCGCGCGCGGATCGAAGCCGCTGTCCGGCAGGGACCAGCGGGCGAGCTGGCCGCCGTAGCCGTCGGGGGAGTACCAGGCCTCCATGTCGTGGTTGCCGGTCGTCACCATCCACGGCACCGACCGCGTGACCTCCTCGTTCTGCTTGAGGTACAGGTCCCAGTACGAGGGGTCGTAGCCGTCCGACTTCTCGCCCCGGCCGTTGACGTTCGCGTAGCAGATGTCGCCCGCGTGGAGATGGAACGCGGGGTTCTGGCGCAGCAGGACGTGGTCGCCCGCGGCCGCGGCCTTGCTGACGCCCTGGTCGCCGAAGGCCGTGAAGACGAACTTCTCCGGGCTCGCCGGGGCCGTGCGGAAGGACGCGATCGTCGAACGGTGTGCGGCGGCGGCCGGGTCGAGTCCGTCGTGGCCGACGCCGTAGTAGTACGTGGTGCCGGGGCGCAGGCCGTCCAGGGCGGCGTGCAGGTAGTACTGGTCGAGGGCCGCGCGGACGCCCGTGACGCCCGGGGTGTGCAGATCGCGGACCTCGGCCTCGATCCTGCGGCTCAGATCGTCGGGGCGGGTGCCGATCCGGACGTACGGCTTCTTCACCGCGAGCGGGACCTGCCAGGAGATCCGCATCTGGGTCCTCGGGTCGGCGCCGAAGGCGAGGTGGCGGCCGAAGGGGGCGACGACCGAGCCGTGCACCTTGGCGGTGGAGGACGGGGAAGCGGTCCTACGGGCCGAGGGTGAGGGCGTGTCTCCCGCGCAGCCGCCGGTCAGCAGGCCGCCCGCCACCGCGCCGGCCGTCACCAGGGTGCGGCGCCGGGTCAGCTTCGTGCGCAGATACTCGTACTGCTCGGCCATGCTCATCCGGCGCGCGAGCTGCGGCGGGATGCCGACGTCGGGAAGGTCCATGCTGCTGAAGTTCCCAGCGGATCCCAACACCCGCCATACGTACGGGTGAACGCCAGTCGAAGGGCTGACGCCCAGGGGTACGCCGCTGTCCGTATGGCGGACATGCCGTGTCATCCCATGGGACGCGGGAGTAGGGTGCCGACATGTCTCGCAGCATCAATCTCGCAGTGATCCCGGGTGACGGCATCGGCCAGGAGGTCGTGGCCGAAGGCCTGAAGGTCCTCTCCGCCGTCCTTCCGCAGGATGTGAAGCTGGAGACCAAGGAGTACGACTTCGGCGCCAAGCGCTACCACGCCACCGGTGAGACCCTCACCGACGCCGACGTGGACGCGCTGAAGCAGCACGACGCGATCCTCCTCGGTGCCATCGGCGACCCCAGCGTCCCCTCCGGTGTCCTGGAGCGCGGCTTCCTGCTCAAGCTCCGCTTCCTCTTCGACCACCACGTCAACCTGCGGCCGTCGAAGCTGCTGCCGGGTGTGGAGACGCCGCTGAAGGGCGAGCCGGCCATCGACTTCGTCGTGGTCCGCGAGGGCACCGAGGGTCCGTACACCGGCAACGGCGGCACCATCCGCAAGGGCACCCCGCACGAGGTCGCCACCGAGGTCTCCGTGAACACGGCCTTCGGTGTCGAGCGTGTCGTCCGCGACGCCTTCGCCCGCGCCCAGGCCCGCCCCCGCAAGAAGCTCACGCTGGTCCACAAGAACAACGTGCTCTCCTTCGCGGGCCACCTGTGGACGAACGTCTTCAACAAGGTGGCCGAGGAGTTCCCCGAGGTCACCACCGACTACATCCACGTCGACGCGGCCACGATCTACCTGGTCACCGACCCGGCCCGGTTCGACGTGATCGTCACCGACAACCTCTTCGGCGACATCATCACCGACCTCGCCGCGGCCGTCTCCGGCGGCATCGGCGTCGCGGCGAGCGGCAACATCAACCCCAGCGGCGAGTTCCCGTCGATGTTCGAGCCCGTCCACGGCTCGGCCCCCGACATCGCCGGCCAGGGCAAGGCCGACCCCACCGCCACCGTCCTGTCCGTCGCGCTGCTCCTGCGTCACCTCGGCTACGAGGCCGAGGCCGCCCGGATCGACGAGGCGGTCTCCACCGACCTCGCCGAGCGCACCGGCAAGCCCGCGCGCAGCACGTCGGAAATCGGCGACGCGCTCGCCGTACGAGTAGCCGGCTGACCCGCGGCTCTCAACGAACCACTCGAAGCCGCCGGGTCGCATCCGCACCCGGCGGCTTTCCTTATGTCCCCGCCGGGTGCCACCATCATCCCCCGGGTCGCATTCACGCCGTTTTCGTCCACGGCCTCCGTCGCGCGATAATCGAACGCGGAGCCGCGGAATGAGGGAATGCTCGGACGTCCTGGCACTGGCAACTGACAGTAAAGGGCGTGAGCGCGGCCCGTCACTACACAACCGGTGAAGGACAAGCACTCATGACGACGCCCACGATCGAGCTCAAGCCCTCAGCCTCGCCACTTTCCGACGCCGAGCGCGCCGCGATCCTGGCGAACCCCGGGTTCGGCCGCCACTTCACCGACCACATGGTCGTGATCAAGTGGACCGAGGGCCGTGGCTGGCACGACGGCCAGCTCGTGCCGTACGCCCCGCTCCAGCTCGACCCGGCGACGATGGTCCTGCACTACGCGCAGGAGATCTTCGAGGGCCTCAAGGCGTACCGCCAGCCCGACGGGACCGTCGCCACCTTCCGACCCGAGAAGAACGCCGAGCGCTTCCAGCGTTCCGCGCACCGCCTCGGCATGCCCGAGCTGCCGGTCGAGACGTTCATCGAGGCCTGCGACGCCCTCGTCCAGCAGGACCGGGCCTGGGTCCCGGCGCACGGCGGCGAGGAGTCCCTCTATCTGCGCCCCTTCATGATCGCCACCGAGGTCGGCCTGGGCGTCAAGCCCGCCAACGAGTACCTCTTCCTGGTCATCGCCTCCCCGGCCGGCGCCTACTTCCCCGGCGGCGTCAAGCCGGTCTCCATCTGGCTCTCCGAGGACCGCGTCCGCGCCGTCCCCGGCGGCATGGGCGACGCGAAGACGGGCGGCAACTACGCGGCCTCCCTCCTCGCCCAGGCAGAGGCGGCAGCCAAGGGCTGCGACCAGGTCTGCTACCTCGACGCGGTCGAGCACAAGTGGGTCGAGGAGCTCGGCGGCATGAACCTGTACTTCGTGTACGGCGACAAGATCATCACCCCGGCGCTCACGGGCTCGATCCTGGAGGGCGTGACGCGCGACTCCCTGCTGGCGGTCGCCCGCGACCTCGGCTACGAGTCCGAGGAAGGCCGCGTCTCCATCGACCAGTGGCAGCGCGATGCCGAGAACGGCACCCTGACCGAGGTCTTCGCCTGTGGCACGGCCGCCGTGATCACCCCGGTCGGCACGGTGAAGCGGGCGAACGCCGAGTGGCAGCAGTCGGGCGGCGAGCCGGGCGAGGTCACGCTGAAGCTGCGCCAGGCTCTGCTGGACATCCAGCGCGGCACGGCCGAGGACAAGCACGGCTGGATGCACAAGCTGGGCTAGTCGCGGACCATCAGGGCCGCCGCGGACTCCATGTCCGCGGCGGCCCTTTCGCGTGCCGTCTGCCGGCCGCGGCGCCGTGGTGGCCGGTCGTGCCGTTCCCCCGCGCCCCCTTCGGGGCGCACATCGTGACCAGTATTAGAACGGCATTCAATGTGATGCTTGCCGTGAGAGGAGCCCAGGGTTCCTTTCGTCGATATCCCTGATTAGAGTGGCGCTCTAAGAGAAGGGAACGATATGCGGCTGACCCCCACCGAACGCGACCGGCTGCTGCTCTTCGGAGCCGCCGAGCTGGCCCGTGCCCGTCGCGCCCGAGGGCTGCGGCTCAACGTGCCGGAGGCCACCGCGCTCATCGCGGACACCGTGTGCGAGGCCGCCCGGGACGGGGTGCGGCTCGCCGAGGCGATCGAGCGGGCCCGCGCGGTGCTCGGTCCTGACGACGTGCTGCCCGGTGTCGCCGACGTCGTCACCGAGGTGCATGTCGAGGCCGTCTTCGACGACGGGTCCCGGCTGGCCGTGGTGAGCGACCCGATCGGAGGCGGGCTCGGCTCCGAGGCTCCCGGCGCACTGCTGCCCGGGCCCGGGCACACCGAACCCGAGGCCGTCGTACGGCTGACGGTCACCAACACCGCGACCGTCCCCGTCTCCGTCACCTCCCACTTCCACTTCTTCGAGGTCAACCCGCGTCTCGACTTCGACCGCGCCGAGGCCTACGGGACACGCCTTGCCGTACCCGCCGGTTCCTCGGTGCGGTTCGGGCCGGGGGAGTCGCTGGAGGTCGGCCTGACACCGATCGGCGGTGCCCGCGTCGCCATCGGCTTCGCCGGGCTCGTCGACGGACCGCTGGACGCGCCCGGCGCCCGCGAGGAGGCCCTGCGCCGCGCCGCCGCCTGCGGCTACCTGGGCGCACCCACCGAGGAGGCCGACCGATGAGCCGCCCCGGAGGGCACCCCGCCGAGGCCCGCCGCCTCACCCCTCACGAGTACGCCGCCACCCACGGCCCCCGCGCCGGCGACCGTATCCGGCTCGGCGACTCCGGGCTGACGATCCGCGTCGAGGCCGACTCCCAGCGCTACGGCGACGAGTTCCTCGCCGGCTTCGGCAAGACCGCCCGCGACGGACTGCACCTCAAGGCCGCCGCTGTCCGCGAGACCTGTGACGTCGTCATCAGCAACGTCGTCGTGATCGACGCGGCGCTGGGCATCCGCAAGGTGTCCATCGGTATCCGCGAGGGACGGATCTGCTCCCTCGGGCGGGCCGGGAACCCCGACACCCTCGACGGGGTCGACGTCGTCGTCGGCACCGGCACGTCCATCGTGTCCGGCGAGGGGCTCATCGCCACCGCCGGGGCCGTCGACACCCACGTCCATCTGCTGTCGCCACGGATCATGGAGGCCTCGCTGGCCTCCGGCGTGACCACGGTCATCGGGCAGGAGTTCGGACCGGTGTGGGGCGTCGGCGTCAACTCGCCCTGGGCGCTGCGGCACGCGTTCAGCGCCTTCGACGCCTGGCCGGTCAACATCGGTTTCCTGGGCCGGGGTTCGTCCTCGCACGACGCGCCCCTGATCGAGGCCCTCGCCGAGGGCGGTGCGTCCGGCTTCAAGGTGCACGAGGACATGGGCGCCCACACCCGGGCGCTGGACACGGCGCTGCGGGTCGCCGAGGAGCACGACGTCCAGGTCGCCCTGCACAGCGACGGGCTGAACGAGTGCCTGTCCGTCGAGGACACCCTGCGCGTCCTGGAGGGGCGCACCATCCACGCCTTCCACATCGAGGGCTGCGGCGGCGGACACGTCCCGAACGTGCTGAAGATGGCGGGCGTCGCGAACGTCATCGGCTCCTCCACCAACCCCACCCTGCCCTTCGGCCGGGACGCGGTCGCCGAGCACTACGGCATGATCGTCTCCGTCCACGACCTGAAGACCGATCTGCCCGGCGACGCCGCCATGGCCCGCGACCGGATCCGCGCCGGGACCATGGGCGCCGAGGACGTACTGCACGACCTGGGCGCGATCGGCATCACCTCCTCGGACGCGCAGGGCATGGGGCGAGCGGGTGAGACGGTCCGCCGTACCTTCGCCATGGCCGCGAAGATGAAGGCCGAGTTCGGCGCCCCCGACGACGACCACGACAACGGACGCGTCCTGCGCTACCTGGCCAAGCTGACGATCAACCCGGCCATCGCGCACGGCCTTTCGCACGAGGTCGGCTCCATCGAGGTCGGCAAGCTGGCCGACATCGTGCTGTGGCGCCCGGAGTACTTCGGCGCGAAGCCACAACTGGTACTGAAGTCCGGTTTCCCGGCGTACGGCGTGGTGGGCGACCCCAACGCGGCGACGGACACCTGTGAACCCCTGGTGCTGGGGCCGCAGTTCGGCGCGTACGGCGCCACCCCCGCCGACATCTCGGTGGCCTTCGTCGCACAGGCGGCGCTCGACCAGGGCAACGACTCGATGCCGACCCGCCGCCGCAGGGTCGCCGTCCGCGGCACCCGCGGCATCGGACCGGCCGACCTGCGCCTCAACTCCCGTACCGGAGCGGTCGATGTCGACCAGCGCACCGGCCTGGTCACCCTCGACGGCGAGCCGGTGCGCTCCGAGCCGGCCGACTCCGTCTCCCTCAACCGCCTGTACTTCCTCTAGGACCCCTGGAGCTCCTGATGACCTACCGCATGCCCGCCGAGTGGGAGCCGCACGAGCGCACCTGGATGGCCTGGCCCGGACCCAACGCGACCTTCACCGACGACGAGGAGCTCGCCGAGGCCCGCACCGCCTGGGCCTCGGTGGCCCGTGCCGTGCGCCGCTTCGAGCCGGTGACGATGGTGCACGGCACGGGCCAGGGCGAGTCCGCGCGCGAGCTGCTCGGACCGGACGTCGAGCTGGTGGAGCGCGAGCTCGACGACGCGTGGATGCGTGACATCGGGCCCACGTTCGTGAGCGACGGTCGTCGACTGGCCGCCGTGGACTGGGTGTTCAACGGCTGGGGGGCACAGGACTGGGCGAGCTGGGAGCACGACTCCGAGATCGCCCGCCATGTCGCGGACCTTGCCGGGGTGCCGGTGCGGAGCAGCACACTGGTCAACGAGGGCGGCGCGATCCACGTCGACGGCGAGGGCACGGTCCTGCTCACCGAGACGGTCCAGCTCGGCGCCGGGCGCAATCCCGGCTGGACGCGCGAGCGGGTCGAGGCGGAGATCCACGCCCGGCTCGGCACCGGCAAGGCGATCTGGCTCCCGCACGGCCTCGCCGGCGACTACGGCACGTACGGCACCCAGGGGCACGTCGACATCGTCGCGGCCTTCGCCGGGCCCGGCACCGTGGTCGTCCACAGCCAGCGGAACCCTGACCACCCCGACCACGCCCGCTCGCGGGAGTACGTCGAGATCCTGCGCGGACAGACGGACGCGAAGGGCCGCCGCCTGGAGGTCGTCGAGATCCCCGCCCCCACGGTCCTCAAGGACGAGGACGGGGAGTGGGTCGACTACTCGTACATCAACCACTACCTCTGCAACGGCGGCGTCGTGCTCTGCGCCTTCGACGACCCGAACGACGAGCTCGCGGCCGGCATCCTCCGCCGGCTCTTCCCCGGACGGACGGTGACGCTCGTGGACGCGCGGACCATCTTCGCGGGCGGGGGTGGCATCCACTGCATCACCCAGCAGCAGCCGAGGGCGACGGTCAGGTAGAACGTACGGGTGAACGTGCTGACCTGTGCCGCCTGCGGAAGCCGTCTGACCGAGCCGCTGCGGCTCCTGCCGGAAGTACCGCCCCGCCCGGAGCACGAGGGGCTGAAGAACCCCGACGGCTCCCGGCACGCCCCGCCGACCCTGCCGCGCGGGACGTACGCGGTGGACCCGGAGCCGTGCGGGGCGCCGTATGTGCCGCATCCCGACCCCGAATGGTGCGGATCCGCCCACCCGGGAGACGTGTGCATGGGCGACCCCGACGGACCGGGGTGCCTGATGTCCGCCGGGCCGCGCGACACATGGGTGGTCCACCCCGAGGACGCCCGTGGGCGCTTGTCCGCCAACCCCGCCGTCGAGGAGATCGGGTGCTGCGGCCGCCCCGGGCGCGAGGGGCCGAACGAGGTCTGTGCGGAGTGCGGCACGGCGGTGGCGACGCTGTTCTCCGAGTGCTACGGCCCGTACGAGACGCACTTCCTGCCGGACGCCGTCCGCGTGGAGGCCGTCGTATGACCCCCGCCCGCCGCCGCACCCCCGCCCCGCCCCGCGAGGACGTACTCGTCGCCGCCATGGAGATGATCGCCGAACTCGGCCTGGAGAAGCTCACCATGGCGGCCCTCGGCCGCGAGGTCGGCATGAGCAGCGGCCACCTCCTGTACTACTTCCACTCCAAGGACGAGCTGCTGCTCCGGACCCTGGAGTGGAGCGAGGGCCGGCTGGGCGCCGAGCGCGGCCGCCTCCTCACCCGCACGGCCACCGCGCGCGAACGGCTCGATGCGTACGTCGACCTGTACGTCCCCGACGGCCATCGCGACCCCCACTGGACCCTGTGGCTGGAGGTCTGGAACCGCTCGCAGAACGCCCCCGCCGACGCCCGCGACCGGCAGGCCGCCATCGAGGGCGCCTGGCACCGCGACCTGGTGGCCCTGCTGGCGGAAGGGGTGTCGAGGGGCGAGTTCCGCGCGGTCGACCCGGACCGCGTCGCCGCCCGGCTGCGGGCGCTGCTCGACGGCTTCTCCATCCACGTGGCGATCGGGCTGCGAGGCGCGGACCGAGCGCAGATTCTCGGCCACGTAAGCGAGTTCCTGGACGAGAACCTCCTCGCGGACGCGTGACCCTGAGCCCGGGTTGTACGCAATTCGGGGGATTGCCCTGTGTCGTGTGATGCGCTTGCCTCGTAGAGAGCCCTCGGCACAGGGCCGGGGGAAGCAGTGTCAACGGGGGAAACGATGTCAAATGTCTTGCGGGGGACGTCTGTAGCGCTGCTCGCGGGGGCGATCGCGCTGTCGACGGTGACGGTGGCGGCCGGTGCCGCGCCGGAGAGAGGGGAGACACGGCGGGTCAGTGAGAGCGCCGGCGGCGAGCAGGTGGCCGGGGACTCGCGGACTCCGTCGATCAGCGGTGACGGCCGGTTCGTCGTCTTCGAGTCGGGCGCCGACGACCTGGTGCCGGGGGACACCAACCAGTCCACCGACGTGTTCCTGCGCGACCTGCGCAAGGGCACCGTCCAGCGGGTCAGCGTGCGCGACGACGGGGGCGAGTACACGCTCGCCTACGGCGCCCACATCAGTGCCGACGGGCGGTACGTCGTCTTCAAGGGCGGCACGGGGTCGCCCGAGGAGGGCAACTGGTTCTCGGGTGTCTTCCTCTGGGACCGGGTGAAGGACCGGACCGAGGTCGTCAGCCTCACCGACGACGAGAAACCGGCCCTTGGCGTCGATCCTGTGATCAGCCGTGACGGGCGGTACATCGCGTTCGTCTCCTCGCTCACCGACCACGGCGACACGAGCACGCGCCTGGGGACGGGCGTCTACGTGCGCGACCGCGAAAAGGGCACGACCCGCCTCGTCAGCGTCACCGAACCGCCGCCCACCGACGACGGTCACTCCTGGATCATGGGCACCCCCAGCATGAGCGCCGACGGCAGCCGCGTCGCGTACGCCATGAACCAGGCAAGGCCCGGCCACGGCGGGGCTGCCTACACCTGGGACCGGCGAACCGGGCTCAAGGAGCGCTTCGACCGCGCGGACCAGCGCACCAGCCGTCCCACGTTCAGTGGCGACGGCCGGTACGCGGTGTTCCAATCCGCCGCTCCCGACCTCGTGCCCGGGGACACCAACGGCATGCAGGACATCTTCGTCCGGGACATGAAGAAGGGCACCGTCGAGCGGGTCTCCGTCAGCGCGACCGGGGAACAACTGGACACCGAGTCGTACGAGCCGGTGATCAGCGAGGACGGCCGGCGGGTCGCCTTCATCTGCGGCGCGACGAACCTCGTGGCGGGCGACACCGCCCATGGCCCGCTCTTCTCCCGCGACCTGCGCACCGGCGTCACCCAGCGGGTGACCGTCGCCCAGGACGGCGGCGAGAGCGACTACCAGGGCTGGCCGGCCACGGCGGTGAGCCGGAACGGCCGGGTCGTGGCCTTCGACTCCTGGGCCACCGACCTGGTGCCCGGAGACACGAACGACAACCGCGACGTCTTCGTACGCGGCCTGCACTGACCGCACATCGCAGTCCGTACGCAACAGGGGGAACAGATCTTGTACGCCAGCACACGTCTAGCAGTCGCCGCCGGACTCCTTTCCGGCCTCATCGCACTGTCCACCACCACGGCAACCGCCGCCGCTCCCGCACCCCGCACCGACCGGATCACCGAGTCGGCCACGGGCGAGCAGGGCGACAGCTACTCCTACGGCCCCGAGTTCAGCGCCGACGCCCGCTTCGCCGTCTTCTCGTCCCAGGCGGCCAACCTGGTGCCCGGCGACACCAACGGGCTCACCGACGTCTTCGTGCGCGACCTGCGCAAGGGCACGGTCGAGCGGGTCAACGTCAGTACCGGCGGAGCCCAGGCCGACGGGGAGTCGTCCGCGTCCGACATCAGCCGTGACGGCCGGTACGTGCTGTTCACCTCCCAGGCCCGCAACCTCGTCCACTGGGACACGCCGCCTCCCGCCGACGAGTGGGTCGACGACGTCTATCTGCACGACCGCCGCACCGGCACCACCCAGCGGCTCAGCTTCGGGCTCGACGGACGCTCC
Source organism: Streptomyces sp. NPDC002817 (assembly GCF_053592055.1). NCBI lineage: Bacteria > Bacillati > Actinomycetota > Actinomycetes > Kitasatosporales > Streptomycetaceae > Streptomyces > Streptomyces sp. NPDC002817. Next base: position 132,320 of record NZ_JBSFUY010000026.1, read on the forward strand.
GTCGACGTGGGCGGCGCCGCCATGTCGGCCGACGCCCGCTACGTCGCCTTCACCGCCCGCCCCAACCGGATGGAGGCCGACGATCCCAACGGCTACCGGATGCTCTACCTCCTCGACCGCACCACCGGAACCGTCAAGCGCGTCAGCGACCGGGCCCGTCCGGACTGGACGTCCGTTCTCTACGACGTCAGCGAGGACGGCAGCCGCCTGGTCTACAACCAGTTCCAGTACCGGGGGCCGGGCTCGGCCCTGTGGGCGTACGACATCCGCGAGGGCACCCGGCAGCAACTGAACGTCACACCCGACGGCACCCCGACCAGCCAGGCCTACGACGGCTCGCTCACCGCGAACGGCCGGTTCGTCGCCTTCAGCTCCGGCGCCCCGGACCTGGTCCCGGGCGACACCAACGACACCACGGACGTGTTCGTGCGTGACCTGGTCGGCGGCGAGATCCGAAGGATCTCCCACAACGCCGAGACGGCGTTCGGTACCCAGAGCCCCGAGATCAGTCCCGACGGCCGGTACGTGGCCTACGAGGCGACCTTGCGGAACCGGGAGACGGGCTACTTCGGCGTCGGCAACGTCTACCTGCGCGACCTGCGCACCGGATCGATCCGCCTCGTCACCGAGTCGGTCATCGGAGGCACCGTGGAGGACGAGAACGTCACCCTCTACTCCGTCACCCGCGGCGGCAGGGCGGTCGGCCTCGCGTCCGGCTCCGCGCGACTGGTCCCGGACGACACCAACGGGGTCACCGACGGCTTCGTCCGCCACCTGCGCTGACCAGCACCCGGTTCGCATCCTGAGACGGACGGTGAGCGCGGGGGAGTCTTGTGCCAGACTGCCCCCGTGCTCTCGTTCGCCATGATTATTGGCAGCAGGCGCGCCGGTCCGCAGTGACCGCCACGTACGACCAGGTACGGGCGGACACCGTCGTCCTCGACCCGCGCGCAGACCTCTCGCACCCGCGAGAGGTTTTTCGCTTTTCTGGCCCATCCGCAGCCAGAGGCGAGAGCGCGAGGGACCATGTGGGGACGGTGGAGCCGGTCATTCCGGTACAGACCGAGATCCAATCCTCAGGAGCCTTGAGACCATGACCGCAACCAGCGAGCTCGACGACCAGTTCCACGTCTTCGACACCACCCTGCGCGACGGCGCCCAGCGGGAGGGCATCAACCTCACCGTCGCGGACAAGCTGGCCATCGCGCGGCACCTGGACGACTTCGGCGTGGGCTTCATCGAGGGCGGCTGGCCCGGCGCCAACCCGCGGGACACCGAGTTCTTCGCCCGCGCCCAGCAGGAGATCGAGTTCAAGCACGCCCAGCTGGTCGCCTTCGGCGCGACGCGCCGGGCCGGTGCCAAGGCGGCGGAGGACCCGCAGGTCAACGCGCTGCTGGCGTCCGGTGCCCCGGTGATCACCCTGGTCGCCAAGTCCCACGACCGCCATGTCGAACTCGCCCTGCGCACCACGCTGGACGAGAACCTGGAGATGGTCCGCGACACGGTGTCGTATCTGACGGCACAGGGCCGCCGGGTCTTCGTCGACTGCGAGCACTTCTTCGACGGCTACCGCGCGAACCCGGAGTACGCGAAGGCGGTCGTCCGGACGGCCTCGGAAGCAGGCGCCTCGGTGGTCATCCTCTGCGACACCAACGGCGGCATGCTCCCCGCCCAGATCCAGGCCGTCGTCTCCACGGTCCTCGCCGACACCGGCGCCCGGCTCGGCATCCACACCCAGGACGACACGGGCTGCGCGGTGGCCAACACCCTGGCCGCGGTGGACGCGGGCGCGACCCACGTCCAGTGCACGGCGAACGGCTACGGCGAGCGGGTGGGCAACGCCAACCTGTTCCCGGTGGTCGCGGCCCTGGAGCTGAAGTACGGCAAGAAGGTGCTGCCGGAGGGCAAGCTGCGCGAGATGACGAGGATCTCGCACGCGATCGCGGAGGTCGTGAACCTGACCCCGTCGACGCACCAGCCCTACGTGGGAGTGTCCGCCTTCGCCCACAAGGCCGGCCTGCACGCCTCGGCCATCAAGGTCGACCCGGACCTCTACCAGCACATCGACCCCGAGCAGGTCGGCAACACCATGCGGATGCTGGTCTCCGACATGGCGGGCCGCGCCTCGATCGAGCTCAAGGGCAAGGAACTGGGCGTCGACCTCGGCGGCGACCGCGAGCTGGTCGGCCGGGTCGTCGAGCGCGTGAAGGAGCGCGAGCTCAGGGGCTACACGTACGAGGCGGCGGACGCGTCGTTCGAACTGCTGCTGCGCGCCGAGGTAGAGGGCAAGCCCCTGAAGTACTTCGCCGTCGAGTCCTGGCGCGCGATCGTCGAGGACCGTCCCGACGGCAGCCACGCCAACGAGGCCACGGTGAAGCTCTTCGCCAAGGGCGAGCGCATCGTCGCCACCGCGGAGGGCAACGGCCCGGTCAACGCCCTGGACCGCGCCCTGCGGGTGGCCCTCGAAAAGATCTACCCCCAGCTCGCCAAGCTCGACCTCGTCGACTACAAGGTCCGCATCCTGGAAGGCGTCCACGGCACCCAGTCCACGACCCGCGTCCTCATCTCCACGTCCGACGGGGCGGGGGAGTGGTCGACGGTGGGCGTCGCGGAGAACGTGATCGCGGCGTCCTGGCAGGCGCTGGAGGACGCTTACACGTACGGGCTGCTGCGGGCGGGTGTGCAGCCCGCCGAGTAACCGTGTTCGACAGGAGCCCTCGGCGAGCCCTCGAACTCGCCGAGGCTCATGGCCGGCTCTGGGGCAACGTGCCTGACAGGACCGCCAGTTGGGGCTGAATGGCTGACGTGACGCCTTGACGGGCCTGCGGGCCACCAGTTAACTCACGGCGTGAGGTAAGTCATGAGTGGACTAACGAGAGCCAAGGGGGAAGCTCCATGCGAAGAACCGCCCTGCTCGCCTCAGCCGCCCTGCTGACAACCCTGCTGCCGATGGTGTCCGCACAGGCACAGCCGCAGGCCGCCGACGATCCCGCCCCGGTGACCGTGGACCGTTTCGAGGGCGAGGTGCCCTTCGCGAACCCGCCCGCGGGAGGCATCTTCACCTGGGGCAGCGACAACGACGATCCGCCCACGCTCGCGCTCGAGGACCGCGCCGACGCCCCCGAGGGCGACCGCGTTCTGTCCGGCACCTACGACATCAGCGGCTACGGCGGCTTCACCCACGACTTCGCCTTCGCCGAGCCCGCCCACGACTGGTCCGCCCACAAGGGCATCCGCTTCTGGTGGGAAGGCCGGAACAACGGCAAGAAGGTCGCCTTCGAGCTCAAGGACGGCGGCGCCAACGGCGAGGCCTCCGAGCTGTGGACGACGTCCTTCACCGACGACTTCAGCGGCTGGAAACAGATCGAGATCCCCTTCACCGACTTCGCCTATCGCACGGACTACCAGCCCGTCGGCGGCATCGACCACATCCTCGGCCTCACCGAGACATGGGGCTACGCCGTCACCCTCCCCGTAGGCATCCAGGGCCGGTTCGCCATGGACGGCGTCGAGCTGTACGGCAAGGCCGACCAGTCACTGCGCACCTCCGTCCTCACCGACTCCGCCGTCTACCCGACGGACGAGGGCGGTACGGCGACCGTGAAGATCTCCGTGGCCACCACCGGCTCCGCCCCGATCGACGAACCCGTCACCGTCGCCTACGAGACGGCCACGACCGGCACCGCCGACCCGGGCAAGGACTACACGCCGGTCAGCGGGACCGTCACCTTCCCGGCAGGCACCGTCTCCGGCGCCACACGGACCGTCCGGGTACCGACGCTGAAGGACAGGTCGGCCGAGTCCGCCGAGACCATCCCCCTCGCACTCACCGTCACCGGCGCCAAGTCCCCGGCCGAGACCCCGCAGATCGTCGTCGACGCGCACGGACTGCCGTATCTGAACGCCAAGTTGCCGGTGAAACAGCGCGTCGCCGATCTCCTCTCCCGTATGTCGCTCGCGGAGAAGGCCGGCCAGATGACCCAGGCCGAGCGCGGTGCCGTGGGGACCGGGGCGGACGTCGCCGCGTACGACCTCGGCTCGCTCCTGTCCGGCGGCGGCTCCACTCCGACGCCCAACACCCCCGAGGCCTGGGCGAAGATGATCGACGGCTTCCAACTCCGGGCCCAGGCAACCCGCTTCCAGATCCCCCTCGTCTACGGCGTCGACGCCGTCCACGGCCACAACAACCTGGTCGGCGCCACCGTCATGCCCCACAACATCGGCCTCGGCGCCTCCAGGAATCCCCAACTCGCCCAGCAGACCGGCGCGGTGACCGCCGCCGAGGTCCGCGCCACCGGCATCCCCTGGGACTTCGCCCCCTGCCTCTGCGTCACCCGCGACGAACGCTGGGGCCGCTCCTACGAGTCCTTCGGTGAGGACCCGGCCCTCGTCGACTCCCTGGAGACGGTCATCCAGGGCCTCCAAGGGGCGCGGAACGGCAAGGACTTGAAGGACAACGACAAGGTCCTCGCCACCGCCAAGCACTTCGTCGGTGACGGCGGCACCGAGTACAGCTCCTCCACCACCGGCACCTACACCATCGACCAGGGCGTCACCAAGGTCACCCGGCAGCAGCTGGACGCCGTCCACCTGGCGCCGTACAAGACCGCCGTCGACCGCGGGGTCGGCACCGTGATGCCCTCGTACTCCTCGCTCGACGTCCTCGGCGACGGCCGGGGCCCGGTCAAGATGCACGCCCGCGCCGACATGATCAACGGCGTGCTCAAGGGCCGTATGGACTTCGACGGCTTCGTGATCAGCGACTGGGACGGCATCGACCAGATCCCCGGCGACCGCGCCTCCGACGTCCGTACATCCGTCAACGCGGGCGTCGACATGGTCATGGTCCCGTACGCGTTCAGGGAGTTCCGTACGACGCTCATGGAGGAGGCACAGGCCGGCCGCGTCAGCGAGCAGCGCGTCGACGACGCGGTCTCCCGCATCCTCACGCAGAAGTTCCGCCTCGGTCTCTTCGAGAAGCCGTACGCCGACACCAGCGGCGCCTCGAAGATCGGTTCCGCCGAGCACCGGGCCGTCGCACGCCGGGCGGCCGCCGAGTCGCAGGTACTGCTGAAGAACGCCGACGGTGTGCTGCCGCTGAAGAAGTCCCAGAACGTGTACGTCGCCGGCTCCAACGCCGATGACATCGGCAACCAGAGCGGCGGCTGGACCGTCACCTGGCAGGGCGCGTCCGGCGACATCACCCCCGGCACGACCATCGTGGAGGCCATGCGGAAGAACTCCGCGCAGCTGACGTACTCCAAGGACGCCTCCGCCCCCACGACCGGCCACGACATCGGAGTGGTCGTCGTCGGCGAGACCCCGTACGCCGAGGGCGTCGGAGACGTCGGCAACGGTCATGACCTGCAGCTGAGCCCCGCCGACCAGGCGGCCGTCGACAAGGTCTGCGCGGCCATGAAGTGCGCGGTGCTGATCGTCTCCGGCCGCCCCCAGCTCATCGGCGACCGGCTGGGCGAGATCGACGCGCTGGTGGCCTCCTGGCTGCCCGGCACGGAGGGCGACGGCGTCGCGGACGTCCTCTACGGCAAGCGCGGCTTCACCGGGCAGCTCCCCGTCACCTGGCCGAAGTCGCAGGACCAGCTGCCGATCAACGTCGGCGACACGTCGTACGACCCGCAGTTCCCGTACGGCTGGGGCCTCACGACGCTGACCAAGGCGCCGGAGGGCGGCGCGGCGACGCTGAAGGCGCTCGGCGTCGCGGCGGCGGTGGCCGAGAAGGCCGGGGCCGAGGAGGCGGGCCGCGCGATCGTGACCAAGGCACGGCTGATCGTCCAGCAGAAGAAGATCACGGCCGCGTCGGCGAAGCCCTTCGCCGACGCGGACCATCTGCTGCTCACCGGGCGGTACGCGGCGGCGGTGGCGAAACTGACGGAGGCCTATCGGGCGACCGGCTGAGAATGTCTTGGCCGGGGCTGTCTCGGCCGAGGCTGTTTTGGGAGGCTTCGGGTAGCTTCGAAGTATGAAGTCCGTCCTACGGACCCGAAGCCTCCCAGGGCTGCTGGCGGCCCTGGTGCTCGCGGCCCTGACCGTACTGTGGGCGGTCCCCGCGCCCGCCTCCGCCGCCACGAGCGTCGCCAAGATCGCCGAGGCGCTCCGCGAGAGTCCGGTGTACGTCGACCCGGCGGCCTCCGCGCAGCTGTCCTCCGGGGACGCCGCCGCGCTCGCCGAGCAGATCCAGGACGCGGACAAGGCCCTGTTCGTGGCGGTCCTGCCCGCGGACCAGCCGACCGAGAACCTCCTGCGGAACCTGCGCACCGCGACCGGCGTGACCGGCCTGTACGCGGTGCGGGTCGGCGACCGTTTCGACGCGGGCGCGGATTCCTCGGTCCTGCCCAGGACGGCCGTGCGCAACCTCGTCGCCAGTGTCGAGGGCGAGAGTGACGCGAAGACCCAGCTCGACGACTTCGCGGACCAGGCCCTGGCCAACATGGGCGGCTCGGCGCCCGCGAGCTGGGGCTCGTCCTCCGACGGCGGAGGCGTCCCGGCGGGCGCGCTGGTGACGGTCGGCGCCGTGCTGGCGGCCGGTGGCGTGGGCACGTACGTGCTGGTCCGCCGCAACCGCCGCCGCCACGCGGAGGAGCAGCGAGCCGCCCTGGAGAAGCTGCGGGTCATGGTGGACGAGGACATCACCGCCTTCGGCGAGGAACTGGACCGCCTGGACTTCCACCCCGCCGAACCGGGCGCGGACGACGCCATGCGCGAGGACTACGAGCACGCGCTCGACGCCTACGAGAAGGCGAAGTCGTTCATGGCGGCCGCGCAGCACCCGGAGGAGGCCCGCGCGGTGACCCAGGCACTGGAGGACGGCCGTTTCTCACTGGCACGACTGGCCGCCCGCAGGGAGAGCCGGCCTCTCCCGGACCGCCGCCCACCCTGTTTCTTCGACCCCCGCCACGGCCCGTCGACCACGGACGCGACCTGGACCCCGCCCAGCGGTGCCCCGCGCGAGGTCCCGGTCTGCGCGGCCGACGCGACCCGCCTGGCCGACGGCCGCGACCCGGTGATGCGCGAGGTCGACACCGACCAAGGCCGCCGCCCCTACTGGGACGCGGGCCCCGCCTACGGCCCCTGGGCCGGCGGTTACTTCGGCGGCGGCCTCCTCCCCGGCCTCCTCGTCGGCACGATGCTCGGCAGCATGATGGCCACCCCCGCCTACGCCGCCGACTACGGCTCCGGCTACGGCGACTTCGGCGGCACCTACGAAGGCGGCGACGTCTCGGGCGCGGACTTCAACTCCGACGACTTCTCGGGCGGCTTCGGCGGCGGCGACTTCGGAGGAGGCGGCGACTTCGGCGGGGGAGGAGGATTCTGACCGAACGGCGTTGGAGGACGAAGACTCGCCGCCCCACACCCGCCGGGACGGAGCCCTTCGACGCGGCTCCAGGCACTCTCAGCCCGTCCGGAGTCAAGGGACGAGGGTGTGCCGTGCCGATCCCCCACCCACCCGCCGGGGCGGAGCCCCTCGAGGCGGGTCCAGGCACTCTCAGCCTGTCCGGTGTCAGGGGGCGAGGTGTGCCGTGCCGATCCCCCACCCACCCGCTGGGACGGAGCCCTTCGACGCGGGTCCAGGCACTCTCAGCCCGTCCGGCGTTTGAGGACGAGGCCCTTTCGGGGCCGATCGGGGTCTGGGGCGGAGCCCCAGTGGGGTCGAAGGGGCGGAGCCCCTGGGGATGGGACGGGTAAGGGCGGCGGGGGCGAAGAAGCTCCCGTCCACGGACACGGGCCCGGCGCACCACACGCCGAGCCCGCGGAAGTTCGTACGAGACAACCCGCGCGTCAGAGAGAAGCCGCAGCCGACGCGATCGCCGACGCGAACGTCGACACCTCGGAGTACACACCCGGCGCGTTGGCCCGAGCACACCCAATACCCCAGCTCACGATGCCGACCTGAACCCACGCGTTGCTCGCGTCCCGCCGGAACATCGGCCCACCGGAGTCACCCTGACAGGTGTCGACCCCACCCGCGGCATACCCCGCACAGATCTCCTCGCTCGCGATGAGCCCGCTGTACCCGCTGTACGAACGACACGTCGCGTCACTCACGAACGGCACGGTGGCCTTGAGCATGTACCGCTGCTGAGCCCCACCCTCACTCGCCGCACCCCACCCGGCGACGGTGAACGTCCCGGTGTTGTACTGCGTCGTCGTGGCGATCTTCAGCGTCGGCAGATTGATCGGCGAGGCGAGCTTGATGAGCGCCCAGTCCTTGCCGTCACCGTTGTACCCGGGAGCCCGGTACACGTACGTCGACCTGACCTGGACCCGCCCGCTGGTGGACTGCAGGTCCACGACACCGGCGGTGGCGGTGATGGAGGTGTTCGCACCGGTCCCGCTCACACAGTGCGCGGCGGTCAGCACGATCTGCTGCGTGTACAGCGCGCCGCCACAGCCCATGGAGAGCCGGACCATGAACGGGAACTCGCCCTGCGCGGCACGGGTTCCGCCGACGACGGGCGCGGGAGCGGCCTGAGCGGCCGAGACGGGCTGAAGACTGGCGATCGCGAGGGCGGCGGCGCCGAGGGCCACGCATCTCTTGAGGGCCGTGAGGAGTCTCTTCAACGTGATGCCTTCCGTGGGGGGTGGAAGTACTCAGTCGCAGATATGTCGTGCGCATGCCAAGAGGGAACGCAAAGAGACACCCATCCACTGGCATGGGCAGGTCAAATCTGTTGCTGGATTATGAGAACGCTGTGACAGGCCGCACAAGGGGTGTGATTCGGCCAGTCCGGTCCCGCGACGCTTAGGACAGGAACCGACCTAATGGCGGCGTACTGTCGCCCCATGTCGGAAACCTTCGCCTCCGCCGCCGCCCTGGACACCTGGCTCACCACCCACCCGGCCCCCCACCCCGGCCTCTGGGTGAAGGTCGCCAAGAAGGGCTCGGGCATCCCCTCCGTCACCGCCGCCGAAGTCAATGACGTGGCCCTCTGTCATGGCTGGATCACCGGTCAGCGCAAGGGATTCGACGCCTCGCACTTCCTCCAGAGGATCACCCCGCGCCGCGCCGGCAGCCTCTGGTCCATGGTCAACGTCCGGCGGGTCGAGGAACTGATCGCCGACGGCAGGATGCGTGACACCGGCCTCGCGGAGATCGACGCGGCGAAGGCGGACGGACGGTGGGCGGCGGCGTACCTGTCCCAGAAGGAGGCCGGGGTGCCGGACGATCTGGCCGCAGCGCTGGAGCGCAGCCCGCGGGCCGGCGCGGCCTTCGAGGGGCTCGGCAAGACGGACCGGTACCAGGTCATGCTCGGTGTGCTGCGGGCCCTCACCCCGGAGAGCCGGGCCGCTCAGGTCGCCTCGGCGGTGGCCAGGTTGGAGGAGCTGTCCGGTCGCGACGGCTGAGAACGCCGAGCGCCCGCCCTCAAGGACACGAGGGCGGGCATGCTCACGAAAGACGCGTCAGGCGTTCTTGATCGCCGAGATGTCGAAGTTCAGCTTGATCTTGTCGGAGACCAGCACGCCACCCGTCTCCAGTGCCGCGTTCCAGGTCAGCCCCCACTCGGAGCGCAGGATCGTCGCCTTGCCCTCGAAGCCGACGCGCTCGTTGCCGAAGGGGTCCTTCGCGGCGCCGTTGAACTCGAGGTCGATGGTGAGCGGCTTGGTGGTGCCGAGGACGGTGAGGTCACCGGTGATGCGGTAGTCCTCGTCGCCGAGAGCCTCCGCCTTGGTGGAGCGGAAGGTCATCGTCGGGAACTCGTCCGTCTTGAAGAAGTCCGCGCTCTTGAGGTGGCCGTCCCGGTCCGCGGAGCCCGTGTCGATGCTGTCCATCTTGACGTCGATCGACGCCGAGGACGCGGACGGGTCGCCGCCGTCCAGGTGCAGCGAGCCGCTGAAGTCGAGGAACTTCCCCTTCACGTTGGTCACCATGGCGTGGCGGACGGTGAAGCCGATCGTCGAGTGGGCCGCGTCGATCGAGTAGTCGCCGGTCAGGGCGGTCAGGTCGGTGGTCGCCATGGCGTGCTCCTTGGGGGTGAGGAAGTTGAACGTTGAATTACCTAACGAGAACGACGGTAGACCTATTCCGTACAAGTTTCAACATCATCCGCAAAGTGTTGGCGTGATTACGCTGAGGTGGTAGATGCCCAGGGCATGAACCCGCATCCCAGAGGCCCCCTCAGGCTCACCCGCCGGGCCGCCTTGCTCACCGCGGCGCTCCTCGCCACGGCCACCCCCGGAGCCCGCGCCGCCGACCCCGACCCCTACGGCGCCCTCCGCCTCCGCTGGCTCGCCATCGCCCTCGGTACCGGATACGACCCCACCGCCGAGCCGTACGCCGCCCGCCTCGCCGAGACCGGCGCACTCGCCCGCGGCTTCCGCGGGACCATGACCCCCACCGCGACCTCCCTGTGGCCCGGTCATCCCTACGACCCGCCGTCCGGCATCACCCAGAGCTACGGCCGCCTGTGGACCATGGCCCAGGCCTACGTCCAACCGGGCAGCGGTTCCACCGGCGAAGAGTCCCTCCTCGGGGACGTCCTCCGCGGCCTCGACCACCTCTCCGCCACGATCTACAACCCCTCCACCACCCGCTACGGCAACTGGTGGGAATGGCAGATCGGCAGCCCCCGTCTGCTCATGGACCTCACGGCCACGCTGTACGACCACCTCGCCGACGCCCAGCGGGAGGCCGCCTGCGCCGCCGTCGACCACTTCATCCCCGACACGATGCTGGGCGACTACTCCGGTACGTCCACCGGTGCCAACCGCGTCGACCTGTGCCGCTCCGTCGCCCTGCGCGGCATCCTCGGCCGGGCGCCCGCCAAGATCGCCCTCGCCCGGGACGCGCTCTCACCGGTCTTCCCGTACGTCGTCCAGGGCGACGGCCTCTACGCCGACGGCTCGTTCGTCCAGCACACCTGGGTCGCCTACTCGGGCACCTACGGTCAGGTCCTCCTGGACGGCCTCGGCCGTCTCTTCGCCCTGCTCGCCGGCTCCGAGTGGGCCGTGACCGACCCGAACCGGCAGATCGTCCTGGACGCCGTCGAGCACGCCTACGCGCCCCTGATCCATGACGGTCTGATGATGGACAGCGTCAACGGCCGTGCCATCAGCCGGGGTTACCTCAAGAGCGACGACCGGCACGTGCTGCGCGGCGACCACTTCCACGGCCAGGGCGTCATCGCGGCGACCGCCCTCCTCGCGGGCGGGGCGAGCGAGGCCGAGCGGGAGCGCTGGTACGGCCGTATCAAGGGATGGATCGAACGGGACACCGTCTCACCGATCCTGACGGCGCGTCAGTTCGGAGTGGCCGACCTCGCCCGACTGCACGCGGTAGCCGAGTCACCCGTGCCCGCCGCCCCCGACCCCGTCGGCCACCGGCTCTTCGCCGCCATGGACCGGGCCGTCCACCGCCGCCCCGGCTTCGTCGCCAACATCGCCATGGCGAGCGACCGCATCGCGTACTACGAGTGCGGCAACGGCGAGAACCCGCGCGGCTGGCACACGGGAGCCGGAATGCTCTACTGGTGGACCGGCGGCCGGGCCGACCGGGCCGATCAGTACACGGACTGGTACTGGCCCACCGTCGACTGGTACCGCCTTCCGGGCACGACCGTCTCCACGCGTCGGCTGCCCGACAGGGCCGGCGGCGAATGGGGCGAGCCCAAGCCCGACGCGCGCTGGGTCGGAGGTGTCACCGACGGCGAGTACGCGGCGATCGGACAGCATCTGAAGGGCCTCGGCTCGACGTTGGAAGCGCGCAAGTCGTGGTTCTGTGTCGCCGACGCGGTGATCTGCCTGGGCGCCGGCATCACCTGCGCCGACGGCGTCCCGGTCGAGACCGTCGTCGACAACCGCAACCTGGGGGAGGGCGGCACCCCGGCCTTCGTACGGGGGCGTGGCTGGGCGCATCTGGAGGGCCACGGCGGCTGGGTGGTGCCGTACGGCGAACTGCGCACCCTCCGCGAGGACCGCACCGGTGCCTGGTCGGACATCAACACCACCAGTACGACGGAGCGGGCCACCCGCCGCTGGCAGACCCTCTGGCTGGACCACGGCACGGACCCGACGGACGCGTCGTACGTCTATGTCCTGATGCCGGGTGCGTCCCGCCACGGGGTCGCGACCCGCGCCGCCGACCGCCAGTGGCTGAAGGTGCTCGCCAATGACGGCACCCGCCAGGCGGTCCACATCCCCTCCCTCGGCCTGACGGCCGCCACCTTCTGGCAGGCCGGTACGGCGGGCCCGCTCGCCGCCTCCGCGGGCGCGAGCGTGCTGGTACGCCGCCGGGGCCGCACCGCTACCCTCTGCGTGAGCGAGCCGTCGCGGACGGGGGAGCCGGTGGAGATCGGCTGGGACCATCCGGTCCGCGCGGTGATCCGGGCCGACGACTCGGTCGAGATCCTCGCCACGGGCCGCCGTCTGCGCCTCAGAATCACCCCGGGGAGGGCATGTGCCCCACATGAATGTGAGGTGGCTCTCAGCTGATGGCTTTGTGTGATCTCTACAAGCGGGACGCCCCCTGAGCAGTCGGAATGGCTGCATGGCTCCGAGGTTCTGTTCAGGGGTACCAGGAAAACGGTCCGGAGACTGTACGGAGTCGACGGCCCGCTTTCCTTGTCGCACTTCGTAAGGTCACTACATGACCGTTTTGGATGACGCGCCGGGTGAGCCGACGGACGCACGGGGGCGAGTGGCCGAGCTGCACGAGATCCGTGCGCAGGCGATGGCCGGACCGAGTGACAAGGCGACCGAGGCGCAGCATGCCAAGGGCAAGCTGACCGCCCGGGAGCGCATCGAGCTGCTCCTCGACGCGGGTTCCTTCCAGGAGGTCGAGCAGCTGCGCCGGCACCGGGCGACCGGGTTCGGCCTGGAGGCCAAGAAGCCGTTCACCGACGGTGTCATCACCGGCTGGGGCACGGTCGAGGGCCGCACGGTCTTCGTGTACGCCCACGACTTCCGGATCTTCGGCGGCGCGCTGGGCGAGGCCCACGCCACCAAGATCCACAAGATCATGGACATGGCCATCGCGGCCGGCGCTCCGCTGGTGTCGCTGAACGACGGCGCGGGCGCCCGTATCCAGGAGGGCGTTTCGGCGCTGGCCGGGTACGGCGGCATCTTCCAGCGCAACAC
>NZ_JBSFUY010000027.1:0-144794 GCF_053592055.1 Streptomyces sp. NPDC002817
CCTGGACGAGCCGGGGCACCGTGAAGCCGGACGTGAACCAGCGGGCGTCCGCACTCTCCACGAGCCATTCCATGCCCTCGGCACGGACCCGCGCGCCGAGTGGGCGATACTGGGTTCGAACCAGTGACCTCTTCGGTGTGAACGAAGCGCTCTCCCACTGAGCTAATCGCCCGGACGCAGGAAGAACATTACCCCATGTCAGGGGGTGCCTCCGCACCCCCCACAGGGCCGCCGATCACTGGTCCTTGATGTTCCACGGCATCTCGAAGCCGAACTTGTAGAGGTAGACCGCGAAGATCGCGGCCACGATCACCAGGCCGATCGACGTCAGGATGATGTTGCGCCGGCGCACCTTGGGGTCGAGCGCCTTCTGGGCCGCCTCGGTCACTTTGCGCTTGGTCCAGCGCAGCACCAACTGGGCCCAGACGAACTCGGTCGCCCAGATCGCCATGCCGCCGAAGATCACGACCCAGCCCGGTCCCGGCAGCGGAAGCATGATGATGCCCAGGACCACGACGGCAAGGCCGATGACGAAGATCCCGACCTGCCAGCTCAGGTGCAGCGCTCGGCGCGCCTTGATGAATTCCGGCGCCTTCGAGCCGAGCCCCTGCTCGCTCTGCGCCCCGCTCGTCTTCGACTCGTCCGATGCCACGGCCACCTCGGCCCGCTCGTCACTCCCCGTATTCATACGGCCAAACTTTACCCGAGGGAAACCGGTCACCGAAATGGTCGTACCTCGCGAACGGGGTCTCGGCCGGAAGAGTTACGTAAAGGCACGCAAAACACTCAGAGGGGTTTACAACGGCACCGTAGGTGGCATGTCGATTTCGCCGACGTGCGAATCCCCGAGCGCACACTGAGCGAAAGGCCCTGGCGCTTATGAACACCACGGTCAGCTGCGAGCTGCACCTGCGCCTCGTTGTGTCGAGCGAGTCCTCCCTGCCTGTCCCCGCAGGCCTGCGGTACGACACGGCCGACCCCTACGCCGTGCACGCCACCTTCCACACCGGAGCCGAGGAGACCGTCGAGTGGGTGTTCGCCCGCGACCTCCTCGCGGAGGGCCTCCACCGGCCCACCGGAACCGGCGACGTCCGAGTCTGGCCGTCGCGCAGTCACGGTCAGGGCGTCGTGTGCATCGCCCTGAGCTCCCCGGAAGGTGAAGCATTGCTCGAGGCCCCGGCCCGGGCCCTGGAGTCGTTCCTGAAGCGAACCGACGCCGCCGTGCCCCCTGGCACGGAACACCGGCACTTCGACCTCGATCAGGAGCTCTCGCACATCCTGGCGGAGAGCTAGGGCGAGAGGTCCCACCAAGCCGCCCGGCGCCGTCGACTCGGGGTGACGGCTCGGGCCAAGACAACCGCATATGGGTACGCACACCGGCGCCGTCACCGCGGATTCTCGCGGGGCGGCGCCGGTGCGTGGGCCCGTTACCACCGGTTCGTGAGGTCCGGGGCCGGTACGGGCGCTCGCGAAGCCACTACCATCGGCCAGCATCGGCGGGCGCCCGCCCGACCCCCAGGCCAGGGAGCGAAACGTGCTGATCACCCATGACACCCGGTGCGCCCTCGATGCCGTGGTGGATCTGGTGAACACCGCACCGGAGGACACCACGACCCCGGACGCACTGCCGGACGTCGCGGCTCTCGCGGATTTCGTACAAAAGCACGAGATCAGCGATGTCGGGGTGCTCTCGGAGTTCGATCTCTCCGCGGTGCGCAAGATCCGCGGCCGGTTCGCCTCGATCTTCTCCGCCTCGGACCCCCGGGCCGCGGCCGGGCTGATCAACGAGCTGGTGGCCGCGGCGGGCACCACACCCCGGCTCACCGACCACGACGGCTATGACTGGCATGTGCACTACTTCGCGCCCGGCGCCTCCATCGCCGACCACCTGGCGGCGGACTGCGGCATGGCGCTGGCCTTCTTCGTGGTCGCCGGGGAGCAGGAGCGGCTGCGGCGCTGCGAGGCCCCCGACTGCCGGCACGCCTTCGTCGACCTCTCCCGCAACCGGTCGCGGCGCTACTGCGACAGCCGTACGTGCGGAAACCGGCTGCATGTGGCCGCGTACCGGGCGCGCCGCAAGGAGGCGGCGGGCTGAGCTCCGGCCCACGGTGGTGTCGACGCGGTACCCGGCGGGTGGCGCCGGGCACCGCGGGTACGGCTCAGAGCAACAGCAGATCGTGCAGCGCAGCCATGAGCAGTAGACACCCGATCACCGCAAGAAAGATCATCAGCGGTGGCTGGGAAAGGGCGAAAAGGCACCCGCGCGGCTCGTCCTGCGGCGGCGCGGCGTCGCTCTGTGTCGTGTCCAGCATCTCGCGGGCGATGATGACGCAGTCGGCACCGGTCGGGTGACCAACACGCCAGGAAAGAAGGGCAGTTCGCCGGATCCCGTGACGAACGGTTCAAGGCGTGGACGGCTCCGGGACGGATGCGGGCCGACTGTGTCGTTTCAGTCCGCCTGCACCCGTCATATGCCGTGCTTCTTCAGGATGGCCTCGATGTCACTGAAGTCCTCCCCGGCACCGGCGCGGGGTGTGGCGGCGGGACGGGTCGCCGGCCGGGAGGCCTGGCCCAGCGAGGGCGCCGAGGCCGCCGGGGCGATCGCCTCGCTCTGCGCGGCCCTGGCCGCCTTGCGCTCCTTGCGGGTGCCGCCGCGCCTGCGCTCCACCGCGCGCGTGCTCACGAAGAGCAGCCAGGAGACACCGAGCACAGCGAAGCCGGCCCAGGCCGTCGGACTGAACGCGGTGTCCGCCACCCAGTCGACGACACCGGTCATCACCAGGCCGAGGGGCACGAGAGAGTACGCGGCGAGACGGGCGGCGGCGAGGAAGCGCTTGCGGTACGCCGTCACCGCCGCGATGCCCAGGCCGGCCGCGGCGGCGGCGGAACAGACGGTCTCGGCAATCATCCGGTCCTCCAGGCAGGGCTCGGCAGGGCACTTCGTCCCTTCCATCCTGCACCGCCCCCACCCCGCGGGGCCATGCTCCGACCCGACATCAGGGACATCTCCGGGTCGGATCCTCCGTAGGTGCCGGTCGGGGTGCGGGTCCCCTGCGGCGTTCCCGGGCCGATTGGGTCGTCCGGGGCGCGGCTGGGAGACTGGGGACATGAGCGACTCCTCCCCCGTGCGTCCCGTCGTCCCCGTGCTCGACGTCTGGTGCGATCTTCAGTGCCCGGACTGCCGGAGCGCCCTGGAGGACGTCCGGGCCCTGCGTGCGCGTTACGGCGACCGGCTGGAGCTGCGGCTGCGGCACTTCCCGCTGGAGAAGAACAAGCACGCCTTCGCCGCCGCGCAGGCCGCCGAGGAGGCCGCCGAGCAGGGGAAGGGCTGGGACTACGTCGAGGCCGTGCTGGGCCGGGTCGAGGAGCTGGGCCGCAAGGGAGAACCCTTCCTGGTCGAGGTGGCCGGCGAACTGGGGCTGGACGCCGAGGAGTTCGACACCGCGCTGATCGACGGCCGGCACATCCTGATCGTGGACGCCGACCAGGCCGAGGGCAAGGCGATCGGCGTGACCGGCACCCCGACGTACGTCATCGACGGCGAGCGCCTCGACGGCGGCAAGAGCCAGGAGGGGCTGCGCGAGCGCATCGAGGAGATCGCGGACCGGCTGCTGGCCGCGCCTGGCGCCTGACCCGTCGTACGCCTACAGCAGCGACTTGTAGAAGGCGTACTGCGTCGTCTCGTAGCCGAGTGATTCGTACAGCCGCTCGGCCGGGGTGTTTCCCGCGAAGACGTTCAGGCCCAGGGTCCGCTTTCCGAGGGCGTGCGCCTGGGTCTCCGCCAGCAGCATGAGGGTGCGGCCGTGTCCGCGGCCGCGGTGGGCCTCTTCCGCCTCGACGTCGTAGACGTAGGGCTTGCCGTCGCGCAGGGCGAGCCAGAGGACGCCCACGCGCGTGCCCTCGTGCTCCAGGATGCTGAACCGCGTGTTCTCGGTGGCGAGGCCCTGCGGCAGGAGCGTGTCGTGGTCGCGCTGCGACTTGGCGCGCGCCTCGGCCTCCGGCACGCCCCGTGCCATCCAGGTGCGCGCGTAGTCCTCCGACTCGTGCTCCAGCCAGGCGTCGAAGTCGGCCTGCGTCATGGGGCGGGCCCGGCTGCCGGCGGGCAGTTCCGGCGAGGTGTCGCCGAGTTGCTTCACCATGCCGCGATTGCGCAGGACGTAGCCCAGCGCCTTGACCAGCCGCAGGGCCGCTTCGGCGTCCGCCGGTACGCCGGCCTCGATCTGGCGGCAGCCCCAGCCGCGCGCGACCTCCTCGGCGGCGAGCGCGGCCACCGTGCCCCGGCCGCGCCGCCGGTCGGGCTCCTCGATCCGCAGGTCGTGGATGCGGGCCATCGAGTCGCCGAAGGAGGGGGACGTGCCGAGGTGTATCGCGCCGACGGGGCGGCTGTTCACGCACACCTGGTAGTGGCGTGAACGCGTGCCGTCGGCGTTGTGCTGGAGCGGCTCGGTCGGCCGCAGGGTCGTGGTCATCAGGGGTGTTCTACCCGCCGCGGACCTCCGAGTCAGCCGAATTTATCGGGCCTTTCACGGGTCCAGGTCGTTCCCGGCCCGCTCGTCGAAGATCCGCATGGCCTTGGCGGTGACCGGGCCCGGGGCGCCCGGCAGTTCCCGGTCGTCGAGGCGGTGAACGGCCTGTACGTCCCGCAGGGTGGAGGTGAGGAAGACCTCGTCGGCCCGCTCCAGGACGTCCAACGGGAGGTCGGTCTCCTTGGCGCCGGTCCATTCGACCGTCAACGCGCGCGTGATGCCCGCGAGGCAGCCGGAGGCGACCGGCGGGGTGTGGATCTCACCGTCGAGGACGACGAAGACGTTCGACCCGGTGCCCTCGCAGAGCTGCCCGACCGTGTTGGCGAACAGCGCCTCGGAGGCGCCGTGCTCGCGGGCCCGGGCGAGGGCCACGACGTTCTCGGCGTACGAGGTGGTCTTGAGTCCGGTGAGGGCGCCGCGTTCGTTGCGGGTCCAGGGGACCGTGATCACGGTGGTGGAGTCGGGGCGGCGGGTGGTCTCGCCGAGGGCGACGACCAGGGTCGGGCCGTGTTCGCCGCGGTCGGAGCCGAGAGGGCCGTGGCCACCGGTGTAGGTGATGCGGAGCCGGCCGAGCGGCATCGGGTTGGCCGCGATGACGGCCGCACAGCCGCGGCGCACCTCGTCGAGATCGGGGTCGGGCAGGCCCAGGCCGCGCGCGGAGCGGGTCAGCCGGTCGAGGTGCCGGGTGAGCGCGAACGGCTCGCCGTCCACCGCCTTCACCGTCTCGAAGATGCCGTCGCCCACGGTCAGCCCGTGGTCGAAGACGGAGACACGGGCGGACTCGATGTCCTGCAACCCGCCGTCGAGCCAGATCTTCACCTGATGGTCCCTTCACTCACCTCGTACGTACCCGACGCTACCGCGAGCAGCCGGGCCGCCTTCAGCTCGGTCTCCCGCCACTCCCCCTCGGGGTCCGAACCCCAGGTGATGCCGGCGCCGGTACCGAACCGCAGCACGCCTTCAGCGCGGTCGATCCAGAAGGTGCGGATGCCGACGGCCAGCTCGCCGGTGCCCCGGTCGGCGTCGACCCAGCCGATGCCTCCGCAGTACGGGCCGCGGGGCGCCGTCTCCAGGGTGTCGATGATCCGCAGGGCGCTGGACTTGGGGGCGCCGGTGACGGAGCCGGGCGGGAAGGCGGCGTCGAGCAGTTCGGGCCAGCCGGCGTCCTCGCGCAGTTCGCCGCGGACCGTCGAGACGAGGTGGACGAGGCCCGGGTGCTTCTCGACGGCGCACAGGTCGGGGACGCTGACACTGCCGGTGGCGCAGACCCGCCCGATGTCGTTGCGGACCAGGTCCACGATCATCACGTTCTCGGCGTAGTCCTTCTCCAGGAGGTCCGCCTCGGTGCGTCCGGTGCCCTTGATCGGGCCGGACTCGACGATCCGGCCGTCGCGGCGCAGGAACAGCTCGGGGGAGGCGGTGGCTATCTCCACGCCGTGCTCCGGCAGCCGGATCGTTCCTGCGTACGGTGCCGGGTTGCCGCGGGCCAGCAGGGCGGTCAGCGCGTCCACGTCGGCGTCGGGCGCGACGGGCGCGGTCAGCACCCGGCAGAGATTGGCCTGGTAGACCTCGCCGACCGCGATGTACTCGCGGATCCGGCGGACACCCGCCGTGTATCCGGCGCGGTCCAGGGAGGACGTCCAGTCGTCGGCCGCCGGGCCGTGCCACGCCCCCGGCACCGGGGCAGGCACCCGCTCCTGTCGTACGTCCTGGAAGCGGGCGCAGGTCAGACGGCCCTCGAAGTCGGCGCAGACCGCCCAGAAACCACTGGAGTCCAGGGCCGCGGGGTCGCTGGTGACATCGAGGAGTCCGGTGGCTGTGCGGCCGCCGAAGCGAGCGAGAGGGGCGAGGTCGAGCACGCGTCGAGTCTATGGCGGGTGTCCTGCGGGTGACCTGGTCATGTCCCTCCGGAGCCTGTGACCAGGTGCGCGAGCGGGTGCAGCGCAGCACGCTGCACAAACGCGTTTTTGTGCTGGCCCCGGAATCCGCTAGAGTTCAACACGTCGCCGGGACGCGAGAGCGGATCGGAAAGACAGGCGAACGTAGCTCAGTTGGTAGAGCGCAACCTTGCCAAGGTTGAGGTCGCGAGTTCGAACCTCGTCGTTCGCTCGAAAGAGCAAGGGGATCTTCCCGACCCCCTACACTCCTGGTGGAGTGGCCGAGAGGCGAGGCAACGGCCTGCAAAGCCGTCTACACGGGTTCAAATCCCGTCTCCACCTCCAAGGACGATTAGCTCAGCGGGAGAGCGCTTCCCTGACACGGAAGAGGTCACTGGTTCAATCCCAGTATCGTCCACTGGATCTCCGGATCCCCCGCGCGATTAGCTCAGCGGGAGAGCGCTTCCCTGACACGGAAGAGGTCACTGGTTCAATCCCAGTATCGCGCACGCAGCCCCTCTCACGGGGTGGCTGACCTGGACGATTAGCTCAGCGGGAGAGCGCTTCCCTGACACGGAAGAGGTCACTGGTTCAATCCCAGTATCGTCCACACACCGAAGCCCCCGGCCCTGCGGCCGGGGGCTTCTTCGTTCCTGCCGGCTGTCAGCTGGAGAACAGCATGTGGCCGAAGCTCTTGTGACGCTTGTGGCCGTAGTGGCCACCGTGACCGCCGTGCTGCGGGGCGCCCCAGGCGGGGGCCATGGGAGCCGCGGGCGCCGCCGGGTAGGCCTGCGGGGCGGCCGGGGGCGGCGGGGCGGGCTGGGTCCACTGGGTCTCCAGGCGGGTCAGCGCCTCCAGCTCGCCGTAGTCGAGAAAAATCCCGCGGCAGCCGCTGCACTGCTCGATCTGAACACCGTTGCGGTTGTACGTGTGCATGGGTGCGTGACACTTCGGACACTGCATCGTCGGCTCAACTCCTCGCCGGTTGGTCCTGCTTCGCGTTACGCCAGGACAGACACTGTCCGGCTCCGGTCGGTTGCACCCTACTTCGCGTCGGTGCGGGTCAACTCGGGTGGGGCGGAACCCATTCGTGCACAGGCGTCGACGAGGAGCTGTTCGACCTCGTCCAGGGAGCGGTTCGCCGCGGCGGCCTTGGTCAGGGCGCGGGCCGCGGTCTGCACGGTGAGGGCGCGGGCCGGGACGTCCAGGGCGGGCCAGGGATCGCCGTCCGCGGGAACGGCCGGGCCACCCGCCGCGCGGTAGGCGTCGAGGAAGCGGGTCCACTCGTCGGGGTGGAGGAGGCCGCAGGCGTACCAGGCGGCCGGGCGGGCGAGGTCCCAGGCGGGGACGCCTCGTCCGAGGTCGTCCACGTCGATGAGACGCCAGGGGCCGTCGGGGGCGGGGTGGCGGACGAGCTGGCCGAGGTGGAGGTCACCGTGGCACAGGGTGCCGGTGTCCGGCATGGGGGTCTCGGCGCGGGCCCAGGCGGGGAGGGCGGACCAGGCTGCGAGGACGGGTCGTACGAGGGGTTCGAAGGCGGCGGGTGTGGTGCGGAGGCGGGCGATGGACCGGGCCGCCTTGGCAGGGCCGCGCATGAGGGGTGTGCCGGGTGGGGTGGGGGTGCGGTGGAGGCGGGCGAGAAGGGTTGCGGCTTCCTCCCAGGGGGCCTTGTCCGGGGTGTCCGGGTCCACGGGGGTGCCGTAGGGCCAGAACGTGACCAGGCGGCCGTGCAGGGTGACCGGCGTCGGGGTGAGCGGGGGGAGGAGGACGTCGGGGAGCGTTGTCGCCGTGGTGAGGCGGGAGGTCAGCTCGGTGGGGGGTGTGTCCGGGGCGTGGGCCTTGGCGACGGTGTCGGCGTGGCGGACGACTGTGGCGTCGGGGCGGTCGGCCAGGACGCTCGTCGCTCCGCAGGGGCAGGTGGTGGTGTGGGAGTGGGCCCTGGCCTTGACTCGGGCGCTGAGCTCGGAGAGCAAGGGGGTGGTGGTCACGGGGCTCCCTGGGCGGTGGTGCGTTGTCTGGTCGCGAGGGTACGGGGAGGCGTGGGGTGGCCGTCGGGTGCTCGGTGTTGTGGGCGACCTCGGGCTGTTCTCGCCCCCGCCGCCCCTACCCGTCCCATCCTCCAGGGGCGCTGCCCCTGCGACCCCGGTTCCTGGGGGCTTCGCCCCCGGACCCCCGTCGGCCCCGAAAGGGCCTCGTCCTCAAACGCCGGACGGACTGAAAGACAGACCCCGCCCTCGGACGCCGAAAGGGCCGAAAGGTGCGGGCACAGCAATGCCGGCGCAGCTCCCCAGCTGCGCCGGCATTTGTGCCGTCCGCCGCACCCCCGTCCCCACGGGGTTTCATGGGTGGATGTCCCCGCCCAGACCGCTCTTCCGGGCCTGGGGTCGCCGCTCAGCGCCCCAGCATCACTCCCACGGACGACGCTTGTGTGGCCACTGTCTCCCAGCCGTCGAAGACGAGGAGGAGCAGGGCCGCCAGGGGAAGGGCCATGAGTGTCGCCACCAAGGGGTGGCGACGGCCCTGCCGGCGGGGGTGGAGCGCGGTGCGCTCCTTGGTGCGGATCATCGTCCGCGGTGCCGTGTGGGCCATGGTCCCTCTCCTGACCGTTCTGCGTTGTCTTTGGCAGCGGCGGGTGTCTGACCTCGGGGGACGAGTGCTGCACCCGCCGCTTGACCTCAAATCTAGGCGGACGGCGCCCGCCGCACGTCATGCCCTCGTACCGATTGGCGGGCCTCCCGGAGGATGAGCCATGACCTGGGGAGTACTCCCCTGGGTGGAGACGAGGACCTAGGTCTCCGGGTCTTCCCGGAGGGGGTGCCCGGTCTATCCCGCTTTCTCCGAGCCGTCCTCACGCGGCACCGGCTGCTCGACCAGTGCCAGGACCCGGGTCGCCATGAAGCGGGCCGTGCGGACGACGGAGCCGCTGCGGGTGACTTCGCTCACTTCCACCACACCCCGGCGTACCGCTGTCTCCACCCGGCGGCCCGCCCTGCTCGCCACCACCTCGTATGTGCGCGTCGTGTCCCCTGCGTCCACGACTATCTCCACGCGATCACCCTTCACGGGTTCAATCCCCCTTCGACGAAAGGTGGTTGGGATCACCGGCAGAGCGAACCCACCCCGCTCTCCCGCTCCCTGACCACCCCTCAATTCTCCCACCCAGCACTGACAATCCATCGGGACGAGAGGGCGCGGCCTCTGCGCGCGGGCGGCCGTGGAAACGTAAGCTGTGGCTCGTCACACGGACCGGGCAGCGGGGATGAACATGGCGATGATGCGCCTGAGGCGCGAGGACCCGCGCGTCGTCGGCTCGTTCAGGCTTCACAGACGGCTCGGCGCGGGCGGGATGGGCGTCGTCTATCTGGGCTCCGACAAGAAGGGGCAGCGAGTCGCGCTGAAGGTGATCCGGCCCGATCTGGCGGAGGACCAGGAGTTCCGTTCGCGGTTCGCGCGTGAGGTCTCGGCGGCCCGGCGGATTCGCGGCGGGTGCACGGCACGGCTCGTGGCCGCCGATCTCGACGCGGAACGGCCGTGGTTCGCCACGCAGTACGTGCCCGGCCCCTCCCTTCACGACAAGGTCGCCGACGAGGGCTCACTGGGCGCGGCCGAGGTCGCCGCCATCGGGGCCGCCCTGTCGGAGGGGCTCGTCGCGGTGCATGAGGCGGGGGTCGTGCACCGGGATCTCAAGCCTTCCAACATCCTGCTGTCCCCCAAGGGGCCGCGGATCATCGACTTCGGCATCGCCTGGGCGACCGGGGCCTCCACGCTCACGCATGTGGGTACGGCCGTCGGGTCGCCCGGCTTCCTCGCGCCCGAGCAGGTGCGCGGTGCCGCCGTCACCCCGGCCACGGACGTGTTCTCGCTGGGGGCGACCCTGGCGTACGCCTCCATGGGTGACTCGCCCTTCGGGCACGGCAGTTCCGAGGTGATGCTGTACCGCGTGGTGCACGAGGAGGCGCACCTGGGCGGGGTGCCGGACGCGCTGGCTCCGCTCGTGCGTGCCTGTCTCGCCAAGGATCCCGAGGAGCGGCCGAGCACGCTCCAACTGTCGCTGCGGCTCAAGGAGATCGCCGCGCGGGAGGCTCAGGGGCTTGCCGACGTTCGGCCGCCCGGGCCGCGTGCGGGCGAGAGCGACCGGCCCACGGGACGGCTCGCCGAGCCGAGCTATCCGGAGCAGCAGCGCGCCCAGCGACGGCCGCAGGGGCAGCCGCCGGGACCCACCCAGCGCACTCCCCCGCCCCGCGGCACCTCCTCGCGCGGGCCCGCCCCGTCGCGCAACGGCTCTCCGTCCCGGAGCGGGGCGCGGCCCACACCCGCCTCGCGGAACACGACGCGCTCCGGCAACCGTCCGGCGCCACGCAGCGGCAGCGGACGTCCGGGCCCCAGAACGACGGGGACGGGACGACGGCCCGCCAATCCACGGCTGCTGCGTCAGCGGCTGTTCGTGTTCGTCGTGGTGACGCTGCTGGCGGCGCTCGGTATCGCCGCGGCCCAGGGATGTCAGGGGCCGGCGCGAGGACTCGACGGCGACCGTGGTGTCGTACGCCATGAGCAGGTGCACGTGACGCCGCCGGACGGGTCGACCGACTAGCGGGTCACAGGCCCGGCAGGATCCGGTCGAAGAACTCCAGGTCGCCTTCGAAGATCGGGTCCAGGGCCGGGAACTCCTGCGGGGTGATCCAGCGGGCCTCGGCCACTTCCACGGGGTCGGGGACCACCTCGCCGTCCTCGGCGCGGGCGGTCCACCAGTGGAGGCGGAAGCGGCCGTCGTCGGTCTCGGACTCCCAGACCTTCGCGAGCGGTACGACGGTGAGTCCGACTTCCTCGCGTACCTCGCGGAGCAGCGCCTCCCGTTGGGTCTCCCCCGGTTCGATGCGGCCGCTGAGGGGTTGCCAGTAGCCGGCGCGGGAGATGGTGGGGCCGCGACGGACGACCAGCAGTCGGTCGGCTCGGAGCAGGACCGCGACGATCGCCTCGCCCTGGGGCATCGGGCTCCTAGAGCTCGGGGCGGCCCGTGGCCACCGCGTAGAAGGCGACCGCGGCCGCCGCGCCGACGTTGAGGGAGTCGACGCCGTGGGCCATGGGGATGCGGACCCATTCGTCGGCGGCGACCAGGGCCTGGGTGGAGAGGCCGTCGCCCTCCGCGCCGAGCATCAGGGCGACCCGGTCCATCTTGTGGGGGGCGGCCTCGTCGAGGGTCTTGGCCTTCTCGTCCGGGGTGAGGGCGAGGAGGGAGAAGCCCGCCTCGCGGACGGACTCCAGGCTCTTGGGCCAGGTGTCGAGACGGGCGTAGGGGACCGAGAAGACCGCGCCCATCGAGACCTTGACGCTTCGGCGGTAGAGCGGGTCGGCGCAGTCCGGGGAGAGCAGGACCGCGTCCATGCCGAGCGCCGCCGCCGAGCGGAAGATCGCGCCGATGTTGGTGTGGTCGTTGACCGACTCCATGACCACCACGCGGCGGGCGGTCTGGAGGAGGTCGGTCGCCGTCGGGAGCGGCTTGCGCTGCATGGAGGCGAGCGCGCCGCGGTGCACGTGATAGCCGGTGACCTGCTCGGCGAGCTCCGGGCTGACCGCGTAGACCGGCGCCGGGAGCTCGTCGATGACGTCGCGCATGACGTCGACCCACTTGGCGGACAGCAGCATCGAACGCATCTCGTACCCGGCGTCCTTGGCCCGTCTGATGACCTTCTCGCCCTCGGCGATGAACAGGCCCTCGGCGGGTTCTCGTTTGCGGCGCAGTTCGACGTCGGTCAGGCCTGTGTAGTCGCGCAGGCGCGGGTCATCGGGATCCTCGACGGTGATGAGATCGGCCACAGGGTGATACTGCCTTGCTCTGGGTGCGGTGCCAACGGCTAGGTACGAGTTGGGTTACCCGGGGTTACGCGGTTGCCCCGGGGCCGACGTTCACGACCTCGCCGATGACGATGACGGCCGGCGGCCTGACCTCCTGCGTACGGACCGTCTCGGCGACCGTCGCGAGGGTGGCGTCCACGCGACGCTGGGCCGCCGTCGTGCCCTCCTGGACGAGCGCCACCGGAGTGTCCGCCGGCCTGCCGTGCGCGACGAGCGTCTCGGCGATCTTGCCGATCTTGTCGACGCCCATCAGGATCACCAGCGTGCCCGTGAGCTTGGCGAGCGAGGGCCAGTCGACCAGGGAGCGCTCGTCGTCAGGGGCGACATGGCCGCTGACCACCGTGAACTCGTGTGCGACACCGCGGTGGGTGACGGGGATGCCGACCGCGCCCGGGACCGAGATCGAGCTGGAGATGCCGGGGACGACCGTGCAGGGGATGCCGGCCTCGGCGAGGGCGTGCAGTTCCTCCATGCCGCGGCCGAAGACATAGGGGTCGCCGCCCTTCAGCCGGACGACCGACTTGCCCTGCTTGGCGTGCTCGATCAGGGCGTTGTTGATGGCCTCCTGGGCCATGAAACGGCCGTACGGGATCTTCGCCGCGTCGATCACCTCGACATGCGGCGGGAGCTCGGCGAGGAGGTCGCGCGGGCCGAGGCGGTCGGCGATGACGACGTCGGCCTCGGCGAGGAGGCGGCGGCCGCGGACCGTGATGAGGTCCGGGTCGCCGGGGCCGCCGCCGACGAGGGCGACGCCGGAGGTGCGGGTGCGGTGGTGGGGCGCCACCAGGGTGCCGTCGCGCAGACCCTCCACCACCGCGTCGCGGATGGCGGCGGTGTGGCGGGGGTCGCGGCCCTTGGCGTTCGTGGTGAGGACGGCGACCGTGACGCCCTCGCTGTGGCCGGTGGCCGGGGTCCAGGCCGTCGCCTGGTCGGCGTCGTCCGAGCGGACGCACCAGACGCGGTGCCGCTCCGCTTCGGTGGAGGCCGCGGTGTTGGCCTCCGGGTCGCTGGTGGCGATGAGGGCGTACCAGGCGTCGGCGAGGTCGCCTTCGGTGTACGGCCGCTTCGCCCAGGTGAGCTCACCCGCGTCCGCCATCGCTTCGACGGACGGGGTCGCTTCGGGGGATACGAGGAGGATGTCCGCGCCCGCTGCGATCAGTGCCGGGAGGCGGCGCTGGGCGACCTGGCCGCCGCCGAGGACGACGACCTTGCGGCCGGTGAGGCGGAGGCCTACGGGGTAGGCGGGGTTTTCGGCCATGAGGGTGCGGCTCCTCGTACGGGCGATGCGATGGGCGCTACGGCTCTGGAGCTGCCCTGACGTGCGGATTTTAAGCTGCGGATTCAGCGTACGGCGGGGGTGGAGGGCCCGCAGGAACGCGTACCCCTACCACCCCCGGTTCCGGCCTACTTCTCGGTGACTCCCGCCGAGTCGAACGTCGCGACCTCGTGCATCGCGCGCGCGGTGCTCTGCACCAGGGGCAGGGCCAGCAGGGCGCCCGTGCCCTCGCCCAGGCGGAGGTCGAGGTCGACCAGGGGGCGCAGGCCGAGCTTGTTCAGGGCGGCCACGTGCCCGGGCTCCGCGCTGCGGTGTCCCGCGATGCAGGCCGCGAGGACCTCGGGGGCGATGGCACGCGCGACCAGGGCGGCGGCGCCGGCGCTGACGCCGTCCAGGATCACCGGGGTACGCAGGGACGCGCCGCCCAGCAGCAGGCCGACCATCGCCGCGTGCTCGAAGCCACCGATCGCGGCGAGTACGCCGATGGGGTCGGCCGGATCCGGCTGGTGGACCTCGATGGCGCGGCGGACGACCTCGGTCTTGCGGGCGAGGGTCTCGTCGTTGATGCCGGTGCCGCGGCCGGTCACATCGGCCGGGTCGGTGTCCGTGAAGACCGAGATCAGGGCGGCGGACGCGGTGGTGTTCGCGATGCCCATCTCACCCGTGAGCAGGGCCTTGTTGCCGGCCGCCACCAGGTCGCGGGCCGTCTCGATGCCGACCTCGATGGCCTGCTGGGCCTCCTCGCGGGTCATCGCGGGGCCGGTGGTCATGTCGGAGGTGCCCGCGCGGACCTTGCGGGGCAGAAGGCCGGGGGTGGCGGGCAGGTCAGCCGCCACGCCGACGTCCACCACGCACACCTCGGCGCCGACCTGGGCGGCGAAGGCGTTGCAGACCGCGCCGCCGCCGAGGAAGTTGGCGACCATCTGGGCCGTCACCTCCTGCGGCCAGGGGGTGACGCCCTGGGCGTGGACGCCGTGGTCGCCCGCGAAGATCGCGACTGCCGCGGGCTCCGGGATCGGCGGCGGGCACTGCCGGGACAGGCCCGACAGCTGCGCGGAGATGATCTCCAGCATGCCGAGCGAGCCGGGCGGCTTGGTCATCCGCTTCTGTCGCTCCCAGGCCTCGCCGAGCGCCTTGGCGTCCAGCGGGCGGATCTGGGAGACGGTCTCGGCGAGCAGGTCGTGCGGCTCCTCGCCGGGCAGCGCGCGACGGCCGTACGTCTCCTCGTGGACGACCCATGACAGCGGGCGGCGCTTGGACCAGCCGGCCTGCAGCAGCTCGGGCTCGTCCGGGAACTCGTCGACATAGCCGACGCAGAGGTAGGCGACGACCTCCAGGTGCTCGGGCAGACCGAGGGAGCGGACCATCTCGCGCTCGTCGAAGAAGCTGACCCAGCCGACGCCCAGGCCCTCGGCGCGGGCGGCGAGCCAGAGGTTCTCGACGGCGAGCGCGGAGGAGTACGGGGCCATCTGCGGCTGGGTGTGCCGGCCTAGGGTGTGGCGTCCGCCGCGTGTGGGGTCCGCGGTGACGACGATGTTCACCGGGGTGTCGAGGATGGCCTCGATCTTCAGTTCCTTGAACTGCTTGGCCCGGCCCTTGGGGAGGGACTTGGCGTACGCGTCGCGCTGGCGCATGGCCAGTTCGTGCATGGTGCGGCGCGTCTCGGCCGAGCGGATGACGACGAAGTCCCACGGTTGGGAGTGGCCCACGGACGGTGCGGTGTGGGCCGCCTCCAGGACGCGGAGCAGGACCTCGTGCGGGATGGGGTCGCCGCGGAAGCCGTTGCGGATGTCGCGGCGCTCGCGCATGACCTTGAGGACGGCCTCGCGCTCGGCGTCGTCGTAGGCGGGCGCGGCCGGGCCGGTGGACTGACGCACTTCTTCCACGGGGGCCGTGCTTTCTTCCTGATCCGCGCCCCGGGTGTCCAGGTCGTCGGCGTGCTGTACGAGTTCGGGGTCGCCGTCACGGGGAGCGGGGACGGCGGGGTGCTCCTCCGGGGGGAGGACGAGGGCCTGGGGCGGGGTCGGGGCGAGGTGCGGGGTCGTCGGCACCAGGCCCTCGACGGGGACGAACTGGCCCACGGGCTGCGGAGCCTCCGCAATCGGCTGGGCCTGGTCCATGAACAGGACCTGGGGGCCCGCGGGTTCGGCGACGAGCGACGGGGCGGGGGCCGGGTCGACCTGTGCGACGGGCGCGGGGACGGCCTGGAGGTCGTCGGCGGGTGCGTCTGCCGCGGCGGGCATCGGCTGAGGTGCCTCCGGGACCGGCGCGAGGTCGGGGGCGTCGGCGAACTGCGGGGCAGCGTCGACGAGGGCAGGCTGCTCGGTCCGCTCCCGCGTGACGTCCACGGGGGTGGGGACGCCCTCCGGCTGTACGAGCTGTTCGGCCACGGCAGCGGGCGGCTCCGGCTGCGCGGCGGCCTCTGTGTCCACGGGGTGCGGCAGTTGCTCCGCGTCGGTGGACTCGCGGGACGGCACGGGTGCGGTTTCGGGGGCCGGCTGGGGCGTCGGGACCGCGGCTTCGGCAGGCGCGGGCGCCGGAAGCGGGGCTTCGGGGGCCGGCACGGGCTCGGGGGCCAGTACGTCCTCGGGGGCCGGCACGGGCTCCGGTACGGCGGCCTCGGGCACGACGGGGGTGGGCGCTGTGACCTGGTCGGCCTCCGGGCCGGGGGCGTCCGGGACCGGCACAGCCTGGAGTTCGGCGGGCTCGGCCAGGACGGCTGCGGGCTCGGCGACCTCGGCTACGAAGGCGGTGGGCTCGGCGACCTGAGCCACCTCCGGACCGGACGCTTCCGGTTCCGGTACGGCCTGAAGCTCGGCGGGCTCGGGCGCGAGCGGCGCCTCGGGCGCCTCGAGGGTCTGCGCGAGGTCCGGCAGCGGCACGGCAGTCGGGGTCTGATCGGCGTCGGGCACTGCGGCGGGAGCCGGGACCTGGGCGAAGTCCGCCACCTCCACGGCGTCCGGCACGGGAGCGGCGTCCGGTACCTCGACGGCACCCGGCACCTGGACGGCACCGGCAGGGTCCTCGGCAACGGCACCCTGAGCGGCATCGGCGGGATCCACGGCGCCCGGGACCGGCAGGGCCTCGGGCGCCGGAGCGACGCCGACGTCCGGTCCGGCCTCACCGGCGGACTCGGGACCGTCGGTCTGCCCGGCCGCGGGAGCTTCCCCGCCCTCCGGAGCGGACACCGCGGCGGGACCCTCGGGGGCCTCCGGCACGATTCCGTCCGGCGTGGGTGCGGCGACCGGGATGCCGTTCGCCTCGGGCGCGTTCGCGGCCCCGGCCTCCGGGAACACCACGGGCCCCGGCATGTGCACATCGCTCTGAACAGTCTCGGCCCCCGGCGCGTATGAATCTCCGGGGACACCCTCAGCACCCGGGAACCCGTCGGCGCCCGGAACCCCGGCCACGGGGAGCCCCTCGGAGCCGGGAACGCCCCCGGTTTCCGGCGCATGCTCGGCAACGACGGGCTCGCCGTACGCCACCCCGGCGACCGGTACACCGTCGGCGCCGACCATGACCTGCTCGGCGTACACGTCCTCCCGGGGCTGCGGTTCGCCGGTCGCCGCGACCGCCTCCGTCGCGAGACGGGCCACCGCGGCCTGGGCCGCGCCCACCGGCTCGGTGCCCTGTTCCGGCACCGGGACAACCGTTTCGGCAGCCGGGGCCATGGTGCCCACCGGAGCCGGGGCGCCCCAAGGGGCCGCGCCCTGCGGGGACATCTCACGCAGCGGCTGCGGGACATCGAGGTACTCGGGGCCCGCGGTGGGCGGGCCCGACTGGCGGACCGGCGCACCCGCGGGGCCGCGGTCGGCGAGGGAGCGGACCGGGCTGGCGGAGGCGTCGGGGATGGGCGGGCCGAGGTGCAGGGGCCGGCGGGGGGTGATCGGCGGGATCGGCAGCGACGGGGCCGCCACCGGGTCGGGCGCGCGGACCGCACTGAGGTCGTGCGCGCCGCTGTCCCGGCCGGACATCTCGTGCGGACCGGGAGCGTGGACCGTCTCGACGACCGGCTCCGGCGCGGGTGGGGCGACCTCGTTGCCCCATGCCCCCTGGGCGCCCGGCAGCAGCAACAGGTCTTCGTCCTCGGCGGTGGTCTCGGAGAGGTAGGTGTACGCACCGTGCGCGGGAACGCCCGGCTGTTCCACCATGCCTGCGTTCTCCGGCAGTCCCTCGCCCGGGACCTGGCCGGTGTCGGTCATGCGTACCCCTCGCCCATCGGTTAGTGCTTCTACGACCAGCTCACCGGGGACGGCGCACCGACCGCCCCCGCAGTGAAGAACGAGCGTGCGTGCCCAGCGGCACGAACGGCCCGCCGAGAAAGACGACAAAGCCATTAACTGGCATTGTCCCGGCCGTTCCCCCGTCGCGACACCTTGATCCGCGACAGCCCGCTGTGGACTGCGCCACGTTGCGCGTCCTCCGGTTCTGCCGTACCACACCCACCCCAAAACGGGCGCGTTTTCCGGACATTGACGAACGAAAGGCCGGTCCACCGAAGCGGTACAACAGTCGGCCAGCCTACCGCGCGCAGTACGACAACAGGATCACGGGACCAACAAATGGGGTCATGCAGCACGGTCCGGCAGAACCCCGCTGAGCAGGAACGCTACGCTCCGCTCCTTCTCCGTCCAGGCCCGTGTGTCGAGTTCGACGGACTGGATCAGGGCGCATTCGACGCGGTAGCCGTGTTCGGTCAGGTCACGTCCGACGAGTTCGGCCTCGTCGCGCGTCATGGCATGGGCGACGATGCCCTGCGGGCGGCGGTCGGCGACCGCGGAGACCACGGCCGCTCCCCCGCCGCCGACACGGACGACGTCCGGCTCGGGGAGGTTCTCCAGCACGTGCGGGGCGGTGCCGCGGATGATCTGGAGCTGAACACCGAAGCGGCGGGCCGCGGCGTCGGTGCGGCCGCAGGCGATGAGGTCCCGGTCGACGGCGATGACGGCGGCACCGGCCCGGGCGGCCTCGACGGCGAAGGCGCCGCTGCCGCAGCCGATGTCCCACACGAGGTCGCCGACGCGGGGTCCGAGGCGGGCGAGTTGGGCAGCGCGCAGCAGATCCGTCTCGCCCTCGCCGAGTGGACCGTCGTACACCTCGGCGGGCAGGGCCCAGCCACGGGGTCCGGCGGCCGGCTCGCGGCCGGAGATCCAGCCGCCGCCCTCCCCCGCGGTCACCGGGCCGCCGATCACGATGACGACGTTCGGGTCCCGCCAGCTGTGGTCGGCGGCCTTGTCGGAGGTGAGGATCGTGACCTGTTCACGCTCGGTGCCGAGTTCCTCGCAGATGACGAAGGTGCGGTGGACGCCCTCCATCAGCAGGCCGAGCTCGGCGGGCCCTGCGCCGGGTGAGGTGAGGACGGCGACCTTGGTGTGGGCGCGGCACACGTTCACCGCGCGTCGCAGGGTGCGCCGGTGTGCGACGACCACCTGTGCGTCGTCCCAGGGCATGCCGGCGCGGGCGAAGGCGGCGGCGACCGAGGAGACGGCGGGGACGACCTCGACCTCCAGGCCGAACTCGGGTGCGCGCAGGGTTCGTACGACTCCGAAGAACCCGGGGTCCCCCTCGGCGAACACGACCGCCGTGCCGCGATGGCCCGCGATCCGGCGGGCGGCCAGGGAGACGCTGCCGAGTCGGATGTGTTCGGCGGTGGGGGGCACCTCGGGCAGTGCCAGGTGGTGGGCGGCGCCCGCCACCAGCGTGGCGGCACCGAGGGCGGAGCGTGCCGCGGCGGTCAGCGGCGAACCGTCCCAGCCGATCACCGTGACCCGGTCGGCCATCGTCGTCAGTCTCCAGAGGGTTTGCGCAGGTCGTCAGGGGCGGGCTCCGTGAGGGTACCTGGTCGGCCCGGCGAACACGGCGGCGGTCCCGTCGCCTCCCCTGGTTCAGTTCCAGTCGCCGTACGAGGTGAAACCGTCGGAATCGGACAGCTGCTCTCCCGAGCCCTCGATGTCCTCCGGCAGCAGGCTCCAGACGATGAAGTCGGTACGGACGTCGCTCCAGGTGTCGTCCTCGGTGCGGACTCGCGCTATGCAGGCGTTGCGCAGGACGCCCTCGCTGATGCAGCCGATCTTCTGGGCGACCTGCTGGGAGGCGGTGTTGTCGGCCGCCGTGCGCAGCTCTATGCGCTCGAACTTCTGGTCCGTGAACAGCCATTGGGCGGTGGCGAGCGCCGCCTCGGAGGCATAGCCCTCGCCGCGGGCCCAGGGGGCGATGATGTACGACAGTTCGGTGGCGCGGATGTACCAGTTCGTCTTGGTCAGCTGGACGATGCCCACCAGGCGCTGGGTGAGGAACTCCGTGACGGCGAGGTCGAGTCCACGGCCGGCCTCGCGTTCGGTGGGCGCGTGATCGGTGATCCAGGTGCGGGCGCCGTCCTCGGTGAAGGGCTGGGGGACGTGGGTCCAGGCGGCGACCTGTTCGTCGTTCATCATCTCGGCCAGCGCAGACACATCGTCCTCGTCGAGGGGACGCAGCACCAACCGCTCCGTGCTGATGGAGATGTTGGGGAAGGTGCTAGTCATGCGCCGCTCCGTAACCTTCGGAAAACCTTCAAGTCCTGCTGAGCTCCTGCTGAACTGCCCAGCATGCAGCATGAAAGCACTGAACCGCACTGCAGGGTCCACCCGGGGTGAGCGAGTGGACCCTGTGCGTGGCGATACGCGGTATACGCGCGGTCAGCCGGAGGTGACCGGCAGGACCGAGCCCTTGTACTTGTCCTCGATGAACTTCTTCACGTCGGACGAGACGAGGAGCTTGGCGAGCTTCTCGACCCGTGGGTCGTCCTCGTCGCCCTTCTTGACGGCCAGGAGGTTGGCGTAGGGGTTGTCCTTCGCCGACTCCAGGAGGATCGCGTCCTCGGTGGGGCTGAGACCCGCGTCCTGGGCGTAGTTGTTGTTGATGACCGCCGCGTCCACGTCGTCGAGCGAGCGTGGCAGCTGGGCGGGCTCCAGCTCCTTGAACGTCAGGTGCCTGGGGTTTGCCGTGATGTCCGCGGGGGACGCGTTCGCCCCCGCGCCGTCCTTGAGCGTGATGAGGCCCTCGGCGGCGAGGAGCTTGAGGGCGCGGCCCTCGTTGGTGGTCTCGTTGGGCACGGCGACCGTGGCTCCGTCAGCGAGCTCGGAGATGTCCTCGGTCTTCTTGGCGTACACGCCCATCGGCGGCAGGTACGCCTTGACGACCGACACCAGGTTCGTGCCCTTGGACTTGTTGAACTCGTCCAGGAACGGCTGGTTCTGGTACAGGTTCGCGTCGAGGGTGCCCTCCTGGAGTGCGGTGTTCGGCAGGACGTAGTCCGTGAACTCCTTGATCTCCAGGTTCAGGCCGGCCTTCTCGGCGAGGTTGTCCTTGATGTACGTCAGGACCTCGCCGGCCGGGACGGCGGTGGCGCCGACGACCAGGGCGTCGTCACCGCCACCGCTCCCGCCGGAGTCCGGGCCCGAGCCGCAGGCGGTGAGGCCGAGGGCCAGGGCCAGGGCGGCCGCGGGTATGACGGGCTTGCGCATGTGGATCGGTCCCCCTGTTGATCAGTGCGCTCAGAAGGACGCGATGACGGAGCCGTCGTACTTGTCCTCGATGAACTTCTTGACCTCGGCGGAGGTGAGCAGCTCGGCGAGCTTCTTCACGCGCGGGTCGTCCTCGTTGCCGTCCTTCACCGCGAGGAAGTTGCCGTACGGGTTGTCCTTGGCGGACTCCAGGACGAGGGCGTCCTTCGCGGGCGAGAGGTCGGCCTCGATGGCGTAGTTGCCGTTGATGACCGCGGCGTCGACGTCGTCCAGGGAGCGCGGGGTCTGGGCCGCCTCCAGCTCCTTGAACTCGAGGTTCTTGGGGTTCTTGGTGATGTCGGCCGGGGTCGCGTCGTTGCCCACGCCGTCCTTGAGGGTGATGATCCCGTTGGCGTCGAGCAGCTTGAGGGCACGGGCCTCGTTGACGCTGTCGTTCGGGACGGCGATCGTCGCACCGCTCTTGAGGGCGTCGGCGCTCTTCACCTTGTTCGAGTAGAGGCCGAGCGGCTCCAGGTGGACCGTCACGACGGGCACGATGTGGGTGCCGTTCTTCTTGTTGAAGTCGTCGAGGTACGGCTGGTTCTGGAAGTAGTTGGCGCCCACCGAACCGTCCTCGGTCGCCGTGTTCGGCGTGACGTAGTCCGTGAACTCCTTGACCTCCAGGTCGAGGCCCGCCTTCTTCGCCAGGTTGTCCTTCACGTAGTTCAGGATCTCGGCGTGCGGGACGGGGCTCGCGGCGACGACCAGCGGGCCGCTGGTGTCGGAGGAGGCGGAGGAGGCGTCCTCCGAGCCGCAGGCGGTGAGCCCGAAGGTGAGGGCGCCGGCGGCGAGGACGGCGGTGGCGAGCTTTACGGTGTTACGCACGAAAAGTGCCTTTCCTTTTGGGCGGAGCTGTTCCGTGAAGGGGTGCACGGGACATCTGGAGGGTGGCCTGCGCGAGGCTCAGGCGGTGTTGGTCTCGGCCGTCGAGGCCTTCAGCAGCCGCAGCTTCGGCGCCGGACCGCCACGTCCACCGCGGCTGTGCAGCGAGCGTGCGGCGTAGTCCCCGGCGAACTGGATCAGCGAGATGACGACCGCGAGGATCGCGACGGTGATCCACATGAGTTCGGTCTCGAAGCGCTGGTAGCCGTAGCGGATGGCGATGTCGCCGAGGCCGCCGGCTCCGACGGTGCCGGCCATCGCGGAGTAGCCGATGAGGGCGACGATCGTGGTCGTGGTGCTGGCGATCAGCGAGGGCAGCGACTCAGGTACGAGGACCTTGCGGACGATCGTCCAGGTGTTGCCGCCCATCGACTGCACGGCCTCCACGAGTCCGCCGTCCACCTCGCGGACCGCCGTCTCGACCAGGCGCGCGAAGAACGGGATGGCGCCGATGGCGAGCGGGACGATCGCGGCCTCGCGGCCGATGGTCGTGCCGGTGATGGAGCGGGTGAAGCCCATCAGCGCGACCATCAGGATGATGAACGGCATCGAGCGGGCGACGTTCACGACCTGCCCGATGACCTTCTGCGCGACGACGTTCTGGAGCAGTCCGCCGCGGTCGGTGAGAACGAGGAGGATGCCGAGCGGGAGGCCGCCGACGACGGCGATGACGGTGGACCAGCCGACCATGTAGAGGGTGTCCCAACACGCCTGCTCCAGCAGGGGCTGCATCTCGGACCAGGTCACTTGGCACCTTCCTTCACCAGCAGGGGCTCCTGGCCCACGACGTCGATCTGAAGACCCTGTTCACGCAGGAAGCCGATCGGCACGACGTTGTCCTCGTAGCGGCCGGGCAGTTCGATGCGCATCCGGCCGACCTGGAGGCCCCCGACGGTGTCGATGGCGGCACCGAGGATCGAGATGTCGATGTTGTACGTGCGCGACAGCTGGGAGATGACCGGCTGGGTCGCGGCCTCGCCGTGGAAGGTGACGTCGATGACGGTGCGGTCGTCGCCGGTGGCCTCGCCGCCGACCGGGAAGAGCGCGGTGGCGAGCTCGGAGCCGGGGGTGGCGAGGAGTTCGCTGACGGTGCCGGACTCGACGATGCGGCCGTTCTCCATGAGGGCGGCGGAGTCGCAGATCGACTTCACGACGTCCATCTCGTGGGTGATGAGGAGGACGGTGAGGCCGAGCTGGCGGTTCAGGTCGCGCAGCAGCTGCAGGATCGAGCGGGTGGTCTCCGGATCGAGGGCGCTGGTGGCCTCGTCGGAGAGAAGGACCTTGGGGTCGCCGGCCAGGGCGCGGGCAATGCCGACGCGCTGCTTCTGCCCGCCGGAGAGCTGGGCGGGGTAGGCCTTGGCCTTGTCGGAGAGACCGACGAGGTCGAGGAGTTCGAGCGCCTTGCGGGAGCGGTCCTTGCCGGACGTGCCGAGGATCTCCAGCGGCAGCTCGACGTTGTCCTGGACGGTCCGGGAGGACAGCAGGTTGAAGTGCTGGAAGACCATGCCGATACGGCTGCGGGCCTGGCGCAGTTCCCGGCCGGCCCGCGGACCGCGGCCCGCGAGGGCCGTGAGGTCCTGGCCGGCGACACTGACCGTGCCGGCGGTGGGCTTCTCCAGCAGGTTGACGCAGCGGATGAGCGAGGACTTGCCGGCGCCGGACTGGCCGATGACGCCGTAGACCTCGCCTTCGCGGACGTGGAGATCGACGCCGTCCAAGGCGGTGACCTCACGGCCGCGGGAGCGGTAGACCTTGGTCAGGCCCGAGGTGGTGATCACGTGGGTTTCCGTCACTGTCAGGTGCAGGGCGTGGGTGTGCCCTGGCGGGTGCATTCGGTCGGGAACGCGGCACGGTTCTCATGCGGTGGCACAGGAGCCGGGGGAGAACATGTGCGCGGGGCGGCGTCGGTCACGTACGGCATTCAGCGCACGGACATGCCACGGCGTCTCGCTTCGGGGCGCGAGCTCGGGGTGGTGCGGGGGCCCTCTAGAAGGCGCACATTCGACACATACAGCGAGCACCGGGCGTCATGGTCGCCTCGGTCGCAAGGGTGCGGCTGCTCGTCGTGGTCATGGAATGAGTAAAGCAGATCTACGGTCCTGACAAAGCGCCGCTGTCCGCATGCCGGACAGCGGCGGACATAGGTCAGGGGCGGACGGAGATCTCCACTCCCCCGTCGGTGACCAGGGCCGACAAGGCCGACAGGTCGTCGACGACGAGGTCCGCGTCGAGCTCATGGGCCTGGTGGGTTGTGGCCAATGCCACGGTGGTCATCCCGGCGGCTCGACCGGCCCTCAGGCCCGCGGGGGCGTCCTCGAAGACCACGCAGTGCGCCGGGTCGACGCCGAGTGCGCGGGCGGCGAGGAGGTACGGCTCGGGGTCGGGCTTGCCGCGGGTGACGTCCTCGGCGGCGACGAGGGTCTTGGGCAGGATTCCGACGGCGTCCAGCCGGGCCTCGGCGAGGCGCCGGGTGGCGGAGGTGACGACGGCCCAGCGGTCGGCGGGCAGGGAGTCGAGGAACGCCTTCGTCCCCGGCAGCAACCGCACGCCCCCGTTCGGCACGTCCTCCACCTCCAGCTTCTCGATCCGCGCGACCGCCTCCGGCACGACCTCTGCGGGCAGCAGGTCGGCGGCTATCTCGGCGGCCGTACGACCGTGCAGCTCGACCCGCCCGAACTCCTCGGCCGTGATCCCGTACTCCCCGGCCCACTGCCGCCAGCAGCGGTCCACGGAGGCGAGGGAGGAGACGAGGGTGCCGTCGTTGTCGAAGAGCAGGGCTTGTGCGTGGATCGTCATGGTCTAGACCCTACGGGGGCCGCCGGGGCTTGCCGGACGGGGCCGGGGGCGACGATCATGCCGGGCATGAGAGCCGAGGTGCGGTCCTTCGTGGCCGACGGACCGCTGCCGGACTGGGATGCCGAAGACGCTGAGATCGACCGCCGGGCGGCGCAGCTGGACGAGATCGCCCGGCCGGTGACGGCCGAGGAGGCTCGTGCCCTGGCCGAGTGCTTCGGACCGGACGACTGCTACGGCGTGGCCTGGACACTGCTGCACCTGATCGAGACCGGACCGAACCCGGTGTTCGATGTCCGGCCCGGACCGAATGCCGGCGAGTGGCCGCTCCGGTTGTGGCAGCGGTGCCTGAACGCCGGGATCGTCACCGACGGGCCGGCCGGCTGACGGCTGGGGTCGGCCGCATCGAGGCTTTCGGGCCGTAATAAGGTCGCCCCATGCTTGATGCCCTGACGCTCGTGACCGGCGTCGCCGCGCTGTTGCTCGCCGCGTGGTGCGGCTGGGCGGCCTATCGCGATGAGCCGACGAAGGACTGGCACTTCATCGGGATGGGTGTGGTGTCGCTGCTGGTGCTTGTGCAGCTGGTGGTCGGGATCGTGCAGCTGGCGCGGGGCGAGAAGCCGGAGCAGGGGACGACGATCTTCGTGGCGTATCTGCTGGGCGCGTTCGCCTGCGTCCCGGCCGCGGGGCTCATGTCGCTGTCGGAACGGTCGAAGTGGGGCTCGGTGACGGCTGCCGCCGGCGCTGTGGTGCTGGCCGTTCTCGAGGTGCGGCTCTACGACATCTGGGGAGGCTGAGGTGACCGTGACGGAGGGCGAGTCGGCGAAGAACCGATTGGTCAGCGGTCCTGGCACGCTGCTGGTGTGGCTGTACGGCGTGATGGTCGTCGGTGCGGTGTCGCGTTCGATCTACCAGATCGCGACCGAGTTCGACCGGGCGCCGCTCGCCTACTCCCTGTCCGCCGTCGCGGGGCTGGTGTACGGCTTCATCACGTACACGCTGGTGCGCGGCGGGGAAACCGCCCGCAAGGCGGCGCTGGTGTGCTGCGCCGCCGAGCTGGTGGGCGTGCTGACGGTGGGCACCTGGACCCTGCTGGACCCGTCGGCGTTCCCCGACGCGACCGTCTGGTCGGACTACGGCATGGGGTATGTCTTCATCCCCGTACTGCTGCCGCTGTCGGCCATCTACTGGCTCCGTAGGGCGCGGACCGTCTGAGAAGCCCTCAGGCCGTCGCCGCGTAGGCGCCGGCCGGCTTCTCCAGGACGATCATGGGTACGCCGTCCGCACCCTCGGACGTACCGACCGCCTCGTAGCCCACCTTGCGGTAGAGGCGGAGGTTGCCCTCGCTGCGGTGGCCCGTGAAGAGGCGGAACCGGGTGGCGCCGCGCTCCTCGACCAGAGCCGATTCGGCCGCGCGGAGAAGTCGCGCGCCGATGCCGTGGCCCTGGAGGCGGGGGTGGACGCAGAGCTTGCCGATGGCGGCCGAGCCGTCCTCGGTGATGCGGCCGCGCACCGAGCCGACCACCTCCTCACCGAGCCGGGCCACGAAGACGCAGTCCGCGGCGACCTCCCCTCGGACCGAGTCCAGGGTCTGGACGAGCGGATCGATGCGGTAGTTGCCGTACAACGCCGCCTCGCTCTGGAAGCACAGGTACTGAAGCCTGAAGATCTGCTCCGCGTCCTGTTCGGTCGCCACCGAGATGGTCACGCTCATGCCCATGTGCGCACGCCTCCCGCTCACCTGATCGCCATTTCGTCCTTCACTCCTATCCCCGCGCTCCGCGGGCCGCAACCTCCGGTGTGAGCAATCGGCGAAGACAACCCAGGCATCTGGAACGTTCCGGACCGAGACTGCCCTGTGAGATACCCAACTCCCCCGCGATTTCCCGATAGGTGAGGTCCATCGGGGAGAGCAGCGCCTCCATCAGACTCGGGCAGCGGCCCGGCAAACGGCGTACGGCATCACGCAGTGCCCGACCGCGGGCCGCCGCGAGGGCGAGGTGTTCGGGGGTGCGGTCCACGTCGTCCGCGGGCTCGGTGCCGTACGGCCGTTCGAGCCGGGTCGTACGACGGGTACGGCGGGACTCCGAGCGGACCGCTCTGCGCAGCCAGCCCTGCGGGTCGGTCGGCGGGCCGTCGGTGTCGAGGCGTTCCAGAAGGCGGAGCCAGACCGCCTGTTCCAGGTCGCCCGGTTCCGTACCGGTGGCATGTGCCTCGGCGGAGGCTTCGGCGGTGAGCAGGGGGCGCAGCGTGGCCACGAGGTCGTGCGTCATATGCCTGACGACGCGGCCGCCCGGGCGGCGGGTTGCCCGGACGGCCCTTTGTCACCCCAACCGGGGTCGCTCGCTCAGCCGTTGACGAAATCCTGGCGGGCCAGCAGGCCGGTGTCCGGGTTGTCGGTGAAGACAC
The DNA here is from genome assembly GCF_053592055.1 of Streptomyces sp. NPDC002817. Lineage (NCBI taxonomy): Bacteria > Bacillati > Actinomycetota > Actinomycetes > Kitasatosporales > Streptomycetaceae > Streptomyces > Streptomyces sp. NPDC002817. Next base: position 27,161 of record NZ_JBSFUY010000027.1, read on the forward strand.
CGTCGATGCCCGTGGCGAAGTACGTCCGGTAGGCACCGAAGACATCGCCGTACGCGTCGGCGTCGGTGCCCTTGCGGAACTCGGTCGGCAGGAAGGGGTTCTCGTTGCGCATGGTGTACGGGTGCAGGATCAGGCCCGCCTTGTGCGCGTCCGCGACGAGGCTGGTCGGCGTGGTGAGGTTGCCGTTCGCGTCCTTCGGGATGACCAGGTCGAGGGTCGGGCCGATGCCCTGGGCATAGCCGGCGATCTCCTTGAGGCCCTTGGGCGTGATCAGGTCGGCGACCGTGCGCGGGTCACCCGTCTCGACGAAGTCCCAGGGGCGGCTGGTCGCGGAGGAGAGCAGGACGACCAGCGGGTTGCCGACCAGCTTGTTCAGGCGCTGGATGCTGGTCGGCTCGAACGACTGGAGGATGACCGGCGCGTTCTTGCCGTCCTTGCCGTACTTGCGCAGCAGCTTCGCGACCCGCTCCTCCAGGCCCAGGCCCAGCTTGCGGAAGTACGTGGGGTGCTTGGTCTCGGGGTAGATCCAGACCTGCTTGCCCCGCTTGCGGGTCTGCTCGTCCTGCCACTTCAGGACCTCTTCGAAGGTGGGGATCTCCCAGCGGCCGTTGTAGAGGGTGTTGTGCGGACGGTTGGCCGGGATGCGCTCGATCGCGCGCAGGGTCTTCAGCTCGGCGAGCGTGAAGTCCTCGGTGAACCAGCCGGTGACGGAGACGCCGTCGAGGAGCTTGGTGGTCTTGCGGCCGGCGAACTCGGGATGGTCCGCGACGTCCGTCGTCCCGCCGATCTCCGGCTCGTGACGGCAGACGATGTGACCGTCCCTGGTGGGCACCAGGTCGCCGGCCTCCACGACATGGGCGCCCAGGTCGAGGGCGAGCTGGTACGAGCCGAGGGTGTGCTCCGGCCGGTAGCCGCTGGCGCCCCGGTGGCCGATGATCGTCGGTACGGGCAGGCTCTTCACCCCTCCACCATGCCGGTCCTCGCCCGCTCTCGCGGTACCCGACAGTCCGAGGACCGCTCCGCTCGCACCGAGTACCGCGGCGCCGAGAAGTGCCCGTCGTCCGGTCCCGCCCACCTGCTCGTCCGAGTTCTGCGTTCCCATGAGGGCCCTCCCTGCGTCGGCTCTTCAGTGCGGGCCGATCGTAGGTGCGTGTACATGACGGACGGGAGACCTCCGGCAGAACACGCGGGTGACGCTGGATGTCGTACCGATGGTTTGAGTTGACGACTCATCAGAAGGGGTACGCGATGTCCGTCACATCATGGCCAACGGGTTACGGGCGGTACACCGTGCGCCACCGCAGGTAAACCAGCGTCAACAGTACGTAAGACCTCGGTGAACCCGGCGCACCCGATGTGCACGAGCCCCGGAACCGCGAGTATCGTCCTCACCTGCACAGACATATACCGATTCACTTGACACCGGAGGATCCGTTGTCCCGCTTCGCGCTCATCAAGGCAGTGCTCGGACCGATCATGCGCCTGATGTTCCGCCCACGGGTGGAGGGCGCGGAGCACATCCCGGGAGACGGCCCGGTGATCCTCGCCGGCAACCACCTCACGTTCATCGACTCGATGATCATGCCGCTCTTCTGCGACCGTCAGGTCTTCTTCATCGGCAAGGACGAGTACGTCACCGGCAAGGGCCTCAAAGGGCGCCTGATGGCCTGGTTCTTCACGGGCTGCGGCATGATCCCGGTCGACCGGGACGGCGGGCGCGGTGGTGTCGCGGCGCTGATGACCGGGCGCCGGGTGCTGGAGGAGGGCAAGGTCTTCAGCATCTACCCGGAGGGCACCCGCTCCCCCGACGGCCGGCTCTACCGCGGGCGCACCGGGATCGCGCGGCTGGCCATGATGACCGGTGCGCCGGTCGTGCCGTTCGCCATCATCGGTACGGACAAGGTGCAGCCGGGTGGAGCGGGGATTCCGCGACCGGGGCGCGTCACCGTTCGCTTCGGTGAGGCGATGGAGTTCTCCCGGTACGAGGGGATGGACCGGGATCGGTATGTGCTGCGGGCGGTCACGGACTCCGTGATGACGGAGGTCATGCAGCTGTCGGGGCAGGAGTACGTGGACATGTACGCCACGAAGGCGAAGGCCGCGTAGTACGTCGTCTGCGGGTCGGTGGGGGGCTTGTCGCGCAGTTCCCCGCGCCCCTAGAGGGGCGCGTTTCCCGGAGGCCCGCCATTGCCGTGCCCCACGCCCGGTGCGGGAAACCAGAGCACAAACGTCGAGCCCTCCCCCACCTGGGAAAACAGGCGCACCTGACCTCCGTGTGACTCCACGATCTGTCTGACTATCGCCAGGCCCAGGCCCGCGTGCCGGTCTCTGCCGCTTGCCGTGTTCGCTCGCCAGAATCTGTCGAAGACCCTCGTCCGGTCGTCGTCCAGGATGCCGGGGCCCTCGTCCCGTACTGCCACCCAGAGCCAGTTGGCGCTCCTTCCCGCCGCGACCGTGATCAGCGTGCCCGGTGGGGAGAGGCGTACGGCGTTCGAGAGCAGGTTGCCGACGGCGCGGCGCAGGGCGTCGTGGTCGCCGATGACGGTCAGGCCTGTGGTGAGGCGGCGGTGCAGGGTGAGGCCGCGTTCGACGGCCAGGGGCAGGAACTCCTCGCAGGCCTCCGCCGCCGCTGCCGCGAGGTCGACGTCGGCGTCTGCGAGGGCGGGGGCGTTGCGGCGGGCGGTGGCGAGGAGGTCCTCGACGAGGTGGGTCATCCGGGTGGTGGCCCTGTCGACGCTGCGGGCGGCCGTTCGGCGTTCCTCCTCGTTCGAGTCCTCCGCCGTCAGTACGGCGTCCACGTTCGCGCGGATGATCGCCAGCGGGCTGCGCAACTCGTGCGAGGCGTCGTCGATGAGCTGGCGCTGGGCCCGGAAGGCCTCGTCCAGGCGTTCGAGCATGGAATCGACCGTGTCGGCGAGGTCCCGCAGCTCGTCCTTCGGGCCCTGGAGGCGGATGCGCTGGCTGAGGTCGGTGGCCTGGATCTCGGCGGCGGTGCGGGAGATGGAGCGCACGGGGCGCAGGGCGCGGCCGGAGAGGATCCAGCCCAGGGCGAGGCTGGCGACCGCGACGCCGCCGAGGACGGCGAAGGAGAAGCGGCGGAGGTTGGCGAGGGTCTCGTAGTTGACGGCGGCCTCGACCTCGGCGACCTTGACCGCGTCGAACTCCCCCACCTCCTCGCCGTTCACGATCTTCGTCACCGAGAACTGCCTGGTGACCGGGTGGGCCTCGCCGCCGCGTTCCACGGCGAGGTAGGTGGCGCCCAGGACGAGGGCGGTGAGGACGAAGAGGAGTCCCGAGTAGAGGACGGTGAGCCGGAAGCGGATGGTGTGGGTGAAGGCGGGGAGGGCCTTGGTGAGAGACGGCCGTTTCATGGTGTCTCCTTCAGGCGGTAGCCCTGCCGGATCACCGTCTCGATGAGCGGTTCCTGTTCTCCGGTGACCTTGCGGCGCAGTGAACCGACCGTGACCCGCACGGTGTTGGTGAACGGGTCGGCGTATTCGTCCCAGACGTGTTCGAGGAGTTCCTCGGCCGGTACGACGCGGCCGGGTCGGGTCATCAGATAGTGCAGGACGCTGAACTCCTTCGGGGTGAGCCGGAGTCGGCGGTTGCCTCGGTAGGCCTCGAAGCGGGCGGTGTCCAGGCGGAGTTCGCCGACCTCGACGATGGCGGTGCCGCCGTCCTCGCGGCGCAGCAACGCCCTGATGCGGGCGAGGAGTTCGGGTAGCGCGAAGGGTTTGACGAGGTAGTCGTCGGCGCCTTCGTCGAGGCCGCGCACCCGGTCGGCGAGGCGGTCTCGGGCGGTGAGCATGAGGATGCGGGGGCCGCCGGGGGTGGCGCGGACGGCGCGGCAGACCGAGAAGCCGTCGCCGTCGGGGAGGTTGAGGTCCAGCAGGACGAGGTCGTAGTCGTTGACGGCGAGTTTCTCGGTCGCGGTGTCGACGTCGGGGGCCACGTCCACGGCGTACCCCGCTCTCACCAGCCCGACCTTGAGCGCGACGACCAGGTCCTCCTCGTCCTCGACCACGAGCAGTCGCATGTCCGCCCCCTCGGTCTCCGTTGGTCTCCGTGGCGGTTCAGCCGCCGTCGATGATGGTGCGGGCCGCGGCCGCCGCGTCGGCGACGGGGATGGCGAAGCCGATGCCGATGGAGCCGCCCCGCTGCTGGTCCAACGTCGCGATGGCCGTATTGATGCCGATGACCCGCCCGTCGGAGTCGACCAGGGGTCCGCCGGAGTTTCCGGGGTTGATCGAGGCGTCGGTCTGCACCGCCCGCTGCCGACCGCCCTCGCCCAGCTGTACGTCGCGGTCGAGGGCGCTGACGATGCCGGAGGTGACGGTACCGCTGAGGCCGAGCGGGGAGCCGATGGCGAGGACGGTGTCGCCGACGCCGGGACGCTTGCCGGCGGTGGCCAGCTGGGCGGGGCGCAGTCCGCGTGCGGTCTCGGGCCGGAGTACGGCCACGTCGTGGTCGGGGTCGTCGCCGATCACCTCGGCGCTGAGCCTGCGGCCGTCCTGGAGTTCGACGGTCACGGTGGAACTGCCGTCCACGACATGGGCGTTGGTGAGGATCCGGCCGCGGGTGTCGAAGACGAAGCCTGAGCCCTGGCCGTTGGAGGTGACCACGGAGACGACGCTGGGCAGGACGCGCGCGGCGACGGCTTCCAGGTCACCGGGGGTGCGGGCGGCGGCCGGGGTGGCGGGGTCGTCGTCGCCGAGGGCACCGGCCGTGTATCCGGCGGCGCCGCCTGCGAGCACGGCGGCGAGGAGGACGGTGGCGAGGGGTCGGGGGGTGCGGGGGCCTTTGGGGGGTGGGGGTTTCGGGGTCTCGTACGGAGAGGGAGGCGGAGTGGGTGCCGAAGGTGCGGTCGGGGCAGGGAGCGTCGGGGGGCGGCCGGCCAGGAAGGCGGGGCCGCGCGGGGTGCCGAGGCCGACGGGTGACGCAGGGGCCGGTGGGCCGGGGTGCTCGGGGTCTGTCACGGCTGGCTCCTTGGTCGGGGGGATCGGTGGACCGGCGGCTGTCCGCAGGGCCGTCGGTGGTGGCTGGGCGGCGGCCGGATCCCGGCGCCGGTTCTCGGCACCGCCCCTCCGGGGCAGCCGCCACCACGTGCCCTCGGCCGCCCGTTCAGGGCAGCCTCGAGAACCACAGCAGCGATGTCGCCGCGGCGATCAGCGCGGTGCCGAGGCCCGCTGCCACGAACCACTGCCAGATCTCGCGTTCCTCGGTGCGATGGCCGACGGAGCTGCCGATGTCGTCGTAGACGGCCTGGAGCTCCTCGCCCGTGGCGGCCTCGTGGTAGTCGCCGCCCGTGACGGCGGCGAGGTTCTCCAACGCGGGTCCGTCGACGGGGACCTGGAGGACCCGACCGTCGGGGAACTCGACGACGCCGTCCTCGGTGCCGTAGGCGATCGTCGAGACCGGGATCCTGTCGGCGGCCGCCTCCCGTGCCGCCGACTCGACCGAGCGGCCCACCGTGTTGGAGCCGTCGGAGAGAAGGACGATGTGGGCCGGCGGCGGTTCGGTCTCGGCCCGCTTGTCGAGCGCGCGGATGGCGTTGCGGGCGGCGATGACGGCCTCGCCGATCGCGGTGCCCTGGCCGGTGGTGAGCTGTCGGACGGCCGAGCGCAGCAGAGCGCGGTCGGTGGTCGGCGGAACGGCGACCGTGGCGTTGCCGCTGAACGTGACCAGCCCGGTGTTGAAGCGTGCGGGCAGCCGGTCGACGAAGGCGAGGGCGGCGCGCTGGGCCGCCAGGAACCGGGTGGGCTCCACGTCGGTGGCGTCCATGGACCCGGACGTGTCGAACGCGACGACGATCGTGGCCCGTTCCCGCGGGACCTGCACGTCGGCGGTCGGGCGGGCGAAGCCCACCACCAGCAGGGCGAGCGTGGCGCAGAAGGCGCCCGCCGGGACGTGCTTGCGCCAACCGGGCCGCGCGGGCGCGACCTTGTCGAGCAGCTCGAGGTTGGTGAAGCGGACGGCGTACCGGCCGCGGCGGCGCTGCGTCAGCAGATACGCGGCGATCAGCGCGGCGAGCGGCACCAGGAGCAGCAGCCAGCCGGGTGAACGCAGACCCATGATCCCTCCTTTCCTGCGAGCGGGCGCGTCACGCGGCGCCGCCTCCCGCCCGGCGCCGCTGGTCCTCGACGTACTTCACGACGTCCCGCACCCAGTCCCGGTCCGTGCGCAGCCGCAGATGGGCGGCGCCGGCCCGGTGGATGGTCCTTTTGATCAGGGCCCGCTGCTCCAGCGCGGCCTCGGCGTACCGGTCACGGAACTTCCGCGCGTACGTGGGAACTTCGCGTCGGCGTCCGGTCTCCGGGTCCACGACGGTGAGCAACCCGACGGCGGGCAGCTCGAGTTCACGCGGGTCGACCGTCTCGATCGCCAGCACCTGGTGGCGTCGGGCCACGGTCCGCAGGGGCCGCTCCCAGCCGGTCTCCAGGAAGTCGGAGACGACCGCGACCAGAGCGCCCCGGTCGGGCAGGGCGCGCAGGACGCCGAGGGCGTCGGCGAGGGTGTCGGCGGGTGCACCGGGCGCGACGCGGGGGCGGTCCAGAGCGGCGCGCAGGATGGTGAGCAGGTGCTGTCTACCGGTGCGGGGCGGTATGCGCCGGATGCCGTGCGGTCCCGTACCGCGCGGTCCCTGCGGATGGCCTTCGGGTCCTGAGCCGGAGAAGATCGCGCCGAGTCGGTTCCCGGCGCGCTCGGTCAGGAACGCGACGGCCGCCGCCGCGCCCACCGCAAGGTCCCGCTTCTCCATGCGCGCGGTGCCGAAGTCCATGCTCGCGGAGGCGTCGAGGACGATCCAGGTGGTGAGTTCGCGGTCGGCGAGGGTGAGGCGGACGTGCGGGACGGTGGTGCGGGCGGTGGCGTTCCAGTCCATACGGCGTACGTCGTCCCCGACGACATAGGGCCGGGTCTCCGCCAGCTCGTCGCCGGGGCCGGGCGCAAGGGCCGGGTGGTCGCCCTGGAGGAGGCCGTCGGGGTGTCTGGTGAAGAGCAACTCCAGGTGTTTCAGGGCCTGTTCCGGGGTGAGTTCACGCAGTGTGGGGGTCATGCCACGACCTCTCCGACGTCGGTGGCGGCCTGGCGGGGGCTGATCCGCGGTTGCTCCACGGCGGCGAGGACCTCGTCGACGATCTCGCCCGGTGTGACACCGTCGGCGAGCGCGTCGAAGGAGAGGACCAGGCGGTGTCCGATCACCTCGTGGGTCAGGTCGCTGACGTCGTCGGGCAGGACGTATCCGCGGCCGCGCAGCTGGGCGAGGGCGCGGGCCGCGGCGACGAGACCGAGGGTCGCGCGGGGGCCGGCCCCGTGGGCCAACCGCTGTTCCGGCCCGGCGAGTTCGCGGGTCGCGCAGACCAGTCGTACGGCGTACTCGGCGATCGCGTGGTGCACGAACACCTCGTCGGTGGCGCGCTGGAGGGCGACGAGCCGGGCCGGGGTGAGGACGCGGCGGGGGCTCGGCGGGTCCACACTCATCCGGTAGAGGATGGCCAGTTCCTCGGACTCGCTGGGCGCGGGTACCTCGACCTTGAGCAGGAAGCGGTCGCGTTGTGCCTCGGGGAGGCGGTAGACGCCCTCTGACTCGATGGGGTTCTGGGTGGCGAGGACGAGGAAGGGCTCGGGGACGGACAGGGTCGTGCCGCCGATGGAGACCTGGTGCTCGCCCATGACCTCCAGGAGGGCGGACTGCACCTTCGCGGGGGCGCGGTTGATCTCGTCGGCGAGGACGACGTTGGCGATGACCGGGCCCGGTTCGATGTCGAACGCCTCTTGGGAGGGGCGGTAGATGCGGGTGCCGGTGATGTCGGAGGGGACGAGGTCGGGGGTGAACTGGAGGCGGGCGAAGTGGCCGCCGGCCACGTGGGCGAGGGTCTTCGCGGCGAGGGTCTTGGCGACGCCGGGGACGCCCTCCAGGAGGCAGTGGCCTCGGGCCAGGACCGCGGTGAACATGCGTTCCACCATGCGGTCCTGGCCGACGATGACGCGCTTGACCTCGAAGAGGGCCTCTTCGAGGAGTTTGGCCTCGCCGGTCACAACTCGGAGGCCGGGGTGTCGGTGCCCGTGCTCTTCTCCGGGCAGTCGTGGTCGTTCTCCGTGACGACGAACCGGACCCTGTCGCGGGACGGTTCGTCGCCCTCGCCCACTGCGAGGGCGACTCCACCGCCGGTCAGGCCCGCGGCCGCCAGTACGGCTCCGGTGACGAACAGTTTTCGTGTGCGTCGTGTCATGGAGCCAAGACCATCAGGCCGGGGCGAAAAGGGAGCTAAAGGCAGATGTAGGGGCCGGCTGGGGACCGCACGGCGGCTGCGGGCCGTGGGGGTTGATCGCGTAGTTCCCCGCGCTCCTAGACCTCGTTCTCCAACCGTTGGTCGCGAAGCATGAACCATGCCGCCACCGCCGCTGCCAGCAGGACCGCCGCTCCCAGGCCCGCCGCCAGCGACAGGCCGTCCACGAATGCCTGCCTCGCCGAGTCCAGGAGTGCCGCCGACTGCTGCGCCGGCATTCCTGCCGCCGCCTCCACCGCGCCGCCCAGCGACTCGTGCGCCCCGTCCGGCGTCCCCACCGGACCCGTGAAGTCCCGGTACACGCCCGTCACGATGGAGCCCAGTACGGCGATGCCCAGGGCCGCACCCAGTTCGTACGCCGTCTCCGAGACCGCTGACGCCGAGCCCGCCTGCTCCTTCGGCACGCTCGACAGGATCACGTCCGCCGTCACCGTGAACGAGAAGCCCGCGCCGATGCCGACGACCAGCAGGGCCGCGCCCAGCAGCGGGTAGCCCGTCGACTGGTCGATCACCGTCAGTGAGGCCAGCGCCAGGCCGACCGCCGCCAGGCCGCCCGCGACCACCGAGCGGACCGAGAAGCGACGGGCCGCGCGGCCGGCGAGCAGACCCGCCGCCACCGCGCCGATCGCCGCGGGAAGTTCGGCCAGGCCCGCCTCCAACGGGCGCCTGCCCTGCACGAGTTGCAGGTACTGCGAAAGGAAGAACACCAGACCCGACAGGCCGAGGATGGTCAGCAGGTCGGCCAGGACGGCCGCGCTGAAGCCTCGGTTGCGGAACAGCCGCATGTCCAGCAGCGGGGTCGGCAGGGTCAGCTGGCGGCGGACGAACCAGATCAGCGCACCCGCGCCCAGCAGGGCGACGGCGGCGACCTCGCCGCCGAAGCCGTGGGTGGCGGCCTCCTTGACGGCGTAGACCAGGGCGATCATGCCGACCAGGGACAGGGCCACGCTGAGCATGTCCCACGGGCCCGGGTTCGGGTTCTTCGACTCCGGCAGCAGCTTGATGCCGACGACGACCAGGACCGCCATCACGGGCAGGTTGATCAGGAAGACCGAGCCCCACCAGAAGTGTTCGAGCAGGAAGCCGCCGGCGATCGGGCCGATCGCCGTACCGGCGGAGGCCGTCGCGCCCCAGATGCCCACCGCGAGGCTGCGTTCGCGCGGGTCGTGGAAGAGGTTCCGGATCAGGGCGAGGGTCGCCGGCATCAGCGTCGCGCCCGCCACGCCCAGCAGGGCGCGGGCGAGGATCATCAACTCCGGTGTCGTGGCATAGGCGTTGAGGACCGATATCGCACCGAACGCCGTGGCACCGACGAGGAGTATCTTCTTGCGGCCTATGCGGTCGCCGAGGCTGCCCATCGAGACGAGCAGACCGGCGATGACGAAGGAGTAGACGTCGCCGATCCAGAGGAGCTGGGTGCCGGACGGCTTCAGGTCCTCACTGATGTAGGGGGTCGCGAGACCGAGGACGGTCGCGTCGACGGCCACCAGCAGCACGGCGAGCACGAGGACGGACAGCGCGAGCCAACGTCCCGGGCGCTTGGTCACCACCTCGGTCGTCGACGCCGGCTGCAGGGTGCTGGTCATGATTCCTCTCTCCGTAGTGCTCCGCCGAGCAACAGCTCGACGATCATGTATGGGAAGTCCTTGGCGGCCACCCGGCCCTCCGACACCGCCCAGGCGCCGGAGGCCAGCAGGCCGTACAGCGCCTCGGTGAGCCAGGTCGGCGTGAGGTCGATGCGGAACTCGCCGCCCGCCTGGCCGCGCTTGAACAGGGCCGCGATGCGCTCGTCGATGCGGGTCCAGCCCGCGTTCTGCTCACCCTCGAACAGCTGGTTCTCGCTGTAGAGGAAGGCGAGGAGGGCGGCGGCCGGTTCGATCTCGCGCACCAGTCGCCGTACGGCATCGCTCGCGGGGCCCTCGTCCGGGCACGCCGCGTCCAGGGCGGCCTCGCACTCCGCGATGCCGAGGGCCTCCAGGGCCCGTACGAGCGCGTCGCGCCCGGCGAACTGGCGGTGCAGGGTGGCGCGGCTGATCCCGGCGGCCTTCGCGACCTCGTCCATGGTCGCGGTGGATTTGTGGGTCAGCAGGGCCGCGGCACTGCGCAGCACGTGGTCACGATCGACAGCCATGAGACAACCATAACCCATATGAGACACTCATGTCTCATCATGGGCATGGCTGCCTCATAAGTGACCGTCGAGCCGCGGTTCTGTCAGTGCCAGGGCAACTGACCGCGCCGCGCCCAGTACGCCTGCGGCTCCTCCGCGAGCTCGGCGAGGCGGGCCAGCTGGGCCTCGTCGAGGTCGACGACCGCGGCGTGCAGGTTGGAGGCGAGCTGGCTGCTGGTGGCGGCGCCGGAGAGGACGACACCGGCCCAGGGCAGGCGCAGGATCAGGGCGAGGGCGACCGCGTCGCAGCCGAGGCCCGTCTCCGCGGCCACCGTCTTCAGGGCGTCCGGCGCGTACGGGTCCGCGAGCCTGCCGTTGGCCATGCCCTCCTTGACGATCACGGTCAGTCCGGCGTCGTGGGCCTCGGCGAGGGCGGGGGCGGCCGAGGTCTCCAGGGCGTTGTAGGTGGACTGGACCGTGCGGAAGAGAGGCTCGCCGTCGACCGTCACGGCGAGGGCCGCGCGGATGGCGTCGGCCTGGGCGGGGCCACTGGTGGAGAAGCCGATACTCACGCCCGCGGCGGCCGCTTCGGCCAGCTTCGCGTGGAGGTCCTTGTCGGTGAGGGCCGGGCTGTCCGGGGTCACCGAGTGGATCTGGTAGAGGTCCAGGCGGTCGCCGAGGAGTTCGGCGGTTTCCTTGCGCTGGCGGACGTAGGTCTGGACGCTGTGGTCCTTGACCTCGTGTTTCTCGGCGTCGGTGGTCCAGGCGGCGGTGTAGGTGTAGCCCCATTTGCTGCCTACGACGATGTCGTCGATGTCGGGGCGTGCGTTGAGCCAGTCGGCGAGGAACTCCTCGGAGCGGCCGTAGGAGCGGGCCGCGTCGAAGTAGCGGACGCCCTGGAAGTAGGCGGCGTCCAGGAGTTCATGGGTCCGGGCGCGCAGGGCGTCGACGCTGCGGCTCTCCGGGAGGTCCTGGTCGCGGCCGAGGTTGATGTAGCCGGGGCGACCGACTGCGGCGAGGCCGAAGCCGATGTGGCAGGTGGGGGTTGTCGCTGTGGCCAGGCGGGCGAAGGGCATCGCGGGCTCCGTTGGGTCGGCTCCAGGCTCGATGACCAACTTAACCCGCGATGACCTTCGCTTCAGTGCTCGGGTCGTGCGGTGTTCTGGCGGCTACGGGTGCTTCGTGGTGGCTCGCGCCCACGCGGCGGAGCCGCACATCGATACAGCCCCGCACCCCCGAAGGGGCGCTTCCCTCAGGCCTTCTTGGCAGTTGCCCACTCGTGCTGTGCCGCCACGTCCGCCTTGACCTCCGCCAGCTGGACCGCCACCGCGCTCGGCGCCGTACCGCCGCGGCCGTTGCGGGAAGCCAGCGCGCCCGGCACGTTCAGCACCGTCCGCACCTCCGGCGTCAGATGGGCGCTGATCTTCGCGAACTGTTCGTCCGTCAGGTCGCCCAGTTCCTTGCCCTCGGACTCCGCGGCCTTGACGCACTCGCCGGCGACCTCGTGGGCGACGCGGAACGGCACGCCCTGCTTGACCAGCCACTCGGCGATGTCGGTGGCGAGGGAGAAGCCCGCCGGGGCCAGCTCCTCCATGCGCTCGCGGTGGACCGTCAGGGTGGCCATCATGCCGGTGAAGGCGGGGAGCAGGACCTCGAGCTGGTCGCAGGAGTCGAAGACCGGTTCCTTGTCCTCCTGGAGGTCGCGGTTGTACGCCAGCGGGAGCGCCTTGAGCGTGGCCATGAGGCCCGTCAGGTTGCCGATCAGGCGGCCGCTCTTGCCGCGCGCCAGCTCGGCGATGTCCGGGTTCTTCTTCTGCGGCATGATCGACGAGCCGGTCGAGAACGCGTCGTGCAGGGTCACGAAGGAGAACTCCTTCGTGTTCCAGATGATGATCTCCTCCGCGATCCGGGAGAGGTTCACGCCGATCATCGCGGTGATGAAGGCGAACTCGGCGACGAAGTCACGGGACGCCGTGCCGTCGATCGAGTTGCCGACGCTGCCGTGCTCGAAGCCGAGGTCCGCGGCGACCGCCTCCGGGTCCAGGCCCAGGGAGGAGCCGGCCAGGGCGCCCGAGCCGTACGGGGAGACCGCCGTCCGCTCGTCCCACTGACGCAGCCGCTCCGCGTCCCGGGACAAGGACTGCGCGTGGGCCAGGACATGGTGGGCGAAGAGCACCGGCTGGGCGTGCTGGAGGTGGGTGCGGCCGGGCATCGCCACGTCCGGGTGGGCCTCGGCCAGGCCGATCAGCGCGTCCTGGAGCTCGGCGATCAGGCCGCCGATGATCCGGGCGTGGTCCCGCAGGTACATGCGGAAGAGGGTCGCGACCTGGTCGTTGCGGGAGCGGCCCGCGCGGAGCTTGCCGCCGAGGTCGGGGCCGAGGCGCTCCAGGAGGCCACGCTCCAGCGCCGTGTGGACGTCCTCGTCGGCGATCGTGCCCACGAAGGAACCGTCGGCGACATCCGCCGCGAGCTGGTCCAGGCCCGCGGTCATCCGCGTCAGCTCGTCGTCCGTGAGCAGCCCGGCCTTGTGGAGCACGCGCGCGTGGGCACGCGAACCGGCGATGTCGTAGGGCGCCAGCCGCCAGTCGAAGTGGACGGACGCGGACAGCTTCGCCAGGGCCTCGGCGGGACCGTCGGCGAAACGGGCGCCCCAGAGCCGGACATCACCGCTGTTGCTGCTCACTTGCGTTGCTCCTAGAGAGGGTGTGGCGCCTGCACTGTCATGCATGAGTATGCAGTGCTCTGCATGATTCGTCAATTGCGGCAGGTTCGGCCGCGAATTTAAGAGTCCTTTGAACACGGGAAACCGCTTACCCGTACTTCCCGCCGAACGCAGGCGCCGCGTTTGTACAACCCAGAGACGACGACACCCCTCGACCCTTGTGAGGCATCAGCATGTCCAGGGCTCTTCCGAAGTACAACAAGCGCCGCGTCGCGTTGATCGGCGGTGCCACCGCCCTCGTGCTGACCGGTGCGGTGATCGCCGGTTCCGCCCTCGCCGGAGAGACCTCCAAGAGCAACGGCACGACCAACGCGCAGACCCTCGCCGACCCCGGCACCATCAGCTGCCCGGACGTCGCCTCCCAGCTCCCCGCGATCCCCGCGACCGCGCAGGCCGAGGTCGACCGCAACCTCACCCTCCTGCAGACCCAGATCGACGAGGCCAACAAGCGCCTCGTCGACACCGTGGGCCAGGGCGGAGCCAACTTCGTCCAGAACGCCATCCTCGGCCCGCTGGAGGACAAGCGGATCGCCGTGGTCAACCGGATCGCCACCGCCATCGGCCGCACCGCCGACCGCCCGGCGGGTCTGGAGGCGCTCGCGCCCTGCGCTCTCAACGCGGGCGGTGTCGCCGAGGAAGAGGCGGGAGCGGGCGAGGAGGCCGGCGCCGGCGAGGAGGCCGAGGCGACTCCCAGCGCCACGGCGTCGGACGCCGCGGAGGACACCGGCGAGGAGGCGGGCGAGGACGCGGGCAACGCCGGCGTCGGGACCATCAGCTGCCCGGACGTCGCCTCCCAGCTCCCCGCGATCCCGGCGACCGCGCAGGCCGAGGTCGACCGCAACCTGACCCTCCTGCAGACCCAGATCGACGAGGCCAACAAGCGTCTGGTCGACACGGTCGGCCAGGGCGGACCGAACTTCGTCCAGAACGCCATCGTCGGCCCGCTGGCGAGCAAGCGCACGGCCGCCATCGAGCGCATCGCCATCTCCATCGGCCGTACCGCCGAGAAGCCGCAGGGCCTGGAGTCCCTCGCCACCTGCACGCTCACCCAGTGACGTGACAGGTGCTGTGGCCGCCCCGATTCCAGCGCCGGCCGGGGCGGCCACGGCGGCACCCGTCCATCGGATGCCGCAATTCATTAGACAGGCGAACGAGTTGCACCCATAATCGTTAGACATGGGAAAGACCTATGAACGCATAGACGGCAGGCTGCGCACCTTCATCGAGGCGCAGCCCATTTTCTTCACCGCGACCGCCCCTCTTTCCGGCGACGGCACGGTGAACCTCTCCCCCAAGGGCCTCAAGGGCTCTTTCGCGGTTCTGGACGAACTCACCTTCGCGTACCTGGACTTCGCGGGCTCCAACGCCGAGACGGTCGCGCATCTGCGGGAGAACGGCCGGATCACCCTGATGTGGTGCGCGTTCGAGGGCCCGCCCAACATCGTCCGGGTGCACGGCCGCGGCGAGGCGGTCCTGCGGGACGACCCGCGCTTCGAGGAACTCCTCAGCCACTTCCCGGACATCGACCCGAGCCTGCACGGACTGCGGGCGATCATCGTCGTGACGGCCGAGACGATCCGCGACTCCTGCGGCTACGCGGTGCCCTTCATGACGTACGACGAGGACCGCGATCTGCACGCCAGGCGCTTCGCGCGCGAGGACGACGAGTCGCTGAGCGCCTACTTCGCCCAGAGGCAGATCGCCACGAGCCTGGATGGCCTACCCGGACTGCCACTGCCGCTGCCGCCCTCTACGGTCTGAGCCATGGGCTCCCCCGCCGTCGCCACGGCTCTCGTCTCCGCGTCCCTTCTCGTACTCGGTGCCGCGCCCGGCGGCGGGCAGCCCCTGCCCGCCCGTATGACCGACACCGGGGGCGGCACACAGTTGATCACCGCGGTCGCCGCGAGGACCGGCTCGACCACCGGCACCCTCACCTGGTGGGATCTGCGCAACGGGCAGTGGGTGCGGGCCGGTTCGGCCAAGGCCCGGTTCGGGGCGAACGGACTCGTCGAGGGAGCCTCGCGCAAGCAGAACACCAGCACGACACCGACGGGGCTCTATCACCTGCCGTACGCCTTCGGTATCAAAGCGGCGCCGGGCGGGACGTCGTACAAATACCGTCCCGTGCGCGAGAAATCCTGGTGGTGCCAGGACAACGACTCCCGCTCCTACAACCGTTGGAGCGAGCCCCGTGCCAAGGACTGCCGGGCCGCCGAGTCCGAGCATCTGATCTCGTACGAGAAGCAGTACGCCCACGCCATGGTCATCGGCTTCAACTACACCGAGCCCGTGCGCGGCCGGGGCGCCGGGATCTTCCTCCATGTCAACGGCACTGGAGCGACGGCGGGTTGCGTGTCGGTGCCCGCGGACGCCATGCGGCGGATCCTCGCATGGGCCGACCCCGACGACGATCCGCACATCGCGATCGGCACGACGAGCGGACGTACGGCGATCACCCGGTACTGAGGTGTTACCCCGAGTCACACGAGTCCACCTCGAACTCGACCGGGCACTGAACACACGGGCGTCGCGGCACGTACCTCTGGGCCAAGGGACCACGCCACCCCCCTTGCCCCGCTCCCGGAGGAACCGTGACCACCACGCTCGCAGGCGGCCGCGCCGCCCGCCGCCAGACGATGCGCCGCATCCGTCCGCGCCGCTCCCCGGCCGTCCCGCTGGTGATCGCCCTATGGGCGGGCGCGGCCGCGGTGCTGTGGCTGTGGTGGGACAACACACCGTCCCTCGCGGACAACACCGCCAAGATCCTCGCCGCGGGCCGGATCACCGGTCTGCTGGCCGGCTATCTCATGGCGCTCGTGGTGCTCCAGATGGCCCGGGTGCCCGCCCTGGAACGGCGGGTGGGCTCGGACCGGGTGGCGCGCTGGCACGCCATGAGCGGCCGGTACACGATCTTCCTGGTCGCCGCGCATGTCTTCCTCACCATGTGGGCGTACGCGCTCCAGGCCGGCAAGTCGCTCGGCGACGTGGTCCAGCAGACGATCGACTCGGTCAACACCCTGCCCGACATGGGCAAGGCGGGCATCGGCACCCTGCTGCTGTTCGTCATCGCGTTCCTCTCGATCGGCGGGATCCGCCGGATCATCGGGTACGACACCTGGTACCACATCCACCTGCTGACCTACGCGGTCGTCTACCTGACGTTCTGGCACCAGATCAGCACCGGCAACGAGTTCGCCGTGGAGCCGGCCGCGAAGACCTTCTGGTACGGGCTGTACGGCGTGGTCACCGCGCTGGTGGTCTGGTACCGGATCCTCACCCCGATCCGTCTCAACCTGCGGCACCGGATGTATGTCGAGGCGGTCATCGAGGAGACGCCGGGCATCGTGTCGGTGCTCATCGGCGGCAAGAAGCTGCACCGGATGGGCGCGCAGGCGGGGCAGTTCTTCCGCTGGCGGTTCAAGGCGCCGGGCATGCGGTTCAGCTCGCACCCGTACTCGCTGTCGGCGGCGCCCCGCCCGGACATGCTGCGGATCACGGTCAAGGCGATCGGCGACCACACCGAGCGGCTGCGCGAGCTGACGCCCGGCACCAAGGTGTGGGCCGAGGGCCCGTACGGCGCGCTCACCGCCCAGCGCCGCAGCCGCGGCAAGGTGCTGCTGGTCGCGGGTGGCGTCGGCATCACGCCGATGCGGGCGCTGTTCGAGACGCTGCCCGGGGCGTCCGGCGACATCACACTGCTCTACCGGGCCAACAGCACCCAGGACCTGGCGCTCTGGGACGAACTGGCCGCCATCGCCGACGAGCGGGGCGCCCGGCTGATGTACGCGGTCAACAGTCCGGACGGCGAGCGGCCCGACATCTCGGCGGAGCGGCTGCAGCAGAAGCTGCCGGACATCGACGAGCACGACGTCTTCATGTGCGGGCCGCCCGGCTTCGCACAGGGCGTGTACGAGGCACTGCGCGGCGCGGGTGTACCCGCCCGCCGCATCCATCACGAGTCGTTCGAGATGTGAGCGACAGGAACTTCAAGGACTTCAGGAGCTGTTGAAGCGATGAGGAAGAGTCACCCCCTTCGGCGTGTCGTCCTGGCCGGCGCCGCCACCGTCTCCGGGATCGTGCTGCTGCTGTCCCTGAAGCCGGGGACCGACGCATCCGACGCGTCCGCGGCCGGCGACGCGGCCCCGCAGCAGACCGCGGCGGCCCAGGAGTCCGCGCAGGGCGGCGCCCAGGCGGCCACCGGCACGGCCACCGGGGACGCCGTGGAGACCGAGTACGGGGCCATCCAGGTCCGTATCACCTTCGTCAACAACAAGATCACCAAGGCCGAGACGGTCCAGCAGCCCAAGGGCGGCCAGAGCGACCAGATCACCGGCAACGCGGTGCCGAAGCTCAACGCGGCGACGCTCGCCAAGCAGAGTGCGCAGATCGACACGGTGTCCGGGGCGACCTACACCAGCGAGGGCTACAAGAAGTCGCTCCAGTCCGCCATCGACAAGGGCAACGCGGCGGCCGCGACGGGAGCGTCCTCGCCGGCCCCCTCGGAGAGCGCGGGCAACGCCGAGGCGGCGGCCCCCAAGGTCGTCACCGGCACCGTCTCCCAGACCCAGTACGGGCCCGTCCAGGTCCGTGTCACCGTCACCAACGGCAAGATCACCAAGGCCGAGGCGGTCCAGCAGCCCAAGGGCGGCCAGAGCGACCAGGTCAACGGCAACGCCATCCCGAAGCTCAACCAGGCGGCGGTGGCGGCGGGCAACGCCGACATCGACGCGGTGTCGGGCGCGACCTACACGAGCGCCGGCTACAAGCAGTCCCTGCAGTCGGCGCTGGACCAGGCCGGTGGCTGACACGGTGGCCGAACCGGCAGAAGCTCCCGCCGCGGTACGTCATACGGAGGAGGTCATGGGGACCGTCTTCTCCTTCGACGTCCGCGGCGGGGAACCGGCCGCCGTCGAGGCGGCCCTGGCGAAGGCGGTCGCGGGTCTGCACCGCGCCGACGCCGTCTTCAGCACCTACCGCGACGACAGCCAGATCTCCCGGCTCGCCCGCGGCGAACTGACGGTCGACGACTGCGCCCCCGAGGTCGCCCAGATCCTGGACCTGGGCGCCAAGGCGGAGGAAGCGAGCGACGGCTGGTTCAGCCTGCGCTACGAGGGCCGGCTGGACCCGACGGGCATCGTCAAGGGCTGGGCCGTCGAACGCGCGGCACGCTCCCTCTCCGAGGCCGGGGCGACCGGGGTGAGCCTCAACGGCGGCGGGGACGTACAGCTGCTGGGGACGCCGGGGCCGCAGCGGCCGTGGCGGGTGGGGGTGGCCGATCCGCTGCGGCCCGGGGGCCTGGCGGCGGTGGTCTCGGCGGCGGGTACGACCGAACTGGCCGTGGCGACATCCGGTACGGCCGAGCGCGGCGCCCACATCGTCGACCCCCGCACCGGCCGCTCAGCGGTCACGGACCTGGTCGCGGTGACCGTGGTGGCCCCCAGTGTGACCTGGGCGGACTGCTGGGCGACAGCGGCGTTCGCGATGGGGTCTCGGGAGGGCCTGCGGTGGCTGGAGTCGCTGCCCGACGTGGAGGCACTCCTGATCACGGCGGGCGACGAGGTGAGATGCACAGGGGGCTTGGCATCTCGACTCGGGTGAGTGTCTGTGCCTCGGGGGCGCGGGCCGGTACCGGTTCGCGGCTCCGCCGCGTGGGCGCGACCGGGCCCCACGCAGCACCCCCGGCCGAAACTCAGTGCCCGTTCTGAGCGAGCCTCAACAAGTGCTCGGCCAACGCCTGCCCCCCAGTGGGATCCCGGCTGATCAACATCAACGTGTCGTCACCCGCGATCGTCCCGAGAATGTCATGCAGCTCGGCCTGGTCGATGGCCGACGCCAGGAACTGCGCAGCACCGGGCGGCGTCCGCAGAACGACAAGGTTCGCGGATGCCTCCGCGGAGATCAGCAGCTCCTGGGAGAGCCGCCGCATCCGCTCCTCCTTGGCGGACTCCCCCAGCGGCGCACGAGGAGTACGGAACCCGCCCTCGCTCGGCACCGCGTAGATCAGGTCACCGTCGGTGTTACGGATCTTCACCGCGTTCAGCTCGTCCAGGTCCCGGGAGAGCGTCGCCTGTGTGACGCTCAGCCCGTCGTCGGACAGCAGCTTCGCCAACTGGCTCTGTGAACGGACCGGTTGCCGGTTGAGGATGTCCACGATCCGGCGGTGCCGTGCGGTGCGGGTCTGCGGTACGGCAGGCCCGTGGGTCTGCTCGTGATCCTGCGCCTGGCTCATCGACGTCTCATCTCTCCGGCTCATCCATCCCCGTTGGCCACGTCCAGCACGCCCGGCAGCGCCTGGAGCAGCGCCTCCACCTCGTCGTCGCCGAGGTTCAGCGGCGGCATCAGCCGTACGACATCGGGGGCGGGCGCGTTCACCAGGAAACCGGCGTCCTGAGCCGCCTGCTGCGCCTGGGGCGCGAGCGGCTCGGTGAGCACGATACCCAGGAGGAGGCCGGAGCCCCGGACGTGGGAGATCAGCGGGTGCCCCAGTGCCTCGATCCCGTCGGACAGCGCGGCGTTCTGGCGCTTGACGTTCTCGAGCAGCCCCTCGTTCGCGATGGTGTCGAGCACGGCCAGTCCGGCGGCGCAGGCCACGGGGTTGCCGCCGAAGGTCGTGCCGTGGTGGCCGGGCTGGAGCAGCTCGGCGGCCCGGCCGAAGGCCACGGTCGCGCCGAGCGGCAGGCCGCCGCCGAGCTGCTTGGCGAGGGTGACGACGTCCGGCAGGACGCCCTCGTGGGCCTGGTACTCGAACCAGTGGCCGGTCCGGCCGATACCGGTCTGCACCTCGTCGAGGACGAGGAGCGTGCCGGTGGCCGCGGTGATCGCCCGGGCCGCCTTCAGATAGCCGGCGGGCGGGACGATCACACCGTTCTCGCCCTGGATCGGCTCGATGACGACGAGGGCTGTCTCCTCGGTGACCGCGGCGGCCAGCGCCTGCGCGTCGCCGAACGGCACGTGCGTGACGTCGCCGGGCAGCGGCAGGAAGGGCTCCTGCTTGGCGGGCTGGCCGGTGAGGGCGAGGGCGCCCATGGTCCGGCCGTGGAAGCCGCCGCTGGTGGCGACCATGTGGGTCCGCCCGGTGAGCCGGCCGATCTTGAAGGCGGCCTCGTTGGCCTCGGCGCCGGAGTTGCAGAAGAAGACCTTGCCGTCCCGCCCGAAGTGCTGGAGGAGCCGTTCGGCGAGGGCGACGGTGGGCTCGGCCATGAAGAAGTTGGAGATGTGGCCGATCGAGGCGATCTGCTTGCTGACGGCCTCGACGATCGCCGGGTGGGCGTGGCCGAGCGCGTTGGTGGCGATGCCGCCGACGAAGTCGTAGTACTGCTTGCCCTCGGTGTCCCAGACCTTGAGGCCCGCACCGCGGACGAGGGGCAGCCGGGGGGTGCCGTAGTTGTTCATGAGCGAGCTCTGCCACCGCTGGGTGAGCTCTGCGTTGCTTGCGGTGCCGGTCATTCCCCATCCCCCTCTTCGGCGTCCGGCACGACCATCGTGCCGATGCCCTCGTCGGTGAAGATCTCCAGCAGGATCGAGTGCTGGACCCGCCCGTCGATGACCCGGGCCGTGGTGACGCCGCCTCGCACGGCGTGCAGGCAGCCCTCCATCTTCGGGACCATGCCGGAGCTCAACTCCGGCAGCAGCTTCTCCAGTTGGGAAGCCGTGAGGCGGCTGATCACCTCGTCGCTGTTGGGCCAGTCCTCGTAGAGACCCTCGACGTCCGTGAGGACCATGAGGGTTTCGGCGCCCAGAGCAGCAGCGAGTGCCGCAGCCGCCGTATCAGCATTGACGTTGTAGACATGTCCGTCGTCCTGGCTACGGGCGATCGACGAGACGACCGGGATCCGGCCGTCGGCGAGCAGTGCCTCGATCGCGCCCGTGTCGATCGCGGTGATCTCGCCCACCCGTCCGATGTCGACCAACTCGCCGTCGATCTCGGGCTGGTGCTTGGTGGCGGTGATGGTGTGCGCGTCCTCGCCGGTGAGTCCCACGGCGAGCGGTCCGTGCTGGTTGAGGAGTCCGACGAGCTCGCGCTGGACCCGTCCGGCGAGCACCATCCGCACGACGTCCATGGCGTCCTCGGTGGTGACCCGGAGTCCGGCCTTGAACTCGCTGACGATGCCGGCCTGGTCGAGGGCGGCGCTGATCTGCGGGCCGCCGCCGTGCACGACGACCGGCTTGAGGCCGGCGTGGTGCAGGAAGACGACGTCCTGGGCGAAGGCGGCCTTCAGGTCCTCGTCGATCATGGCGTTGCCGCCGAACTTGATGACGACCGTCTTGCCGTTGTGCCGGACCAGCCAGGGCAGCGCTTCGATGAGGATCTGCGCCTTCGGCAGTGCGGTGTGCTTGCGAGTAGTGCTCATGACGAGTACGCGCTGTTCTCGTGGACGTAGTCGGCGGTGAGGTCGTTGGTCCAGATGGTGGCGGTCTCGGAGCCCGCGGCCAGGTCGGCGACGATGTGCACCTCGCGGTAGCGCATGTCGACCTTGTCGCGGTCCTCGCCGACTCCGCCGTTCTTGCAGACCCAGACGCCGTTGATGGCGACGTTGAGCAGGTCCGGCTCGAAGGCGGCCTGCGTGGTGCCGATCGCGGAGAGCACACGGCCCCAGTTGGGGTCCTCGCCGTGGATGGCGCACTTGAGGAGGTTGTTGCGGGCGATGGAGCGGCCCACCTCGACGGCGTCGGCCTCGGTCGCGGCGTTGACCACCTCGACCTTGATGTCCTTGCTGGCGCCCTCGGCGTCCCGGATGAGCTGCTGGCCGAGGTCGTCGCAGACCTGCCGTACGGCCTCGGCGAACTCCTCGTAGCCGGGGGCGACTTCGGAGGCGCCGGAGGCGAGGAGCAGCACAGTGTCGTTGGTGGACATGCAGCCGTCGGAGTCGACCCGGTCGAAGGTCATCCGGGTGGCGGCCCTCAGGGCCTTGTCCAGGACGTCGCTGTCGAGGTCCGCGTCGGTGGTGAGGACGACGAGCATGGTCGCGAGGCCGGGGGCGAGCATGCCCGCACCCTTGGCCATGCCGCCGACGGTCCAGCCGTCCTTGGTCACGACGGACGTCTTGTGGACGCTGTCGGTGGTCTTGATGGCGATGGCGGCCTTCTCACCACCGTGCTCGCTCAGGGCCTCGGCGGCCGTGGCGACACCCGGCAGCAGCTTGTCCATGGGGAGCAGCACGCCGATCAGGCCGGTGGAGGCGACGGCCACCTCGCCCGCGCCGATGCCGAGGACGTCGGCGACCTTCTCGGCGGTGGCGTGCGTGTCCTGGAAGCCCTTGGGACCCGTACAGGCGTTGGCGCCGCCGGAGTTGAGGACGACGGCCGTCACCTGGCCGGTCTTCAGCACCTGCTCGGACCACAGGACCGGGGCGGCCTTCACGCGGTTGGAGGTGAAGACGCCCGCGGCGGCGCGGCGCGGCCCGGTGTTGACCACGAGGGCCAGGTCCGGGTTGCCGTTCTCCTTGATCCCGGCGGCGATGCCCGCCGCCTGGAATCCCTTGGCTGCCGTGACGCTCACGGTGCGACTCCGATCGTGGAAAGCCCGGTGGACTCGTCGAGTCCGAGGGCGATGTTCATGCTCTGCAGGGCACCGCCCGCGGTGCCCTTGGTCAGGTTGTCGATGGCGCTGATGGCGATGATGCGGCCGGCGGCCTCGTCGTACGCGACCTGGATCTGAACGGCGTTGGAACCGTGGACGGACGCCGTGGCGGGCCACTGCCCCTCGGGGAGCAAGTGGACGAAGGGCTCGTCGGCGAAGGCCTTCTCGTAGGCGGCGCGGACGGACTCGGCGGTGACGCCGTCCCTGGCCTTCGCGCTGCACGTGGCGAGGATGCCGCGGGACATCGGCGCGAGGGTCGGTGTGAAGGAGACGGAGACCGGCTCCCCCGCCGCCCCGCTGAGGTTCTGGATCATCTCGGGCGTGTGCCGGTGGCCGCCGCCGACACCGTACGGCGACATGGAGCCCATGACCTCGGAGCCCAGCAGATTGGCCTTGGGCGCCTTGCCGGCACCGGAGGTCCCGGAGGCGGCGACGATCACGGCCTCGTTCTCGGCGAGTCCGGCGACATAGGCCGGGAAGAGCGCGAGCGAGACGGCGGTCGGGTAGCAACCGGGCACCGCGATGCGCTTGGACCCCTCCAGCGCGGCGCGGGCACCCGGCAGTTCGGGAAGGCCGTACGGCCAGGTTCCGGCGTGCGGGGAGCCGTAGAACGTCTCCCAGTCGGCGGCGTCCTTCAGCCGGAAGTCGGCGCCCATGTCGACGACCAGGACGTCCGGGCCGAGCTGCTCGGCGACGGCGGCGGACTGGCCGTGGGGCAGGGCGAGGAAGACGACGTCGTGACCGGCGAGGACGTCGGCCGTGGTCTCCTGGAGTACGCGGTCGGCCAGCGGCAGCAGGTGTGGCTGGAGCGTGCCCAGCTTCTGCCCGGCATTCGAGTTGCCGGTCAGGGCGCCGATCTCGACCTCGGGGTGCGCCAGGAGCAGCCGCAGGACTTCGCCGCCCGCGTACCCACTCGCTCCGGCCACTGCCGCACGTACCGCCATGGAATCCTCCTCTTGGATGGCATGACTATACGTATCGATGCACGTTTATGCAATCCATGCAGGGTCAGGGCCGGAGCGATCCTTGCCCATGCCGCAGGGCTGCTTAACCTCGACCCGGTGATCGCCATGACGCCGATGACCAGCTTGGACTTGACCGGCTTCACCGAGCGTGAGCCGGGGTGTGGACCGACGCGGCGGGGCTCGCCCAGCTCGTGGCCGGGGCCGGTGGCGGGCTGATCGAGGCGGCGCCCGGTTCCGTGGACGGCATCCCGGCGGTGCGCCAGCTGGTCAGGATGCCGCTGGGCAGCCGGCCCGGGCAGGCGTTCGTCGGCTCATGGACCGTGCCGGGGACAGGGGGGCCGGCACGGTCGTGAAGGTGCAGGCCGCCGCGGGTGCCACGACCGGGACGCGGGAGGCCATGATCATGGCTCAGGTGGGTCCGGCCGGGTACTTCGCGAAGAGTGGGACGCCCGGTTTCCCGACCATCCGCTCACCCTCGTGCGCGCCGCCCTGCACCGGATCACGCCCACGATCACCTTCGACGACCGTTTCAGGGCCCTGCCGCCGTTCGGCGGGCCGGGCACCCCGCAGTCGCTCCCCCACCCGCCGCCGTCCGGGCGCGGCTGGTTCCGGCGCCGCAAGGACGCCTGAGGGACACGGGAGGGCCCGGCGGGTGCGGGCCGGCGTCGCCCGCACCCGCCGGGATCCGCTAGCGCTGCCTGATCCGCAGGAAGGTGACCGAGTTCGCCGGGAAGGTGTACGTGAACCGGTCGGCGACCCCTTCGAACGTGGACCTGACCGGGGTGACCGGTGTCTCGGTCTCCGAGTTCACCGCGTTCGGGTCGGCCGTCAGCGTGGTGACGCGGGCCTTGGACGCGACCTTGGCACCGCCCAGGTCGACCGCCGTACGGGCCGCCGTGGACTGGGCGTTGACGACCTTGACGATCAGGTCGCCGGTCTTCTTGTCCTTGGTCACGACCTGCCGGAACGGCTCGGCCGGCTTGTCGTCGGTGAAGCTGCCCCATTCCTGTCCGTCGAGGTACAGGGTGACCTGGCGGCCCCTCACCTTGATGTCGATGTCGTAGGCACGGCCCGTCTCGACCGACCCGGCCTTGGAGATCAGCGTCGACTTGCCGCCGTCCACGGCCTGCTCGACGGCGGACTGGGTGTTGTTCCAGCCGCCGAGGTTCCACCAGTAGTAGTTGCCGGTGTCCTTGACGCCGAAGGCGACGAGGAAGCCCTCCTTGCCAGACTTCTTGGTGGCCTTCACCTGCAGGTCGTAGTCGTGCCAGCCGGTGTCGCCGGCCGAGACCATGGTGTTCTCGGCGGCCACGTCGGTCTGCACGTACTGACCGTCCTGGACGCTCCAGCTGCCGCCGCCGGTGTGGGTCCACTTCGAGGCGTCACCGGAGAAGTCGTCGCTCAGCAGGGAGTTGCCGTCGGCGTCCGTCACCTTCACGTCGTCGTAGGCCGCCGTGGTCGCCCAGGTGGACAGGCCGACCGCGCCCGCGATGGGGCCTGTCAGCGACGGTGTCCCGGTCGCCGTGGAGGGCACCACGCGGTCGCCGACGTTGGTCATGAACAGTTTCTGGACCTCGTAGTTGGCGGAGTTCCAGGAGGCGTGGTTGTTGAACCAGACGAGGTCCGGCTGCCACTGGACGTAGTCCTCGTTGGCGAACAGCGGGGCGTACGAGGCGAGTTTGACGACGTCCGCGTTGCGCTCCAGGCCGGTCATGAAGGCTGCTTCGGCGAGACCGTTCTTGAAGGCATTGCCCCAGGAGGCGTACTCGCCGAGGAAGACCTTCGGGCCGCTGCGGTCGTAGGAGTCGTAGCGGTCGTTGTTCTGCAGGAACCACTGCGGGCTGTTGTAGTAGTGCTCGTCGACCATGTCGACCTTGGCGTCCTTGTTCAGCTGCCAGGCCGTGTCGAAGGTCGAACCGGCGTCGTCGGGGCCGGAGTTGGAGATGACGGTGATGTCCGGGTACTTGGCCGCGATGGCGGCGCGGAACTCCTTGAACCGGGCGAAGAACTCGACCGGGAGGTTCTCCTCGTTGCCGACCTCGATGTGGGTGAGGTGGAAGGGCTTGGGGTGCCCCATCCGGGCGCGCTTCTTGCCCCAGGTCGAGGTGACCGGGCCGTTGGCGAACTCGATGAGGTCGAGGGTGTCCTGGATGTGCCGCTTGAGCAGCGCCTCGTCGTCGACGGCCTTGTTCTGGCCGCAGCCGGTCACCAGGGCGGGGACGACGGGCAGCGGCATGGCGCCGATGTCCTCGGAGAGGCGGAAGTACTCGTAGTAGCCGATTCCGTAACTCTGGTTGTATCCCCAGAAGTTGGAGTTGGTCGCACGCTCCTCGACCGGGCCGATGGTGTCCTTCCACTGATAGGAGCGCTTGCGCTGGTAGCCGGAGGCCTCGCTGTAGTCCTCCATCGAGCCGGTGTTGACCAGGCAGCCGCCGGGGAAGCGCACGAAGCCCGGGTGGAGGGCGGCGATCTTCTCGGCGAGGTCCTTGCGCAGGCCGTTCGCCTGGTGCTTGTAGGTGTCGCGCGGGAAGAGGGAGACCATGTCGAGGGCGGCCGCGGCCGAGGAAGCGACGGCCAGACGGCCGTTGCTGCTGGTGCGGGTGGCCGTGAAGGTCGCCTTGTACTTGGCCCAGCCGCCCTTCGCGGCGACCTGGCGGGCGGTGGCGAGGCTGCCGTCGGCGTCCTGGAGCGAGACCGTGAGGGTCGTGCCGCTCTCGGCGCGGGCCCACACGGTGAAGTCGTACTTCTTGCCCGCCTCGACGTGGACACCGGTGTTGTATCCGGCGTTGGTCACGGTCGAACCGGCCGCCAGGGAGAGGTAGTTGCGGTTGCGCGCGTTGAGCCGGCCGTCGTCGTTCACGACCTGTCCGGTGCCGTCGACGGTCCAGGAGGTGAGGGGGGTGTACGAGCGGTTGTCGTCGGTGGAGTACTCGAAGGACCGGTTCTGGACGAGCTCGGCGTACAGGCCTCCGTCGGCGGCCCGGTTGATGTCCTCGAAGAAGACGCCGTACATCGTGTCGTCGATCTTCGCGCCCTTGGCGGCCGGGTCGACGGTGATGGCGTAGTCGGCGGCGTCCTCGGCATGGGCCGGGGCCGGAACGAGACCGGCCGCCACGAGGAACGCGGTGGCGGCGAGGCCGAATCTCCAGCGGGTGCGTGACATGGATACTCCGCGGCTCGATCGGGGGAGTTGTTCGAAATATCAGACACTGATCAACACTTCGAACGGCAAGATAGGGAGGGGGATTGGCGAGGTCAACGGGTCGCGCGGTACCGAAAGTGTCGGAAGGGAGGAACGGATGGGCGGATTCTGGCCAGTGCCGGAGGTACTGACGTATCTGGCCGGGAGTTGGCGGGTCGAACGTTCCGTGCGAGACCTGGCGAGCGGGGATGCCGGGCACTTCTCGGGCACGACGGTTTTCGGCCCATGGGACGGCGAAGGGCTGCTGCACCGGGAATCCGGCACCTTCACCTGGCAGGGCGTCACCCGTCCCGCCGAGCGCACCCTGCGCTTCCTGCCCGGGACTTCGGCAGCCGCGGCCGACGTGCGCTTCGCCGACGGCCGCTTCTTCCACGACCTCAACCTGACCACCGGCCACCACGTCACCGACCACCCCTGCGCGGCGGACCTCTACCGCGGCGAGTTCACCGTCCTCGACGAACACCACTGGCGGACGGTGTGGCGGGTGGGCGGCCCCACCAAGGACCTCGTCCTCACGACCGAGTACGAGCGCGATACGACCAACGTGTCACGCGGGAGCTGATCGCCGGACTCCGGCAACGGGCACGCCTTCGCGACCCGGGGCCGGGCCCCCGTAGGCCGAGGCCACACTCACGAGGCCCGGGTCCACACCCGCGAGAGCCGGACCGGCGCCGCACCGAACAGGGACCGGACCCCACCCACGAGGACCGGAACCACGCCCGCACAGCCTGAGTTCACGCACGCGAGACCCGAGCGGACAAGCCGTCCAGCGAACGCCAGGACTACCCCCGCGAGACCCAAACCGGTGCCACACCGGGGACCCGAACCACACCCGCGACGACCCGAACCACACCCGCACAGCCTGAGTTCACGCACGCGAGACCCGAGCGGACAAGCCGTCCGGCGGACGCCAGGACTACCCCCGCGAGACCCAAACCGGTGCCACACCGAACGGAAACCCGTGCCCCACCCGCACAGCCTGAGCGGACAAGCCGTCGGGCGACGACCGGGGTTGCACCCGCGAGGACCGAAGCCGCACCCGCGAGGACCGAAGCCGCACCCGCGAGGGCTCGCGCCACGGCCACGTGGGCCGGGGCCACACGGTGCGGGTTCACGCCCGTGACGGCTGGGCGGGGGTCCCGTCGAAGCGTAGGTTCCAGCGGCCCGAGTGGCCGGTGACGGTGGTCGTGGACAGGGGGCGGACGTCGATGTTCCAGTACGTCGACGGCGGTGCCTTGAGGGCGTACACCAGCGCGGCGCGGACCACCGAGGGCTCGGCTACGGCGACGATACGGCCGCCGTCGCCCACGGGTCGGGTGTCGAGCCAGCCGCCGACCCGGGAGATGAAGGCCAGCAGTGACTCACCGCCGTGCGGGATGCCGCGTGGGTCGGATAGCCAGGCGTCCACCGCCTCCGGTTCGCGCGCCATCGCCTCGCCCAGCGTCAGCCCGCGCCAGCGGCCCATGTCGCAGTCCCGCAGGGCGAGTTGCACGAGCGGGGAATAGCCGAGCGCGTCCCCGGTCGCGCGGCTGCGCGGAGTCGGTGAGCAGTAGCGCAGTTCCGCCGCGGCCAGCGGCAGCAACTCCCCCGCGGCGCGCTGCACCTCGTCCCAGCCGGCCTGGTCGAGCGGCCGGTCGTCCTCGAAGCGCTCCGCGAGCAGCGGGGAGCTGCGGGCGGCGGCGACGAATGTGACCCGAAGTGACATGCGGCGATGGTGAGTGGAGAAAGTGCGCAGGTCAAGAGGCGTTACCCGGGAGTTACGCAGGGTTGGCAAAACCTTACTGCAAGGTCAGGACCTGCCGGACAACTCACCCGAAACGAGGGGCTCTAGTAGAGGTGCGCCATCCACTGGTCCGGGTTCGCGAGCGGCGTGAAGCCGGCCTTCTCGTACACCCCGTGCGCGTCATGCGTGGCGAGCAGAATGCGGCGCAGCCCGAACGGCCGCAGCTCCTCACGTACGGCCTCGACGAGCGCGCTCCCGATCCCCTTGCCCCGCACGGACGGATCGACGTACACATCGCACAGCCACGCGAAAGTGGCCCGGTCGGTGATGATCCGGGCATACGCCACCTGCTCCCCCGAAGCCGTCTCATAGGCCCCGAAGTTGAGCGAACCCTCGATCGCCCGGTCCTGCTTCTCCCGGGGGCGGCCGATCGCCCAGTACGCGTCGGTGGAGAGCCAGTGGTGGACCCGGGCGGCGTCGATACGGTCGGCGTCGGTGGAGATCTCGTAGCCAGTGGCGAGGTCGGTCATGCCGGGATCTTCGCAGGACCGGAAGGCGGGGTCGAACGGTTTCCGGGGGGGGGCGTCGCGCGAGCGCTGGGCGGTCTCGCCTTGCCCCCTGACACCTGACACCTGACACCTGACACCCAGGCTGTTCGCTCCCGCCGAGTTCCCGTGCGGCATCGCCCCGATCCGGCTAGAGCACCTCGTCCGCCGCCGCCCGCAACCGCCGTACCCCCTCCGCGATTTCCCCGACCCCCGCCACCGCCGCGAAGCTCAACCGCACATGGCCCGCCGGCGGCTCCGCGCTGAAGTACGGGCGGCCCGGAGTGATCGCGACCCCCGCGCGCAGGGCGGCCGCCGTCAGGGCGGCCTCTCTCCCGGAGCCGAAGGCCTGGGAGGTGCCCCCGGAACCGTCCGGCAGGCGCAGCCAGAGGTGGTAACCGCCCGACGGGACGTGCGGGAGGGCGAGTTCGGGGAGGTGGAGGCCGAGCGCCGTGGTCATGGCGTCCCGGCGGGTCTTCAAGTCGGCGGAGATCGCCCGCAGATGGCGGGGCCAGGCGGCCGACCCCACGAGTTCCAGCGCCGCCTCCTGCAAGGGGCGGGGCACGAAGAAGGTGTCGACGACCTGGATCGCGCGCAGCCGTTCCAGCACCGGGCCCCGCGCGACGAGCGCGCACACCCGGAAGCTGGGCGAGGTCGCCTTGGTCAGCGAGCACACATGGACGACGACCCCGTCGGCGTCCTCGGCGGCCAGCGGACGCGGCAGTTCGCCCGCGTCCGCGTGCACGAGCCGTCGCACGAAATCGTCCTCGACGACGAACGCGCCGGCCTCGCGCGCGATGCGCAGCACCTCGCCCCGGCGTTCGGGGGCGAGCACGGAACCGGTCGGGTTCTGGAACAGCGGCTGGCAGACGAACACCCGGGCGCCGGTGGCCCGGAAGGCGTCGGCCAGCAGCTCCGGCTTGACCCCGTCCGGGTCGACCGGGACCGGCACGGGCCGCAGCCCGGCCGCTCGGGCGATCGCCAGCATGCCGGGATAGGTGGGCGACTCGACGAGCACCGGGGCCCCGGGCGAGGCCAGCGCACGCAGCGCGATGGTCAGCGCCGACTGCCCGCCGGCGGCGATCAGCACCTCCGCCGCCGTGACGGAGCCGCCGATGCTCCGCGCGAACCACGAGCGCAGCTCCGTCAGCCCTTCCATGGGCGGCCGGCCCCAGGCTCCGGGACGGCGGGCGGCGCGGGAGAGCGCGGCGGCGAGTGCCTGCTCGGGCTGGAGCGAGGGGTGCAGATAGCCGCCGGTGAACTCGATCACCTCGGGCGGCGGCTCGGTGAGGGAGACCAGGACACCGCTCGCGTCCACCGAGCGCGGCACGAGGTCGGTGGCGGCGTCCGCGCTCAGCGCCACCTCCTGCCAGGAGGTGTCCCCCACCGGCGCGACCGTCGTCCGTGGCACCGCCCGGAACACCCCGGCGCCGGGCCGGGTGACGACGAGCCCCTCG
Organism: Streptomyces sp. NPDC002817; assembly: GCF_053592055.1. Lineage (NCBI taxonomy): Bacteria > Bacillati > Actinomycetota > Actinomycetes > Kitasatosporales > Streptomycetaceae > Streptomyces > Streptomyces sp. NPDC002817. The sequence goes on from NZ_JBSFUY010000027.1 coordinate 57,753, forward strand.
GCGGCCAGCTGCGCCAGCGCCCGGGAGACCGTCACCGGGCTCACCCGGTACTGCTCGACCAGGGCCCGACTGGACGGGAGCTTTCCACCCGGTGAGTAGCGGTTCAGTTCACTTCTCAGCCGTTCCACCAGCTCATCGACGCTGCTACGCTCTTGCATGAGAGTACAGAGTAGCGCTACTGACCCGATCACGATAGCGGTCGGCACCAAGCCGAACACCACCGCCGGCACCCTGGTGGCCGCCCTCGGCGTCGTCGCCTTCTCCCTCACCTTCCCCGCGACGGCATGGGGTCTGGAGGGCTTCGGGCCCTGGTCACTGGTCGGGGTGCGGAGCGTGCTCGCCGCGCTGATCGCCGGATCCTGTCTGCTGGCGCTGCGCGTTCCCGTTCCCGCCCGGCACCACCGGGCGGGACTCGCGGTGGTCGCCGGCGGTGTCGTCGTCGGCTTCCCCATGCTCACCACTCTCGCGCTGCGGACCTCGACCACCTCCCACGCCGCCGTGGTGGTCGGTCTGCTCCCGCTCACCACCGCGCTGTTCTCCGCCCTGCGCATGGGCACCCGCCCGTCCCGTACCTTCTGGACGGCCGCCCTCGCGGGCGCGGCCGCGGTCCTCGCCTTCACCGTGCAGCAGAGCGGCGGCACCCTCACCTCCGCCGACCTGTACCTCTTCGGCGCCCTCCTGGTGTGCGCGGCCGGCTACACCGAGGGCGGCCGGCTGGCCAAGGTCATACCGGGCTGGCAGGTCGTCGGCTGGGCACTGGTGCTGTGCCTGCCGTTCTCCGTGCCCGCGACCGTGGTGGCCCTGTCGTACGAACCCGTGCACCTCACCGCGCACAGCGTGACCGGACTGCTGTGGGTCGCGGCGGGCTCGCAGTTCCTCGGCCTGGTGGTCTGGTACCGGGGCATGGCGATGATCGGCATCCCCAAGGCCAGCCAGTTGCAGTTGGCCCAGCCCCTGCTCACACTGGTGTGGTCGGTGCTGCTGCTGGGTGAGCACCTGACGGTGGCCGCCCCGCTGACGGCCGCGGCGGTGCTCGTCTGCATCGCCGTCACCCAGCGGGCGCGAGGCTGAGCGGCGCGCACGGGCCGGTCCCAACCGGGCCCCCGCGCCGTAAACTCAAGGCCACGGACCGCTGCTCCCGCACCTTCGTGAGGAGGACCGACAGATGCGTGCAACCGTGGGCGACCAGCTTGTGCAGCACGGCAGGGTGGTCGGACAGCACGACAAGATCGGCGAGATCGTCGAAGTGATGGGGCAAGGGGGAAGCCCCCCGTACCGCGTCCGCTTCGAGGACGGGCACGTGGGCGTGTGCTCACCCGGCCCCGACACCGAGATCCGGCACAAGGACACCGCGAACTAGGTCAGCGTGAAGGCCTCGCCGGCTGCTGGTAGTGGTCGGCGACCACGCGCGCCATCGCGCCGACGGGATCCGCCGAGACCTCTTTGGCCGCGAAGAAGACATGCCCGCACAGCTCCGGGTGGTCCTTGGCGAGGGTGAGGTGCCGGGACAGTTCGGCGGGGTCCTGCCAGGCGGCCGGCTGGGCCGGATCCCCGGCTTTGTAGAGGGCCTCGCCCAGGTACAGCTTCGTCCTGCTCCCCCGCGCCACATCGGCCCACCAGGGCGCCAGTTTCGCGTAGTCCGCGGCGGCGAAGCCGATGTTCCAGTAGAGCTGTGGCACGAGGTAGTCGATCCAGCCCTGCCGGACCCATTTGCGGGTGTCCGCGTAGTTGTCGTCGTACGACTGCACGCCCGCCTGTGTGCTGGAGCCGAGCGGATCGGTGGCGGCGTTGCGCCACACCCCGAAGGGGCTGATACCGAACCGGGTGGTGGGCCGGGTCTCCCGGATGCGGGCCGCGGTCTCCAGCACCAGCCGGTCGATGTTGTCCCGCCGCCAGTCGGCCCGGGTGGCGAAGCCGCCGCCGTACTCGTCGTAGGCCGCGTCGTCGTCGAAGGTCTGGCCCGCCACCGGGTACGGATAGAAGTAGTCGTCGAAGTGGACCGCGTCCACCGGGTACTTCTCCACCGCGTCCAGGATCGCGTCCTGCACGAAGGAGCGGACCTCGGGCAGCCCGGGGTTGTAGTAGAGCTTCCCGCCGTAGGTCACCACCCACTCCGGGTTCCGGCGGGCGGGGTGGGAGGCGACCAGTTTCGTCGGGTCCGCCTGGAGGGAGATGCGGTACGGGTTGAACCAGGCGTGCAGCTCCAGGCCCCGCTCGTGCGCCTCCCGCACGGCTGTGCCGAGCGGGTCCCAGCCGGGGGACTTGCCCTGGGTGCCGGTGAGGTACTGCGACCAGGGTTCGTACGGCGAGGGCCAGAGCGCGTCCGCGGTGGGCCGCACCTGGAGGATCACCGTGTTGAGACGGTCCGCCACCGCCTTGTCGAGGTGCGTGATCAGCTCGGCGCGCTGCTGGGCGGCGGTCAGCCCGGTCCTGGAGGGCCAGTCGCGGTTGGCCACACTGGCGATCCACACGCCCCGCATCTCGCGGACCTCGCGCGGCCGACGGGCCGGTGCGGCCGAGGCACTGCCCGACGCTGTCGTGGCCGTGGAAAGCAAGGCCAGCCCGAACGCCCGGCGTGACAAACGCCCCATCTTTACACCCCGAAACACGGCGGATCCGCCCGACCGCGGACCGTTCGCGCCCAGGATGCCCGACCCCGCCGATCGATCATCGATACTTTCCAGTAACGTGCACGAACGGAGCAGGGCATCTCCACAAAGAGGCCCCTGCCGAGTCCGTAGACCAGCGAAAGGGACGATGTGACCGACATCGAGCGCGTCGGAGTAGTGGGCTGCGGCCAGATGGGGGCCGGCATCGCCGAGGTCTGCGCCCGTTCCGGACTGGACGTGAAGGTCGCCGAGACCACCGGTGAAGCCCTGGAGATCGGCCGGACCCGGCTGTTCAACTCGCTGACGAAGGCCGCCGAACGCGGCAAGATCAGCGAGGACGAGCGCGACGCCACCCTGGCGCGTCTGTCGTTCACCACCGACCTGGGCGAGTTCTCCGACCGCGATCTGGTGATCGAGGCCGTCGTCGAGAACGAGCAGGTGAAGACCGAGATCTTCCAGGTGCTCGACCAGGTCATGACGCGCCCGGACGCGATCCTCGCCTCCAACACCTCCTCCATCCCCCTGGTGAAGCTTGCGGTCGCCACCTCGCGCCCCGACCACGTCATCGGCATCCACTTCTTCAACCCGGCCCCGGTGCAGAAGCTCGTCGAGCTGATCCCGGCGCTCACCACGTCCGAGGGCACGATCAGCCGCGCCCAGGGCTTCGCCGAGAAGCTGCTCGGCAAGCACGCGATCCGCGCCCAGGATCGCTCCGGGTTCGTGGTCAACGCGCTGCTCGTGCCGTATCTGCTCTCCGCCATCCGGATGTTCGAGTCGGGCATCGCGGGCCGCGAGGACATCGACAACGGCATGGAGATGGGCTGCGCCCACCCGATGGGCCCGCTGAAGCTGTCCGACCTGATCGGTCTGGACACGATCGTCTCCATCGCCAATTCGATGTACGACGAGTACAAGGAACCGCTCTACGCCGCTCCCCCGCTGCTCCAGCGCATGGTCGACGCCGGCCGCCTGGGCCGCAAGTCCGGTTCCGGCTTCTATACCTACGGCTGACAGCGCTCGCCTGACATCTCCCGGCAGCGTGCACAGTGCCCGTTACAGGGTGCCGATTACACAGTGCGACGAACACGGGCCCGGCACTCTTCGGAGCGCCGGGCCCGCGGTATTCACACACCGTGTGCGCGCCGGGCCCGCATATGCCCGTCGCACACGCTCCCCACGCGTCCACCAGGCGAGTTGACTCTTCATGCGCATGCAAGGGATGTGACGACTACGGAAAGGAGCGGACTCGTGACCGCCGACCCGGAGCATCCCGTGGTCCATGGAGAACTCGCAGAGTTACGCCGCCGACTCGATGTCGCGTACGCGCGCGTCGAGGGAGGGCTCGCTCTGCTCAGCCATCGCACGGAGGAGACGGACAAGGAACTGGACGACCTCAGCGCACGCCTCGTCGTACTGGAGCACGCCCGTTGGCCGCTGCCCGCCGTCGCGGCCGTCACGGCCGTGGGCGCGCTGATCGCGACGGTCTGGCAGGCCATCGGACACTAGGGCGCGGGACGCGGTGGGGGGATTCAGGGCAAGGCGTCCTGCCCGAGCCTGAGATGGTGCAACAGGAGTAGCGCGGCCGCCATGTTGGCGGCCGGGACCTCCCCTCGGGCGACCATGTCGGGGACGAGCTTGAGGGGGACCCATTCCCGACGGTCCGACTCGAAGTCGTCCACGGGATGTCCGACGTACTCGCCCTCCTCGGCCCAGTAGATGTGGTGCCGGGCGTCGGTGAGTCCGTTGGACGGTTCCACGCTCATGAGGTGGTGCAGAGGTCCCGGTCGCCAGCCGGTCTCTTCCTCGAGTTCCCTGGCGGCCGCGCACACGATGTCCTCGCCGTCCTCGACGACGCCCGCGGCCAGTTCCCACCCCCAACTGTCGGTGATGAAGCGGTGGCGCCACAGGAGGAGGACCTCATTGGCCGCGTTCACCACCGTGGCCACGGCGACGGGCCGCAGCCGTATCAAAAAGTGATCGAGGTGCCGACCGTCCGGCAGCTCGACATCCGCGAGGTTGACGCTGAACCAGCGGTTTTCATACACAGTTTGTTCGTTCTGTTTCGTCCACTGCACGGTTCTGCCACCTTCCGCTGAGTAAGTGGCAATATCGCAGCAGGAGCAGTTCGGCAGCAGACGCAGAACGACCTCTCACAGCTGCGGCGCAGTGTGTCGACAGGGGTTTACAGCGGTACGCGCAGAGCTCCGTCGATGAGTTCGGCTGCCTCGGAGGTGCCCGCGCAGCCGCTGCGGACCAGGTGTTCGCGTACCGCGCGGAGTCTGTCGCGCAGGCGCTGGGACTCCATTCCGCGGGCCTGTTCGGCCATCTGCACCGCGGTGGCCACCGCCTTGTCGGCGTTGCCCTGACGCAGCTCGATCGTGCTCAGCATCGCGAGCCGGTGCACCCGGCCCCGGTCGTGGGCCGGGTTGTCGACGGCCACGGAGGCATGCTCCCGCGCCGCCACCAGCTCGCCGAGGCTGAGCAAGGCCTCCGCCACCTGGACATTGACCAACCCCGGCTGGACATAGCCGGTTTCGTCGGGTTCGTATCCACGCCGGATGCGTTCGGCGGCCTGCTCGGCACGCCGGATGCAGGACAGTGCGCTCGTGCCGTCGCCGAGGTGCGCGTACGCCTTCGCCTGCATCGCGTACAGGTCGGAGGCGAGCGCGGGGGTGATGTGCCGGCCCGCGGCACGCAGTGCGGCCTCCGCGAAGGCGACGGCCTGCCGGTTCTCCCGCATGAACAGCGACTGGTTGACGAGGAGCGCGATCACATAGGCGCCAAGTCCTCTGTCCCCGCTGGCCTTCGCCAGACGCAGCGCCTGATGGAAGTACCGCTGGGCCAGGCCGTGCGCGTCGGAGTCATAGGCGCAGATCCCGGCGACGGCCACCAACCCGCCCGTGGCCCGGTGCAGTTGACGGCCGGTCTCGTCGGTGTAGCTGCCGCGCAGCAGCGGGGCGGCCTCGGCGTTGAGGAAGCCCACGATCCGGGTGCGGGTCGCGATGCCGCCGGCCTTCCGGTACATCTGCTCGTAGTGCGTACGGGCGGCGCGCAGCATCTCCAGGTCGCCGGCGGTGACCCGGTGCCGCCCGCCACGCGACACATCGACGTCCTCGGGCGGGTTCTCCCACTCCCACACCGGCATGACGGCGGGTGTGCCGGTGACCGCGGGGGCACCCAGTATGTGTGGCCGCTGCTGCTCGTCGGAGCGCCACAGGGCGGTGGCCCGTTCCACGAACCCGGACAGCGAGGTGCCGTGCGGGGCGGAGGGTTCACCGGGGACACCGAGGCCGATGTCGTCGAGGTTGACGGTCCGGTGCAGCCGGGCGGCGAGCACCTCGCAGATCAGGTCGGGCACCTGACCGCGGGGGCGCTGGCCCTTCAACCACCGTGCTACGGCGGTGTGTTCGTACCGGAGCGCGAGCCCGCGCGCACGTCCGGCCTGGTTCACGTGCGCGGCCAACCCCGCGTGCGAGATTCCCGCTTCGTCCAGGATCGCGTCGAGCAGAGTGTTGGGCTGCATATATGCCCCCCGGATGGCTCGGTGCCGTCAGAGTAGTGGGTGTGGCTTCACACGGGGTGTGAACGGAGTGCTCGAATCCGCAGCGTGCGCGCACTGTCGCGCAGAGTTTCCAGCCGGTTGACTGAAATGCCTCGCAAGAGGCCGGCCGGGCCGCCGGCTCCCCCTCGTACAGTGCGGCGGCCCGAATCCGCGCCGTCCGCCCAGCTGCCTGCCCGACACTCCGTGGCGGGGCGGACGGCTCCGCCGGTCGGGCCGAGCGACTGAACGCCGTTGCGCTAAAGGTGCGTTGTCGGCAGCGGGTGCGTGGTGGCCGGTCGCACAGTTCCCCGCGCACCCGAGGTGCGATGCAGTTGCCGATCGTTTCGCAGTACGAGTAGAGCGATGTCGTCCGTCGGGGCTCCCGCCGCGTGGCGCAGCAGGCCCGCGAAGACCGAGCCCAGTACCGCCTGGGGGTTCTCGCCCGCGGCCTTCGCCAGTGCCCCCGGCAGGGAGAAGAACCGGCCATGAGCGTCTCTGGCGTCCTCCGCTCCGTCCGTGTGGAGGACCAGGCTCTCGCCGGGGAGGAGGAAACCGCATTGCATGGGCGGCAGTTCCGGCGGGAGCGGGAACGGTCCGAGCGGAGGGAGAGGGTCCGCTCGGGTCAGGGGGTCGACTCGCGCGCCGCTCAGCAGGTACGGCCACGGGTGGCCGCAGTTCAGTGCGCATACGTCGCCGTCCCGGCCGATCTCCAGGAGCAGTACGGTGACGAACTCCTCGGCGACCGGGTCGTCGTCCCGGGCCCGCTCGCGCAAGTGTCTGCCCAGCGCGCGCTCCAACCGGCGCAGCACACCGCCGAGTTCGGGTTCGTCGTGGACGGCCTCGCGGAAGCTGCCGAGTACGGCGGCGACGGTACCGAGAGCCGCGAGGCCATGCCCGCGGACATCGCCCATGACGACCCGTACGCCGTGCTCAGTGGCGATCACCTCGTACAGGTCACCGCCGACAGAGGCACCGCGGTCCGCGGAGAGCTGGGCGGCGGCGATGTCCAGTCCCTCGACGCGCGGCGGGAGCGGTCGCAGCAGGGCACTCTGCGCGGCACCGGCGACCTGCCGGATCTGCCGGAGTTCGCGCAGCAGCGCATGCCGGACGTGAAGTATCAGCCCGGTGCCGACAGCGAAGAACACCGCACTGGTCGCGAGGCGTGCCTCGAAGCCGGTCTGCTGGGCGAGCGGGCAGGTCAGCTTGTACGTGACCGCCACGGCACCCCACGCGGTGGGCAACCCCAGCGAGAGCACCCTGCGGGGAACCCGACCCCTGATACGGATCATGCCGATGGCCCCCCAATAGGCCCAGACAGCACAGAAGGACCGACCCCGAAAGGCCGGTCCGATTCTGTCGACAGCATGACCCGGAAGGACCAGATCACCGGCAAACGTCACCCTATTGAGTGAGGTGACCGTATGCCGCCAGGGGCGCGGGCAACTGCGCGGCCAGCCACAGCCCACCCGCACCCGGCATCAGCCGCGCAGCACCGCTCCCGTGCGCTCACCCGCAAGAGCAACAGCCGCATCCCGCGCGGCCGAAGCCTCATCCACGGTCAGAGTGCGATCAGCCGCCCGGAACCGCAGCGCATACGCGAGCGACTTCTTGCCATCACCCAGCTGCTCCGCGTTCTCGTACACGTCGAAGAGCCGGATCGCCTCAAGAAGCGAACCCGCACCCTCACGCAACGCGGCCTCGACATCGGCGTGCGGCACGAACTGGTCCACGACCAGCGCCACATCCTGCGTGGCGACGGGGAACGTGGAGATGCTCGGCGCCTGAGGCGTGTCGTCGCCGACGGCCTCCAGCGCATCGAGGTCCAGCTCCATCGCGGAGGTACGCGCGGGCAGCCCGAACGCCTTCACGACCCGCGGGTGCAGCTCACCGGCGTGCCCGACGACCTTCTCGACGCCCTCGGCGACGACCACGAGCTCGGCGCACCGCCCCGGGTGCCACGGCCCGTACTGCCCGCCACGGACGACCAGTTCGACCCCGGCCTCACGGGCGACGCCCCGCGCCGCCTCGACCGCGTCGGCCCAGTCGGCCGGACGACCCTTGCCCCACCAGCCGGCCTGCTCACGGGCGCCCGCGATAACAGCACCCACATGCCGCGGCTGCGAAGGCAACGCGGCGTTCAGCGAGGCGAGTTCGTCGTCGGTGGGACGCCGGTCGACAGGCAGGTGGTTCGCCGCGACCCGCTGCTCCTCGCGCGGCTGGAACACCAGCCCCGTCTCGAAGAGCGCGAGGTCGTGCGAGCCCCGCCCGTCGTTGCGCCGCAGCGCACCCAGCAGACCCGGCAGCAGCGACGTACGGAGCGCGGGCTCCTCGTCGTTGAGCGGGTTCGTCAGCTTGACGACACGGCGGGCCGGGTCGTCGGCCTCCAGCAGGAGCTGGTCGAAGACCTGCTCGCCGATGAAGGGGTAGTTCGGCGCCTCGACGAACCCGGCACCGGCCAGCGCCCGGCCGACGCGGCGGTGCAGCCGCTGCCGGTGGGTGAGGCCGCGGCCCGACGGGGGCTTGGGCAGCGTGGAGGGCAGGTTCTCGTAGCCCTCCAGGCGGATGACCTCTTCGGCCAGGTCGTTGACCTCGGTGAGGTCGGGACGCCAGGACGGCACGGTGACGATCAGCTCGTCCTGCCCGTACACATCGCAGCCGACCTGCTGGAGACGGCGTACGACGGTCTCGCGGCCGTACTCCACACCCGCGACCTTGTCCGGGTGGTCGGCCGGGACGGCGATGGTGTGCGGCGCGGACGGCGTGGCGACCTCGGTGACACCGGCGTCGGCGGTGCCGCCCGCGAGCAGCACGAGGAGGTCGACGGTCCGCTGGGCCGCGGCCGCGGCGGCCGCCGGGTCGACACCGCGCTCGAAGCGCCGGGACGCCTCGGAGGAGAGCTTGTGGCGCCGGGCCGTACGGGCGATGGAGACCGCGTCGAAGTGCGCGGCCTCGATGACCACGTCGGTCGTGCCTTCGCCTTCCTCGTGGTCGGCGATCTCGGTGTTCGCGCCGCCCATGACACCCGCGAGGCCGATCGGGCCGCGCTCGTCGGTGATGACCAGGTCCTCGGCGTGCAGCTTCCGCTTGGCACCGTCGAGGGTGACGATCTCCTCGCCCTCACCGGCCCGGCGGACGCCGATGGTGCCCTGGACCAGCTTGCGGTCGTAGGCGTGCAGCGGCTGACCGAGCTCCATCATCACGTAGTTGGTGATGTCGACGGCGAGCGAGATCGGGCGCATGCCGACCTTCTGCAGCCGGCGCTGGAGCCAGAGCGGGGAGCGGGCCTCGGGGCTCAGTCCGGACACGGTGCGGGCGGTGAAGCGGTCGCAGCCGAGCGGCTCGGAGACCTGCACCGGGTAGCCGTACGCGTTGGGGCCCGGGACGTCCAGGAGCGCCGGGTCGCGCAGCGGCAGGCCGTAGGCGATGGCGGTCTCGCGGGCGACGCCGCGGATGGACAGACAGTCGCCGCGGTTGGCGGTGACGGCGATGTCCAGGACCTCGTCGACCAGTTCCAGGAGCTCGATGGCGTCCTTGCCGACCTCGGTCTCCGGCGGCAGCACGATGATGCCGTGGCTGCCGTCGTCGCCCATGCCCAGCTCGTCGCCGGAGCAGATCATGCCGTGGGACGTCTTGCCGTACGTCTTGCGCGCGGAGATCGAGAAGCCGCCCGGCAGGGTGGCGCCGGGGAGGACCACGACGACCTTGTCGCCGACGGCGAAGTTGCGGGCGCCGCAGACGATCTCCTGGGGCTCGCCGGTGCCGTTGGCCTGGCCGACGTTCACGGTGCAGAAGCGGATGGGCTTCTTGAACTCGGTCAGCTCCTCGATGGTCAGCACCTGGCCGACGACGAGGGGACCCTTGAGGTCGGCACCGAGGTGCTCGACGGACTCGACCTCGAGGCCGGCCGAGATGAGCTTGGCCTGGACGTCGCGGCCGGTTTCGGTCGCCGGCAGGTCGACGTACTCCCGCAGCCAAGAAAGCGGGACCCGCATCAGATCTCCATCCCGAACGGCCGAGTGAACCGGACGTCACCCTCGACCATGTCTCGCATGTCTTCGACGTTGTGGCGGAACATCAGCATCCGCTCGATGCCGAACCCGAAGGCGAACCCGCTGTACTTCTCCGGGTCGACGCCACAGGCGGTCAGCACCTTGGGGTTGACCATGCCGCAGCCGCCGAGCTCGATCCAGCCCTCGCTGGAGCAGGTGCGGCAGGGGCGGTCGGGGTTGCCGACGGACTCGCCGCGGCAGACGTAGCAGACCATGTCCATCTCGGCGGACGGCTCGGTGAAGGGGAAGAAGTTCGGCCGCAGCCGGGTCTTCATGCCCTCGCCGAACAGGGCCTGGACCATGTGGTCCATCGTGCCCTTGAGGTCGGCCATGGTGAGGCCCTCGTCGACGGCCAGCAGCTCGACCTGGCGGAAGACCGGCGTGTGCGTCGCGTCCAGCTCGTCGGTGCGGTAGACGACACCGGGACAGATCACGTACACCGGCAGCTCACGGTCGAGCAGCGAGCGGATCTGCACGGGCGAGGTGTGGGTGCGCAGCACGACGCCGGACTCGGTGCCGCCCTCCGGGCCCTGCACGAAGAAGGTGTCGGCCTCGCCGCGGGCCGGGTGGTCCGGGCCGATGTTGAGGGCGTCGAAGTTGAACCACTCGGCCTCGACCTGCGGGCCCTCGGCGACCTCGTAGCCCATGGCCACGAAGACGTCCTCGATGCGCTCCGACAGGGTGGTGAGCGGGTGGCGGGCGCCGGCCGGTACGCGGTCGTACGGCAGCGTGACGTCCACCGACTCCTCGACCAGGACGCGCGCGTCGCGCTCGGCCTCGAGCTCGGTCTGACGGCCTGCGAGCGCCTTGTTCACGGCGCCGCGGGCCTGTCCGACGAGCTTTCCGGCGGCGGCCTTGGCCTGCGGGGGCAGGGCGCCGATCTCGCGGTTGGCGAGGGCCAGCGGCGAGGTGCCGCCGGTGTGGGCGACCTTGGCCTCCTGGAGCGCGTCGAGGGAGTCCGCGGCGGCGAAGGCGGCGAGCGCCTCGTCCCGCATGCGCTCGATCTCTTCTGGCTTCAACGCCTCGACCTCTACTGGGTCGTACGACTTGTTCGGTGCCGACATCTCTTCCCGTGCTTCCGATTGGCTGGCTGAAGGTCCCCGTCACCGACTCACACAGAGGTCAGAGGGCCGTCCATGGGACACAAAGGTGCCAAAGGCCGAGTCTAACGGGGTGGGGGTGTACGAATGCGCCCGTGGGCCGTCAGGCGAGATACGCCGGCGCCGCCACGGGCAACGTAAATCGGAACTCCGCGCCGCCCTCGGGGGCGCGGCCGACGGTGATGGTGCCGCCGTGGGCTTCGACGATGCCCTTGACGATGTACAGCCCGAGGCCGGTGCCGCCGCGCTTGCTGCCCCGCCAGAAGCGGGTGAAGACGCGGTTCATGGACTCCTCCGGGATGCCGGTCCCCTCGTCGCTCACCGTGACCGACGTACCGGCGTCCTCCCCTTCCCGGGGTGACGCCGAGGGCGTGACGTCAATCGTGACCGTTCCCTCGCCGTGGCGCACGGCATTTTCGAGCAGGTTGCTGAGCACCTGGTCGATCTTGTCGGGGTCGGCCCACAGCATGGGCAGCGGCTGCTCGATGCGCAGCAGGAACCGGTCGGCGGTCTGCCCGGCGGCGACGTACGCCTGGATGTGCCGCCCCACCGCGGCCCCGATGTCGACGGGCTGGCGGCGTACTTCGAGGCGCCCGGAGTCGATGCGCGAGATGTCGAGCAGCTCGGCGATGAGCCGGGTGACCCGGTCGGCGTCGGCGTCGACGGTCTCCAGCATCAGCCGCTTCTGGTCGTCGGTGAACCGTTCCCACTTGGCGAGCAGCGTGGCGGTGAAGCCCTTGACGGAGGTGAGCGGCGACCGCAGTTCATGGGCGACGGTGGCGATCAGCTCGGCGTGACTGCGCTCGGTGCGGCGCCGGGCCTCGGTGTCGCGCAGGCACACGACGACGCGGTGGACGGGCCCGGTGGGCTCGGTGCGCACGTACTGCGCGGAGACGAGGACCTCACGTCCGCCGGGAAGGAGCAGATTCCGCTCGGGCTGACGACGCCGAATCGCGAGCCCCCCGTAGGGGTCCGTCACCTGCCACCAGCGCCGCCCTTCCAGGTCCTCTAATGGCAGCGCCTTGGCGAGCCGCTGCCCGAGGGCCTCTGCGGCCGGTACGGCGGTGATGCGCTCTGCCGCGGCGTTGAAGCAGACGACCCGGCCGTGCTCGTCGGCGACGACCAGTCCGTCGGGCAGGAGATCGGGGTCGATGCCGAGCCCGGCCAGATCACCGGGGCCGGACGCGGACCCGTGCCGCACGTCCCGTGCTCCCGGTGCGCTGCTCGTGCCGACGCTCATATCCCCGTACCCCACCCCTTCGACGGAGGGCCCCCGAGCTGGTCACCCTACTAGCTCTCGGTGACGGAGCGGCACCCTCCGGAGGCGCGCTGTGCACGGGCCGACGCGTAGAGACATACGGCGGCGGCGGTCGCCAGGTTCAGGCTCTCGGCCTTCCCGTGGATCGGGACGCGCACGACGGCATCCGCGAGTGCGCGGGTCTCCTCCGGGAGCCCCCACGCCTCGTTCCCGAAGATCCAGGCGGTCGGTCCGCCCATGGTCCCCTTGTCGAGCTCGTCGTCGAGGTCGTCGGTCCCGGCGCCGTCGGCGGCGAGGATCCGCACGCCGGCGTCCTTGAGGCCCTGGACCGCCTGCTCCACGGGGACGCCGACGGCGACGGGCAGATGGAAGAGGGAACCCACGGAGGCCCGTACGGCCTTGGGGTTGTAGAGATCCACGGACGCGTCGGTCAGTACGACGGCCTCGGCCCCGGCGGCGTCCGCGCACCGCAGGACGGTCCCGGCGTTCCCGGGGTCGCGGACGTTCGCGAGCACGGCGACGAGCTTGGGGCGGGCGGCGAGGATCTCCTCGAAGGGGGTGTCGAGGAACCGGCACACACCGACGAGCCCCTGCGGGGTGACGGTGGTGGAGATGTCGGCGATGACGTCCTCGGAGGCGAGGTGCACACGCGCTGCGACGGCGCGGGCCTCCGCGATGATGTCGGCGTACCGCTCGGCGGCCTCGACGGTGGCGAACAACTCCACGAGCCCGTGCCCGGCGGCCTCCCGCACGGCCTGCGGCCCCTCGGCCAGGAACAGCCGCTCCTTGCCCCGGAAGTTCCGCTTGGCGAGCCGCCGGGCGGCGGAGACGCGGGGGGAACGGGGGGAGATCAGCTCGGGGGTTGCGGAGTGCATGAGGCTCACTTTCAGAACTACACAACAGGACCCGCAAGCCCGGAAGCCTGCGGGTCCCTCATGTCACGTCGGCTCTAGGCCAGCGCCTGTGTCACGCGGCCTTCGGCGCGTTGACGTCGGCGGGCAGGGCCTTCTGCGCGACCTCGACCAGCGCGGCGAACGCGGTGGCGTCGTTGACGGCCAGCTCGGCCAGGATCTTGCGGTCCACCTCGATGTTGGCGGCGTTCAGACCCTGGATGAGGCGGTTGTACGTCATGCCGTTCTGGCGGGCAGCGGCGTTGATGCGCTGGATCCACAGACGGCGGAAGTCGCCCTTGCGCTTCTTGCGGTCGTTGTAGTTGTAGACCAGCGAGTGGGTGACCTGCTCCTTGGCCTTGCGGTACAGGCGCGAACGCTGACCGCGGTAGCCGGAGGCCGCCTCGAGGATCGCCCGGCGCTTCTTGTGGGCGTTGACTGCCCGCTTGACGCGTGCCACTTTTTACTCCTTGTAGCGGGGCCGTGGTGGGACTCACACGGCCCGGAATCGATGGGGTCCCGGTCCAGACGTACGGCGCTCAGTCAGGGCGCCGCGTACGTCACTTGCCGAGAAGCTTCTTGATCTTCGCGGCGTCGCCCGGGGCCATCTCGGCGTTGCCGGTGAGGCGGCGCGTCACGCGGGACGACTTGTGCTCGAGCAGGTGGCGCTTGCCGGCACGCTCGCGGAGCACCTTGCCGGAGCCGGTGATCTTGAAGCGCTTGCTGGCACCGCTGTGCGACTTGTTCTTCGGCATAGCGCCGTTCTCTCCTCTGGGTGGCGCTCCGGTGCCCGGTCGTGAAACCGGGCACACGGTGGAGCGTCGCTCTTGTATCGGTTACGTCCTGGGGGACTCGCGTCCCCTGGGATCACGCCTCGGCGGAAGCCTCGGCAGGGGCCTCGGCGGGAGCCTCGGCAGCAGCATCGGCGATCTCGGCATCCTCGGCGTCCGCGTTCACGGCGTCGGGGTCCGCGGCGTTCTGCGACTTGCCGGGGTTGGCCTTCGCTTCAGCCTTGCGGGCTTCCTGCGCCTGGCGCGCCTCGGCCATCGCCTCGGTCTTCTTCTTGTGCGGACCGAGAACCATGATCATGTTTCGGCCGTCCTGCTTCGGGTTCGACTCAACGAAACCGAGGTCCTCGACGTCCGACGCGAGACGCTGCAGCAGTCGGTAGCCGAGCTCCGGCCGGGACTGCTCGCGACCACGGAACATGATCGTGATCTTGACCTTGTCGCCCTGCTTGAGGAACCGGACGACGTGACCCTTCTTGGTGTCATAGTCGTGCGGGTCGATCTTCGGCCGGAGCTTCATCTCCTTGATGACCGTGTGCGCCTGGTTCTTGCGCGCCTCACGGGCCTTCATGGCCGACTCGTACTTGAACTTCCCGTAGTCCATGAGCTTGCACACGGGCGGACGGGCGTTCGCCGCGACCTCGACCAGGTCCAGGTCGTACTCCTGCGCAAGCTCCAGTGCCTTGGCCAGCGGGACAATGCCCACCTGCTCGCCACTGGGACCGACAAGTCGCACCTCGGGAACGCGAATCCGGTCGTTGATGCGGGGCTCGGCGCTGATGGATCCTCCTCGGTTAGCACCACACGGCGGTCTGGCGGACAGCCGCGTTTGTCTCTTCTCGACAGACCTAACCGCGCCGAAGCACAAAAAATGCCCCGGACGATCACAAGACGGGGCTCCAAAACACTGCCGGAGCACCGCCGCGATGATCGCGGGGCGCGCATTCGGGCGACTCCATCGTCCGTACGGAACGATGGTGGCCGCCTGACCGGGGTGACCCGCCGTCCCGGGGGACGGTCAGGTGGGAGATCGGAGCCTCCACTTGTGGGCCGGGCACGCGAGTGTCCAGCCGGTCATCAAACAGATTAGCAGGATCGCTTGACAAGGACCAATTGGAGGAACGGCAGCACGGACCGCCTATCGTGTGGGCCATGAGTGACACCCCTCCTGAGTCCCCCGCCGACTTCGACGAGATGACCCGCGACATCGCCGAGGTCCCCGCCGTCGAAGTGATCGTGACGGTAGCCGTGAACCTGATGAGCGCCGCCGCGGTGAAGCTCGGTCTGACCGAGGAGGGCGACAAGTACAAGGACCTGGACGAGGCCCGCAAGCTGATCCACGCCCTGGCCGGTCTGCTGGACGGCAGCGCGACCGAGATCAGCTCCTTCCACGCGGCCCCGCTGCGCGACGGTCTGAAGTCCCTCCAGCTGGCGTTCCGCGAGGCGTCGCTCGTCCCGGACGAGCCGGGCCAGGGCCCGGGCGAGAAGTACACGGGCCCGGTCTACGGCTGAGTCCCTACCGCACGTACAAGGGCTCGCCCGGAGGCGTCGCCCCGGCCGGCAGCAGTGCCAGGTCGAGGCCGCGCACCAGGCGGGCCCTCAGCGTTTCGTCGGCGGCCAGACGCCGGGCCACTCCGTGGACGCCGGCGTCGTTCGGCATGCCCGGGTAGAGCACCAGGGCGAGTGTGCCGTCCCCCTGGCCGGGGCCGAGGTAGGCCCGCTCCACCGCACCCACGGCGGCGACGGCGGCACGTACCGCCTCCACGACCGCCGGGTCGGCGAGCGGGTCCGTCGTCGTACGGCCCTCGGCGAGGGCGAGCAGCGTCGGGCCGGTCAGCTCGAACGGCACCGGTCCTGCCAGGTCCAGGACGACCGTGTCCGCCTTCTCGTGCGCGGCGGCCTGGAGCGCCTGGTGCAGGGGTACGGCGACGGGGCGGGCCGCCGGGTCCCAGAGCGCCAGCGAGTCGGTGGACGTGAAGGCGGGCAGGGCGGTGCGGCCGCCGGCCTTCAGGGTGGGCACGGCCATGTCGCTGGTCTTCTCGCGGCGCAGTCCGTTCTCGTCCTCCTCGACCTCACCGAGCACGGCCACGACGGGGACGAGCAGCCGGGCACCCTTCAGAGCCTCCAGAACGGGTCCCACGGCGGTGCGGTCCTCGGTCCAGGCGGCGAGCGCCGCGCGCAGCCCGGGGTCGGCGGAGCCGTCGTCGTCGGAGAAGCCGGAGTCGGGAATGTTCTTGTTCGCCACGGTCACCGACCCTATAGGGGAGATGCTGCTGGGCTTGTGCGGCCCCGGAAACCTCTCCGTGACCCTCTTCACCGGAATCTCAGATTTCCCTGACACACATCTAACTTTCGTCTAACGGCCCACACAGTCGGTGGCCCGACCATCACGGTCATGGAGTCCTCCAGAGCCAGCCGAAGCCGTCGCTCGCGCCCGTCCCGGCGGCGCCCGTTGATGTACACCGCCCTCGCCTCCGTCGCGATCGTCGGCGCCACCGCCGGGGGGACCGTGTATGTGAAGGCGCAGGCGCACTCCGGCGCTCCCTCCGTATCGTCGGCCCCGTCGCCGGCCGCGGCGGCGACGAGCGAGGAGGCATCGGTGGAGCCCGTGACGCAGCCGACGGTGGACCACGACAAGCTGCTGGCCACGGCCATGGCGTCGGTGACCGTGCCGGGCGACGCGGACGTCTCGGTCGCCGTGCTCGACCTGGACTCCGGGGCGAGCGCCACGTACGGGGACGCCGCCTTCGACACGGCGAGCATCGTCAAGGTCGACATCCTGGCGGCGCTGCTGCTCCAGGCGCAGGACGAGGACCGGCATCTCACGACGGCCGAGAAGTCGTACGCCACCGCGATGATCGAGAACAGCGACAACGCCTCCGCGTCGGCGCTGTGGCGGATCATCGGGCAGGCGGAGGGGCTCGACGCGGCGAACGAGCGGCTCGGGCTCACGGGCACCGAGGGCGGTGACGGGATGCTGTGGGGGCTGACCCAGACCACGGCGGCGGACCAGCTCACGTTGCTTCGGCAGGTGTTCGGGGACGACTCGGAGTTGAACTCGGCGTCCCGGGAGTATGTGCGGGGGCTGATGGGGCGGATAGCCGCCGATCAACACTGGGGGGTGTCGGCCGCCGCCGAGGGCTCCGCGTGGGCCTTGAAGAACGGGTGGCTGCCGCGGTCGGCGACGGGACTGTGGGACATCAACAGCGTCGGGCAGGTCACCGCGTCGGACGGTCACGAGTACTTGGTCGTGGCGCTGTCGAACGGTAACGCGACGAAGGAGAAGGGGATTTCGCTCGTGGAGTCCGCGGCGGAGGCAGCGGTATCCGTGTTCACGGGTTGAGTGTGCCGCGACAGGCCGTCGGCGGACTGCCGCGCCGTGTGGGGCCGGTCGCGCCCACGCGGCCGTGGCCGCACATCGATACAGCGCCGCGCCCCCGCAGGGGCGCCATCCGCAGCGTCAGACTTCTTCGTACTGCTCTCTTCTGCCTCGCCACAGCACCACCGCCGCGATCAGCAGGACGCCGCCCGCGCCGCCGGCCAGGGGGGCCGCCCAGCCTGCCGTGTCGTCCTCCTCCTCGGCCGCGTCCGGGCCTGAGCCGAAGTACTTCTCGCCGTAGGACGCCGCCTGCAGTCCTTCCGGCTTCAGCTCGGCCGCTGCCTTGATCGCAGCGGCCGGGTCGACCAGGCCGTAGCCGCGGGAGTCGTCGCGGCCGCCGACGGGGGCGTCGCGGGCCGTGTCCTCCAGGAGCTTCTTGATCTGGGCCGGGGTCAGGCCGGGGTGGGCCGCCTTGACCAGGGCGACGGCTCCGGAGACGAAGGCCGCGGCGGCACTGGTGCCCCAGCCCTCGTAGTACTTGTGGTCGGGGTCGGCGATGACGACCTTGTCGCCGGGGGCGCTGACCGTGGAGTACCAGCGGCGGGTGGAGAAGGCGGCGCGGGTGCCGTACCGGTCGACGGCGGTCGCGGCGATGACACCCGGGTAGGCGGCCGGGTAGGAGATGTGGTCGCCCTTCTCGCCGCCGTTGCCTGCCGAGGCGACGACGACGGAACCCTTCTTGAGGGCGTACTGGACGGCCTCGTCCTCGGCGGGTTCGGGGTGGGCGGACTTGGAGTCGTCGCCCAGGGAGAGGTTGATGACGTCGGCGCCGTGGTCGGCGGCCCAGCGGATGCCTTCGGCGAGCGCGTTGCCGCGGGTGTTGCGGGCCTTGCCGCGGGCCGAGTCGCCGTCCTCCAGGATGACGCGGACGGGGAGGATCTTGGCCTCGGGGGCGATGCCCATCACGCCGTCGGCGTTGCCGATCCCGTGTCCGTGGCCGGCGATGATGCCGGCCATCGCGGTGCCGTGGCGGGCCCAGGCGCGATCGCCGCGGCTCGCTCCGAAGCCGACCATGTCCTTGCCGTCGAGGACGTTGCCGACGAGGTCGGGGTGGTCGTCCTCGACGCCGGTGTCGAGGACGGCGACGGTGATGCCCTTGCCCTTGGTGGTCTGCCATGCCTCCTGGGTGTGCATGGCCTCGAGGGCCCACTGCTGGGCGCGTATGCCGTCGGCGTGCGCCGCGGTGGGCGGTACGAGGGCGAAGGAGGCGGCGAGAAGGACGCCGAGGAGGCCGGTGCGGCGGGTCATGGCGTTCACGACGGCTTCTCCGTGGCCGAGCTGACGGTCTTGCGGAAGCCGCGTTCGATGCGGTCGGCGAGACCCTGGGCCTCGTGGCCGAGACCGGCCTGGGCGATGTCGGTGGTGGCGTCGGACGCCGTGGCCTTCTCGGCGGGCTCCGGCTCGTCGACGGTACGGCCGTCGGCCCAGCCGGAGACGGCGTAGGCGACGACGGGGGCGTCGGTGAGGACGGAAACGGCCCAGGAGGCCCGCTGCTTCGTGCCGAAGCCGGCGGCGACGGTGTTCTTGGCGGCGTAGGTCCGGGGCATGAGGTCGGCCCGGTCGCCCAACTTCTCCTTGCCGAACCGGGTGTCGAGGGCGGTCATGCCGGCGGCGTCGGCCTTGGTGAAGAGAAGCCCGACGGTGGTGACGTAGCTCTGGGTGGCGTCGGTGTAGGTGGCGCGGAGCAGCCGCTCGCAGCCGACGGGGGCGAGTGCCTTGCGCAGCAGGGGGTCGAAGGCGTTCTTGCAGCCGCTGTCCGGGGCGACGGCGATCCGCGTCCAGGTCCGGTCGGCGCCGCCGGGGCCTGCGCCCTGTCCCTGCACGGTGGGCGGGAAGAGCTGGTCGACGGGAACGCTGTGCCACATCCCGGCGGCCGCCGCGAAGGTGTCCCCGGATCCGGCCGCGGCCGAGTCCCCGACGAGCCAACTCCCGGTCGCGGCACCGCCGATGAGCCCGAGCCCGAGCACGAGACAGACGGCCACACCGACGGCCCGCAGCCGACCTCGCCCACGGAGCACTCGCGGCCGCGCCTGCTCGTCGTACCCCTCGGGCTGCCCGAACGACACGACGGGCCGCCCGGATCCAGGGGTGTCACCGGGTGCCAGGGGGGCGCTCCAGGAGAGAGAGGGATCGGGCTGCCGGGGGGACGGGGTCCCTCCGGGGGGTGCGGTACGACCGAAGGCGTCGGCGGGCACCGCGGCAGACCGGGGGCCGGGGGCGGGCGGGCCGGCCGGCGTCGAGGCCGGCCGGGAGCCGGGCATGGGCGCGTCACCGAAGGGAGTCGACCGCCGGTTCCCTCCGCCGAAGGCGTCGGCGGGCACCGCGGCAGACCGGGGGCCGGGCGCGGGCGGGCCGGGCGGCGCCGAGGCCGGCCGGGAGGCGGCCGCGGCGGCCGGACGAGAGCCGGGCCGGGGCGGCACACCGGTCGGAGCGCCGGAAGGCGCCTTCGGGCCGGGTGCGGAAGGTGGGCGAGTGCCTGACCCGGAGGGAGCGCCGGCGGGCACCGTCGAGCCGGACGTGAACGACGCACGAGGGCCTGGACCGGGCGGAGCACCAGCAGCCGCCGTCGAGCCGGGCGTAGGGGCCGGGCGGGTGCCCGGTCGGGGTGGGGCGTCGGGGCGCGGGGCGCGGCCCAGGGGGGAGGAGTCTCGGGGGGAGTCCTGCTCGACCGGTACCGGGCGGAGGCGGAAGGTGGTCTCGAAGGACGTTTCCGGGGGTGTGCCGTTGGGGCGCGGGGGTGTCGCGGGGCGCGGCGGCGTGGGGGTTGCGGGGTTGCCCTGACCGGGGGGCGGCGGTGTGTCCGGGAAGCGTGCGGAGGCCTTCGGCGGGGGCGGGGTCAGGGGGGCGAGGTCGCCGGAGGACGGGGCGCGCAGGCGGGGGAAGCGAGGAGGCGTGTCCTGGGAGGTGTCGCGAGCGGGGGTCCCGGGCGCCGGTCGTGCGCCCGGCAACGGGGGCACGGTCGTCGTCGGCGTGGAAGCCCCGCCCGCCGGTCGCGTACCCGGTGCCTGGGCCGGTGGCCGTTCCTCGGAGGTGCCCGGGGTGGGCCCGGAGTCCTCGCGGTCCGTGGCCTCGGGGCCCGTCTTCGGAGGGTCCGTGGGGCGTGGGGGTGTCGTGGGGCGCGGAGGGATGGAGGCGTGCCGCGCTTCCGTGCTCATGCGCCCCCCGTTTCCCTTGTGCCCGGGTCCGTCGTCGTCCCCGGTGCGGAACAGGCCCGCCCGGGCACGCATACCCGCACGGACGGACCGGCATCCCCTGACTCGGGCCCCTGCCGTCCTCACATGCGTGCGCGTCACTCTACGGGTTGTCCCCGGCCCGACGGGAACCAGTCCACGACCCCGGGGCTTTAGCCCGGAACGTCCCCCTACCCTGCGGTAATCCTGTCTGGCAGGCTTCGTTCATGACTGCGCGCGCCGCCGACCGGGCCCGTTACGACCGGGCCACCGCTCACCTCGACGCTCCTGTGGCGATCGTGGATCTGGACGCCTTCGACTCCAACGCGGACGATCTCGTCCACCGGGCCGGCGGCAAGCCGATCCGTGTGGCCAGCAAGTCCGTGCGGTGCCGAGCGCTGCTCGAACGCGTCCTCGCCAGGGACGGTTTCGCGGGCCTCATGTCCTTCACCCTGGCCGAGTCCCTGTGGCTGGCACGCTCCGGCTTCGACGACATCCTGCTCGCCTACCCCTCCGCCGACAGCACCGGGTACGCCGAGCTGACCTCGGACCCCAAGCTCGCCGCCGCCGTGGCCGTCATGGTCGACGACGTCGCACAGCTCGACCTCATCGACCGCTCCCGGGACGGTGAACGTGAAGTCGTCCGCGTCTGCCTGGAGTTGGACACCTCACTCAAGCTCCTCGGCGGCCGGGTGCGCGTGGGCGCCCGACGCTCCCCGCTGCACTCCCCCGCCCAGGTCGCCGACCTCGCCCGCGCGGTCGCCCGGCGGCCCGGGTTCAAGGTCGTCGGGATCATGGCGTACGAGGGTCATATCGCCGGTGTGGGCGACTCCGTCGCCGGACATCCGTTCCGGTCCCGTGCCGTCCGGCTGATGCAGGCCACCGCCCGCAAGGAGCTCGCCGAGCGGCGGGCGGCAGTGGTGCGTGCCGTCCGGGCCGTCGTTCCCGAACTGGAGTTTGTCAACGGCGGCGGTACCGGCAGTGTCCAGACGACCGCCGCCGAGGATGCCGTCACGGAGATCGGTGCGGGGTCGGGGCTGTATGTGCCGCGGCTCTTCGACAACTACACGTCGTTCAGCGGGCGTCCGGCCGCGCTCTTCGCGCAGCCCGTCGTGCGGCGGCCCGGCGTCGGTGTCGTCACGGTGCTCGGGGGCGGCTATCCGGCCTCCGGTGCGCCCGGGCCCGACCGGCTCCCGGTGCCCTATCTGCCGGAGGGGCTGAAGTACGACCCTCAGGAGGGGCCCGGTGAGGTGCAGACGCCGCTGCTCGGCTCGCCCGCCGACGACCTCCTCCTCGGGGACAAGGTGTGGTTCCGGCACGCGAAGGCCGGGGAGCTGTGCGAGCGGTTCGACGTGCTGCATCTGATCGAGGGCGACACCGTCACCTCGACCGTCCCGACCTACCGGGGCGAGGGCCGGACGTTCCTTTAGGTCAGTCCGTCGGGCCGATGCTGCTGCCCACGCCGCCGCCGTTCGCGTCGCCGCTGGACCGGATGCCCTTGGTGATCCGGTCCATGTCGGCGAGCGGCGGCCCGTCCTCGCCGGCGTCGAAGACGTAGCGCACGACGACCGGGGACTCGGTGCCGACGCTGGACTGGAAGGCGAGGGACTGGACGTAACCGCCGGGCCCCTTGGCCGTCTTGACGCGCCAGCGGACGAAATACCCGGCGCGGCCCGCCACCGCGACCGGACCCGACTTCACGACCTCGTGCGACTCGATGCCGCCGAAGGGCCGCTTGCCGACGAGGTCGCGGTCGTAGGCGTAGTCGGCCGCGTCGGAGATGTCGGCCTTGGCGAGGGACTCGGGGGATGTCTCGTCGTTCGAGGTCACCGTGCGCGAGATGACGAGACCGTGCCGGCACACTCCTGGGTCGCCCGGGCAGTCGTAGGTGCCGTCGGTGGACATGAGGACGTCGTCGTCGACGATGTACTGGGGTCGCACCCAGCCGTCGAGCAGCGGCACGGTGATGCCGTTGAGCTGGTCCTCGACGACGGCCGGGTCGTCGGCGGAGGGTTCGCTGGTGGACTCCGACGGCGTGGGCGTGGGCGTCTGGCTCGTCGGTGCGAAGGTGGGGGTGATGGACTCGGTCACCGTCGTACTGTCCTCGGCGCCCCCGTCGTCACGCAGGACGAACGCTCCCGTCACGATCGCCGCGACCAGGACCACCCCGGCCGTGGTGAGGGCGATGACCTTCGCGCGCCCCGAGGCCTCACCGCCCGGCGGCCGTCCCGGCACCGGAGGCACCGGCGGCGGGCCCACAACTGCGGGCTCGCGCCGGTGCTCGGTCCAGGCAGTGCCGTCCCACCAGCGTTCCAGGTGCGGATGCTCGGGGTCGCGGTACCAGCCGGGCGGGGGCGTCATGCTCATCCCGGCACTGTAGGCGACAGGGCCTGGGGGCCGCGGGCCTACAAGGGTGTGACGTAGGCCCCCGAGATTCCGCCGTCGACGAGGAAGTCGCTGGCGTTCACGAACGAGGAGTCGTCGCTGGCCAGGAAAGCGACGGCGGCGGCGATCTCCTCGGCCTCGGCGAAGCGGCCGAGCGGGATGTGGACGAGGCGGCGCGCGGCGCGCTCGGGGTCCTTGGCGAACAGTTCCTGAAGGAGAGGGGTGTTGACCGGGCCGGGGCAGAGGGCGTTCACACGGATGCCCTCCCGCGCGAACTGCACGCCCAGTTCACGGGACATGGCCAGGACACCGCCCTTGGACGCGGTGTAGGAGATCTGGGACGTGGCCGCGCCCATCCTCGCCACGAAGGACGCCGTGTTGATGATGGAGCCCTTGCCCTGCCGCCGCATGTAGGGGATCGCGGCCTTGCAGCACAGGTAGACGGAGGTCAGGTTGACCTCCTGGACGCGCTTCCAGGCCTCGAGGCCGGTCTCCAGGATGGAGTCGTCGTCGGGCGGGGAGATGCCCGCGTTGTTGAAGGCGATGTCGACGCTGCCGTAGGTGTCGTACGCCGTCCTGAACAGCGCCTCGACCTGCTCGGGGTCGGTGACGTCGACCTTCACGAAGATCCCGCCGACCTCCTCGGCGGCCGCCTTGCCGCGCTGCTCGTCGACGTCGCCGCAGACGATGTGCGCGCCCTCGGAGGCGAGCCGGCGGGCGGTGGCGAGGCCGATGCCGCTGCCGGCCCCGGTGATGACGGCGGTACGGCCGACCAGGCGTCGGCAGACAATCTCTTCGGTCGATGCGGTCACTGTGCGGGGCCCTCCGTGCTGATGAAGACGTTCTTGGTTTCGGTGAAGGCGGCCAGGGCGTCCGGGCCGAGCTCCCGGCCCACGCCGGACTGCTTGTAGCCGCCGAAGGGGGTCCAGTAGCGCACGCTGGAGTGGGAGTTGACGGACAGGTTGCCGGCCCGGACCGCCTGGGAGACCCGGAGCGCGCGGCCGACGTCCCGGGTCCAGATGGAACCGGAGAGGCCGTACGGGGTGTCGTTGGCGAGCCGGATCGCGTCCTGCTCGTCGGTGAAGGGCAGGAGTACGGCCACGGGTCCGAAGATCTCCTCCCGGGCCGCCTCGGAGTCGTGCCGCTCCCCCGTGAGGACGGTCGGCGCGAACCAGAAGCCGGGCCCTTCGGGGGCCCTGCCGCGCAGGGCCGGGGCGTCGTCCGGCACGAACGACCGTACGCGGTCCAGCTGCTGACGGGAGATCAGCGGTCCCATCTGGGTCTTCTCGTCGGCCGGGTCACCCACGACGACGGCGGCCAGCGTGTCGGCGAGCAGCTCGCGGACCTCGTCGTACACGGACTCCTGGACCAGGATGCGGGTGCGGGCGCAGCAGTCCTGGCCGGAGTTGTCGAGGAAGGAGAAGGGGTCGACGGCGGTCCTGAGGTCGGCGTCGGCGAAGACGATGTTCGGGCTCTTGCCGCCGAGTTCGAGGGTGACCGGCTTGACCTGGTCGGCGCAGAGGGCCATGACGCGCTTGCCGACCCGCGTGGAGCCCGTGAAAACGATCTTCGCGACGCCAGGATGGCGTACGAGGGCGTCGCCCGCGATGTCGCCGCGGCCCGGCAGGACCTGGAGGAGGTGTTCCGGGAGCCCGGCCTCCAGGGCGAGTTCGGCGAGCCGCAGCGCGGTCAGCGGGGTGGTCTCGGCGGGCTTGAGGATCACGGCGTTGCCCGCCGCGAGGGCCGGGGCCGTGCCCCAGGCCGCGATCGGCATGGGGAAGTTCCAGGGCGCGATCACTCCGACGACGCCCAGCGGTTCCAGGAGGGTGATGTCGAGGCCGCCGGGTACGGGGATCTGCCGGCCCGCGAGCCGCTCCACTCCGCCGGCGGCGTAGTCGAGGAGGTCACGGACGTTGCCGGCCTCCCAGCGGGCGTTGCCGATGGTGTGGCCGGCCTCGCGCACCTCCAACCGCGCGAGTTCCTCCACGTGTTCGTCGACGACGACGGCGAAGCGGCGCAGCAGTCTGGCCCGGTCCGCGGGTGCGACGGCCGCCCAGGCGCGCTGGGCCCGGTCGGCCCGGTGGACGGCGGCGTCGACGTCCTGCTCGACGGCGCCCGGAACGGTGGCGATGACCTCCTCCGTCGCGGGGTTGAGGACGTCCAGTTCGTACGGTTGCGACAAGAGATGCCTCACATGCGTTCGAAGGAGCGACGCAGCTCCCAGTCGGTCACCGCGGCGTCGAAGGCGTCCAGCTCGACGCGTGCCATGTTGCGGTAGTGGGCCACGACCTCGTCACCGAAGGCGGCCTTGGCGATGGGGCTGTTCTCCCAGAGCTCGGCGGCCTCGCGCAGCGTGGTGGGGACGTGCGCGTAGTCGGCGGTGTAGGCGTTGCCGGCGCAGGCCTCGGGCAGTTCCAGCTTCTGCTCGATGCCGTACAGACCCGCCGCCACCAGTCCGGCGACCGCCAGGTGGGGGTTGACGTCGCCGCCGGGCAGCCGGTTCTCGAAGCGCATCGAGCGGCCGTGGCCGACGACCCGCAGGGCGCAGGTGCGGTTGTCGTGGCCCCAGGCGACGGCGGTCGGGGCGAAGGAGCCGGGCTGGAACCGCTTGTAGGAGTTGATGTTGGGGGCGTAGAGCAGGGAGAAGTCCCTGAGGGCCGCGAGCTGTCCGGCGAGGAAGTGCCGCATGACCTCGGACATACCGCCGTTGTCGGCCATCGCGTTGTTGCCGGCCGCGTCCGCGAGCGAGAGGTGGATGTGGCAGGAGTTGCCCTCGCGCTCGTTGTACTTGGCCATGAAGGTGATCGAGACGCCCTCCTGGGCGGCGATCTCCTTGGTGCCGGTCTTGTAGATCGCGTGCTGGTCGCAGGTGACCACGGCCTCGTCGTACTTGAACACGATCTCGTGCTGGCCCGGGTTGCACTCACCCTTGGCGGACTCGACGACGAGGCCGGCGCCGGTCATGTCGTTGCGGATACGGCGGAGCAGGGGCTCGATGCGACCGGTACCGAGCACCGAGTAGTCGATGTTGTACTGGTTCGCCGGGGTGAGCCCTTGGTACCCCACGTCCCAGGCCTGCTCGTAGGTGTCCTTGAAGACGATGAACTCCAGCTCGGTGCCGACCATGGCGGTGTAGCCGAGCTCGGCGAGGCGCTCCAGCTGGCGGCGGAGGATCTGGCGCGGGGCGGCGACCACGGGCGAGCCGTTGTCCCAGGCGAGGTCGGCGATGAGCATGGCCGTGCCGGCGTTCCAGGGGACGCGGCGCAGGGTGGAGAGGTCCGGGTGCATGGCGAAGTCGCCGTAGCCGCGGTCCCAGGAGGACATGGCGTAGCCCTCGACGGTGTTCATCTCGGTGTCGACGGCGAGGAGGTAGTTGCAGCCCTCGGTGCCGTGGTGGAGCACCTCGTCGAGGAAGAAGCGGGCGGCGAACCGCTTGCCCTGGAGCCGCCCTTGCATGTCGGGGAAGGCCAGGACGACAGTGTCGATCTCACCGCTCGCGACGAGGGCGTGCAGCTCCTCGACGCTCAGCGGGGGTGTGCGGTCTGCCACGGGAGAGCTCCTTCGGGCTTCTGCGCTTTTTTCGGCCGGGCCGGAAGCCATAAGGTATTGCGGAGAACCATTGCTTGGGA
This sequence comes from Streptomyces sp. NPDC002817, assembly GCF_053592055.1. Taxonomy (NCBI): domain Bacteria; kingdom Bacillati; phylum Actinomycetota; class Actinomycetes; order Kitasatosporales; family Streptomycetaceae; genus Streptomyces; species Streptomyces sp. NPDC002817. The sequence goes on from NZ_JBSFUY010000027.1 coordinate 84,551, forward strand.
AGGGGGTACGACGGGATGTCGCTGGATCCGGAGGGCGACCTGGAGGACCGGTTGACGCCGGTGCTGCGGCCGGTACGGGCGGGCAACGGCTTCGAGGAGGCATTGGAGCAGATCCTGCAGGTCGTACGGCTCGGTCTGGTACCGGGGGGTGAGCGGCTGCCGGCCGAGCGGGAGCTGGCGGAGCGGCTCGGGATCAGCCGGGTGACGCTGCGCGAGGTGTTGAAGGTGCTCCAGGACCAGGGGCTGGTGGAGTCGCGGCGCGGGCGGTACGGCGGGACGTTCGTGCTGCGGAAGTCGGACGCCGGCGGCGAGGACGAGCTGCGGCGGCGGATCTCCGCGGTCGACATCGAGGACGTGCTGCGGTTCCGCGAGGTGCTGGAGGTGGGGGCGGCGGGTCTGTGCGCGGCGCACGGGCTCGCCGACGACCAGGCGGAACGGCTGCGCGAGGCGCTGGCCCGCACGCAGGACGCTCCGCTGGCGGACTATCGGCGCCTGGACACGATGCTGCACCTGACGCTGGCCGAGCTGTGCGGATCACCGTCGCTGACCGCGCAGTACGCGGCGGTCCGGGCCACGGTGAACGACCTGCTGGACTGCATCCCGCTCCTCGTCCGCAACCTCGAACACTCCCAACGCCAGCACACCGCGCTGGTGGAGGCGGTGCTGGACGGGGACGCGGACGGGGCGCGGGAGATGATGCGCGAGCACTGCGGGGGGACGGCGGCGCTGCTCAGGGGGTTCCTGGCGTGACGGCGTCCGCCGTGCGGCCTGGGGGTCTTGCCTCCGCGGGCATCTCTCGACAAAGGTATGGAAACAATCCTTTGCCGGACCGGGAGGGCGCATGGCGGGCAGGCCGCTGATCGGCATCAGTACGTATCTGGAGGCCGGGGCACGCTGGGGTGTGTGGGAGCTGGCGGCGGCGCTGCTGCCCGTCGGGTATCCGCGGCTCGTGCAGCGGGCGGGCGGGCTGGCCGCGATGCTTCCGCCGGACGCGCCCGAGCATGCCGCCGGGGCCGTGGCGCGCCTCGACGGGCTGGTGATCGCGGGCGGCCCGGACGTCGAGCCGGTGCACTACGGCGCCGAGCGCGAGCCCCGTACCGGGCCGCCGGCCCGCGAGCGCGACGCCTGGGAGCTCGCCCTCATCGACGCCGCCCTCGCCGCGGGCGTCCCGCTGCTCGGGATCTGCCGGGGCATGCAGCTGCTGAACGTCGCCCTCGGCGGCACGCTCGTCCAGCACATCGAGGGGCACGCGGAGGTGGTCGGTGTCTTCGGGTGGCACACCGTGAAGCCGGTGCCGGGGACGCTGTACGCCGGTGTCGTCCCGGAGGAGACGTCCGTACCGACGTACCACCACCAGGCCGTGGACCGGCTGGGCACCGGCCTCCTGGTGTCGGCGCACGCACCCGACGGAACGGTCGAAGCCGTGGAACTGCCTTCCTCCGACTGGGTGTTGGGGGTGCAGTGGCATCCGGAGATGGGTGAGGATCTGCGGGTGGTACGGGGGTTGGTGGAGGCGGCGGGAGCCTGAGCCGGGGGCTATCCGATCCGGTCTCGCAGCCATTTCGACGCCGCTTCGCCCTGGGCGCGCTGGAAGGCGCGGACGGTCGGGATGCCCGGCGGTGGGGGCTGCAGGGACTGGTGGACGAAGTAGCCGGCGAGGCCCGCGAGGGCGGCGGTGACGGCGTCCGGGTCGGCGTCGCGGCCCAGCGGGTGCGCGGTGAAGAGCCCCTGCGGATCGGGGCCTCCCTGGGCTCTGACGCACGGGAGCATGAGCAGCAGGTCGAGCCATGCGGCACCGCGGACGACGTGCGGCCAGTCGACGAAGACGACGCGGCCGTCGTCGGTGAGCAGCATGTTGTCGGCGCGGAGGTCGCCGTGGGCGAGGGTGTCGCCGGAGACGGCCTCGGGCCAGGGGTCGGCCAGCTCGGCGAGGTGCGGGAGGTGGGCGGCGGTCCAGGGGTCGAGGTCCGGGTGGGTCTCCTCCAGGAGTCGCCGCCAGCCGCTGAACGTGCCGACGGCGGACTCGGAGGCAGGGGGCGCGTCGCGCACGGGGGACGGGGTGAGGGTCCGGGCGAGGTCTGTCACCGCGTCGAGGACGCGTCTCAACTCCGGCTGCCGCCAGGGAACGTGGGGCTGGCGGCCCGACACGTCCTCGAAGACCAGAGTCACCCAGGTGCCGTCGTCGTAGGTGCCGAGGAGGCGGGGCGCGGGGACGGCGGGTGGGAGGGCGGCGGCGTAGCGGGCTTCTCGGCGGTGGAACACGGGGCCCGTGGCGTTGGTGTCCGCGCTGACGGCCTTGACGAAGGCACGGCGGCCTCGGGCGGTGCGGATGCGTGCCGCGGCGCCCGGGGAGAAGCCGCCGGGTTGGGTGGTGGCGTGGGTGACGGGTTCACCGAGGATGTCGGCCACGGCGTTGCGGACCTGGGGTGGGAGCTCTTCCCACGGAGTGCGGGCGCCTTCGGCGGGCGGGGCGGTGGGTGGCATGTACGGCATGGTGCGGGTCGGCTGCGGTGGCAGGCCAGGAGTTTTTCGCCGGCGCGGCCCCTATCCCCGTGTCAGCGACAGCAGTTCCCTGGCCGGACCCACCGGTCGATGCCCCGTCGGCCACACCGCCCGCAAGTCCCGTGCCAGTGACACCCCTTCCACCGGCACCCGCACCAGCCGGCGCATCGCCAGCTCCTCCCCCACCGCCAGCTCGCTCAGTACCGCCGGCCCCGCGCCGCTCACGACCGCCGCCTTCACCGCGGTGGTGGACGACAACTCGATCAACGGCCGCGCCAGTCCGCCCAGCGCCGCGTCCAGGACCTGCCGCGTCCCCGAACCCTTCTCCCGCAGGATCAACGGCGTCGCGGCCAACTCGTCCGCCGCCAGCGGCCGTCGGCGGCGGGCCCAGGGGTGGGCCGGGGCCGTCACCACGATCAGGTGGTCGTGGGCGATCACGACCGAGTCGAGGCCCGTCGGTACGTTCAGGCCCTCCACGAACCCCAGGTCCGCCTCGTCCGAGAGCAGCCGGGAGGCCACCGCCGCCGAGTTGCCGGCCAGCAACGACACCGCCGTGTCCGGACGCTGGGCGCGCAACGCCAACAGCCAGCCCGGCAGCAGATACTCCGCGATCGTCATGCTCGCCGCGACCCGCAGCCGCGAGTCCCGCCGGTCCCGCAACGCCTGCGCCCCCGCGTCGAACGCCTCCGCGGCCTCCACGATCCGCCGCGCCCAGTCCGTCACCAGCGCGCCCGCGTCCGTGAGACGGGACCCGCGCGGTGAGCGGTCCACCAGCGCCACACCCAACTGACGTTCCATCGAGCGAATGCGGCTGCTGGCCGCCGGCTGGGTGATGCCGATCTCCCGCGCCGCCGCACCCAGGCTGCCGAGCCGGGCCACCGCCAGCAGCAGTTCCAGCGCCCCCAGGTCGGGGACGCGGTGCGCCAGCATGCCACCGGGGGTCGAGGGAGAGCCCTCCCGCTCACTGCTCATAAATCCAGTTTATGTCCTCATAGAGGCGTCGTCCCTGGTGGCAGCCGCACAACCGCGCGATCGTCGCATCATGGTCACCGCAGCCCAGCCCCTTCTCCCCCGTGCCATCGCACGGTCCCCGCGTGCCATCGCCGTCCGTCACCTCGGACCCAACTGGTACGCCACCGTCATGGGCACCGCCATCGTCGCCACCGCCGGAGCCGGACTGCCGGTCTCCGTCCCCGGTCTGCGCACCGCCCTCACCGGCGTCTGGGCGCTCTCCCTCGCCCTTCTCGTCGTCCTGCTCTGCGCCCGCGCCCTGCACTGGACCCACCATCGCGACCAGGCCCGCGCCCACCTCCTCGACCCGGCCATGGCGCCCTTCTACGGCTGTCTGTCCATGGCCCTCCTCGCCGTCGGCGGCGGCGCCCTCACCGTCGGCTCCGACTGGATCGGCACGCGAGCCGCGGTCGCTCTCGACGCCGTGCTGTTCACCGCCGGCACGGCCATCGGACTCACCGCGGCCGTCGCCGTCCCGTACCTCATGGCCGTACGCCATCGGATCGAGCCGTCACAAGCCACTCCCGTGTGGCTGCTGCCGCTCGTCGCGCCCATGGTGTCGGCCGCGCTCGGGCCGCTGCTCGTGCCCCATCTCCCGGCCGGTCAGGCGCGGGAGACCCTGCTGCTCGCGTGCGTGGCCATGTTCGGGATCAGCCTGCTCGCGACCCTGCTCATGCTGCCGCTGGTCTTCGGACGGCTCATCACCGGCGGTCCGCTGCCCCTCGCCCTCACCCCGACCCTGTTCCTCGTGCTGGGCCCGCTCGGACAGTCCACCACCGCCGTCAACAACTTCGCGGACGTCGCGCCCGGTGTCGTACCCACGCCCTACAGCGGCGGCTTCGGCGTCCTCGCCGTTCTCTACGGCGTGCCCGTGACGGGGTTCGCCCTGCTGTGGTTCGCGCTCGCCACCGCGCACGTCCTGCGCGCCCGGCGGGAGGGCATGGGGTTCGCGATGACGTGGTGGGCCTTCACCTTCCCGGTCGGCACCTGTGTCACCGGTGCGGAGGGGCTGGCCCGGCACACCGGGCTGCCGGCCTTCCAGTGGCTCGCGGTCGTGCTGTACGTCGTCCTCGTGGCCGCCTGGGCCGTCGCCGCCCTGCACACCGCACGCGGGCTGCTCAGCGGTGCGCTGCTCGCAGGGCCTTCGTCAGCAGCCGTGGCGCTTCGCTGAGGGACGGGCCGTACCAGGTGAGGTGTCTGCCGCTGACGAGGGCGCAGGACAGTCCGGGGAACGCCTCCGGGCCGTCGTCCGCGGTGAAGCGGTAGGGCTCGTCCGGGAGGACGACGACGTCAGGTGCGGCCGCGTTCAGGTCCTCGACCGGGATCCGCGGATAGCGCTCGGCGTGCGTCGCGTACACATGGTCCACGCCCAGGCGCGCCAGCACATCGCCGGCGAAGGTGTCGCGCCCCAGCACCATCCAGGGGCGGCGCCAGATCGGGACCACCGCCGTCATGGCGGACCCCGGTTCCGGCAGGACCGACCACGCCCGCTCCGCCTCGTCCAGCCAGCGCGGCCGTCCCCGCGCACCGCACGCCGCCAGGACCCGTGCCAGTTCCCGGAAGGCCTGCGGGACGTCCCTCACCTCGGTCACCAGGACCGCGACGCCCGCCTCGCGCAGCGCGGCGAGGTCCGGCTCCCGGTTCTCCTCCTCGTTGGCGATCACCAGGTCGGGGGCGAGGGCGAGGACGCGGTCGGTCCTGGGGTTCTTGGTGCCGCCCACGCGCGCGACGTCGAGGTCCGCCGGGTGGGTGCACCAGTCCGTGGCGCCGACCAGGGCGCCGGGGACGGACCGGGCCACCGCCTCCGTCAGGGACGGAACGAGGGAGACGACCCTCACTTGCCCGGCCGGTCCCGGACCGCCTCGATGTGCTCGGCCACCGCGACGACCACGACCCGGGTCTCGGGCACGGTCGCCCGCCACCGGTGGCGTACCCCACCGGTGAGGTAGAGCGTGTCGGCGCGGCCGAGCCGATAGGCCCGGCCCTCCGCCTCGATCTCCACCGCGCCGTCGGCGACGTACATCAACTGGTCGTTGCGGAACTGGAATTCACGACCGGCGTCATGGTCTCCGGTGAACTCCTGGGCGTGCATCTGATGGTGACCACGCACCAGGGAACGCACCCGGCTCCGGCACTCCGGCTCGGTGTCGTCGGCGCGGACGACGTCGACGCTGCACGCCGGGTCGGCGGCGGCGAGGAGTTCCACGGCGGTGGTGCGCAGGGCGTCGGCCACCTTCTCCAGGGAGCTCTGGCTGGGCCGCGCCCGCTCGTTCTCGATCTGGCTCAGGAAGGGCACCGACAGGCCGCTGCGTTCGGCCACGACGGCAAGGGTGAGCTCCAGCGCACGGCGTCGCCGCCTGACGGCCGCGCCCACCCGCAAGGGTTGTTCTTTGTGGTCGCCCATCGCTCCGGCTCCCTCCTTCGCTCGTCGGTCCGTTCACACTCTCTGATGAGTTGTCTGCACCCTACGCATGTTCGGCAAACCGTTTCATGCGCCCGTCACATTGCCGTAAACCCCGTGCGGTCCATTTCGCCAACTCCGGCCAGTAGATCAGCTCTCCACCCGGCCCGTGCGGGGTTTGCGCCGTCAGGACGAACCAGCTGACCACGACCGCCCCATGAGGCTCAGGGGGCGGCATAGCTCTATGTGGTTGTCCGGATCCTTTTCATGGACCGCGTACGGATGCGCGCCCCCGGACATGCCCGAGGGGCGGGCCTCGCCACACGCCGTCAGGTCACGTGGGGAGCCCGCCCCTCGGGCGGCTTCGACAGGGCGGCTACCGCGGTGTCATCCGCTCCGCCACGCCCGGGTGCTCCTTCAGCCAGGCGGCGACGGCCTCTTCCTCGTGGCCCTGGCCCCGCTGGTTGATCTCGGCCTCCAGGGTGCCGAGCTCGTCCTCGCTCATCCGGAAGTTCTTGATCCACTTGGTGAGCTGCGGGTACTGCTCGGGGAACTTCTCGTTGGCGATGGTCCGGATCGTGTTGCCCTCGCCGAAGAGCTTCTTGTCGTCCTTCAGCTTGGTCAGGTCGTACTGGCTGTACGCCCAGTGCGGCGACCAGAGCACGACGGCCACGGGCTGCTTCTTGGCGTAGGCGCGCTTGAGCTCGGCCAGCATCGCGGGCGTGGAGCCGTCGACGACGTCGTACTCCTTGTCCAGACCGTAGCCCGGCAGGACCTTCTTCTTGAGGAGGTTCATCTCGCCGGTGCCCGGCTCGATGCCGATGATCCTCCCGTCGAAGAGGTCGGCCTTGCCCTTGAGGTCCTCGTACGACTTGACGCCCTTGACGTACGACGGGACCGCGACCTCCAGCGAGGTCGGTTCGTACCAGGTGCCGAGGTCGGCGAGTCTGTCCTTGTTCTTGTCCCAGTAGTTGGCCTGCGCGTACGGCAGCCAGGCGTCGAAGTTGAGATCGAGGTCGCCGGAGGCGAGGCCCGTGTAGACCGGGCCGACGTCCATCTGCTTCAGGTTCAGCTTGTAGCCGCGCCGCTCAAGGACGTTCTTCCAGAGGTAGGTGACGGCGATGTCCTCGTCCCAGGGGAACCAGGCCACGTCGACGGGCCGCTTCGCCTCGGCGGGGGTGGCGGTGTCCGCGACCGGTGCGAGCTTGTCGAGCACACCGGGGTTGGCCTTCAGCCAGGCGCGTACGGCGTCCTGCTGCTTGCCCTTGCCGGCCTTGTTGATCTCGGCTTCCAGACCTGTGAGCTGCTTCTCGCTCATCCTGAAGTCCTTCAGCCACTTCGCGACGACCGGGTTGTCGTCGGCGAAGCCCTTGCGGGCCACCGTGTGCACCCCGTCGCCCTTGCCCCAGGAGCCCTTCGGGTCCTTGAGCTTCTTCAGCTCGTAGTCGCTGTACGCCCAGTGCGGCGACCAGAGCGTGACGACGACCGGTTCCTGCTTGCTGTACGCCCGCTTCAGCTCGGCCAGCATCGCCGGCGTGGAGCTGTCGACGACCTTGTACTCCTTGTCGAGGCCGTAGTCCTTGAGGACCTTGCTCTTGAGCAGGCCCATCATTCCGGCGCTGGACTCGATGCCGGTGATCTTCCCGCCGAACTCGGCGGACCTGCCCTTGAGGTCCGCCAGGGAGTCGATGCCCTTCATGTACGAGGGGACGCTCAGCTCCAGGGAGGTCGGGCCGTACCAGGAGCCCAGGTCGTCCAGCTGGTCGCCGTACTTCTTCCAGTACTCGGCGTGGGTGGTCGGCAGCCAGGCGTCGGTCTGGAAGTCGACGTTGCCGGAGGCCAGGGAGGTGTAGAGCGGGCCCGCGTCGAGCTGCTTGGCGTCCACCTCGAAGCCGCGTTCCTCCAGGAGTTCCTTCCAGAGGAAGGTGGAGGCGACGCCCTCGTCCCAGGGGATGTAGCCGATGGTGACCTTCTTGCCCTGGCCGACGTTCTCACCGACCGGGGTGGCGCTGTCGTCCTTGCCGCCGAACATCCCCATGCCGCCCGCGACGAGGGCGAGGACCACCACGCCGATGACGGCGACCTGCGGACGGGGGCGGTACGACCAGATCCTCAGACCCTGTGCGGCACGCGCCTTGGCGGCGGCGCGGCGGCCCAGCGGGGAGACCTGGGTGCCCAGGGCGCCGGTCATCCGGTCGAGGTAGATCGCGAGGATCACGATGGCGACGCCCGCCTCGGAGCCGAGGCCCACGTCGAGCTGGCCGATGGCCTCGTTGACGCGACCGCCGAGGCCGCCGGTGCCGACCATGCCGGCGATCGCGGCCATGGACAGGCCGAGCATGATGACCTGGTTGACGCCGGCCATGACGGTGGGCAGGGCGAGCGGGAGCTGGACCCGCAGGAGGGTGTCCCTGGGAGTCGTGCCGAACGCCTCGGCCGCCTCGACCAGTTCCTTGTCGACCTGGCGGATGCCCAGCTCGGTCATGCGCACGCCGGGGGCGAGCGCGAAGATCAGGGTGGCGACGATGCCCGCGGAGGCGCCGGTGCCGAAGAAGAGGATCGCCGGGATGAGGTAGATCATCGCGGGCAGCGTCTGCATGAAGTCCAGGACCGGCCGGACCAGTCCGCTGACCCGGTCGGAGCGGGCCGCCCAGATGCCGACGGGCACGGAGATCACCAGGGCGATGATCGTGGCGACGAGGACCAGCGAGAGGGTCACCATCGCGTCGTCCCACAGTTCGAGGGAGTCGATGAAGGCGAAGCCCGCGAAGGTGAGGACGCCGGCCGTGGTGCCGCGCAGCCAGAAGGCGATGACGGCGAAGATGCCCGCGAGGAGCAGGGGTTGGGGCGCCTGGAGGACGGCGTCGATACCGTCGTAGGTGCCGGTGAAGACGGTCTTGAGGAAGTCGAAGAGCCAGGCCATGTGGCCGAGCAGCCAGTCGACCGCGTCGTTGACCCAGTCGCCGAGCGGGATCCTAGGCACGGGCCACCGCCTTGTCGCCGCCCTTGTCCCGGGGCGAGTCGCAGGCCACCGGTTCGGACTGCTCGTCACCGAGGAACCCGACGAGGCGTTGTCTCGGGACGCGGCCGACGAGTTTCCCGGTCTTGTCGACAACGGCGACGGGGTGCGTCAGCCGGGCGCTGATCGCGCAGAGTTCGGTGAAGGGGGTGTCCGGTGTCGCGGTCTCGCAGCGACAGCCGACCTCGTCACCGACGACGTCCGGGTCCATGACGGCGCCCGCGGTCAGGACCCGCGAGCGGTCGACGTCCTGGGTGAAGGAGGCCACGTAGTCGTCGGCGGGCCGGACGAGGATGTCCTCCGCGCTGCCGATCTGGACGATACGGCCGTCACGCATGACGGCGATGCGGTCGCCCAGGCGCATGGCCTCGTTGAGGTCGTGGGTGATGAAGACGATGGTCTTCTTCAGGGTCTTCTGGAGCTCCAGGAGCTGGTCCTGCATGTCGCGGCGGATCAGCGGGTCGAGGGCGCTGAAGGACTCGTCCATGAGGAGCAGGTCGGCGTCGGTGGCCAGCGCGCGGGCCAGGCCGACGCGCTGCTGCATACCGCCGGACAGCTCGTCGGGCCAGGACTTCTCCCAGCCGGCCAGCCCGCACAGGGCCAGGGCCTCGGTGGCGCGCTTCTCGCGCTCGGCGCGGGGGACGCCCTGTACGGCGAGGCCGTAGGCGGCGTTCTCCAGGACGCTGCGGTGCGGGAAGAGCGCGAAGTGCTGGAAGACCATGCTGATCTTCCTCGCCCGGACCGCGCGCAGTTCGCGGTCGCCGAGCGCGGTCAGGTCCTGGCCGTCGAAGCGGACGTGTCCGGCGGTGGGCTCGAGGAGGCCGTTGAGCATGCGCAGCAAGGTGGACTTGCCGGATCCGGACAGGCCCATGACGACGAAGATCTGGCCGGGTTCCACGGTGAAGGAGGCGTCGACGACCGCGGCGGTGGTGCCGTCGGCGCGCAGCTCCTCCCGGTCGGCTCCATCGCGCAGTCTCTCGACTGCCTCACTCGGTCGTCTGCCGAACACCTTGTAGAGATGTTCGGCCTCTAGGCTGGCTGACACGCGTACCTCTTGACTCGGGGGCGGGGGTCAGTGGCGGCGCCTGCCCTCGACCGACCAGGGCAAACGCCGAAGTGGTTCAGTTCACAACCAGTCCGTGGGATCGCCGAAGAGGCTTCACATCGCTGAGGACCGGTGACTGTCGGCGCCGTACGGCATGATGCGAGGCGTGACCGGACGACTCATGCTCCTCGACACCGCCTCCCTCTACTTCCGCGCCTACTTCGGCGTCCCGGAGTCCGTGAAGGCCCCGGACGGCACGCCGGTGAACGCCGTGCGCGGGCTGCTGGAATTCATCGACCGCCTGGTCAGGGACCACCGGCCCGATGAGCTGGTGGCCTGCATGGACGCCGACTGGCGTCCTCAGTGGCGGGTCGACCTGATCCCCTCCTACAAGGCGCACCGTGTCGCCGAGGAGCGCGAGGTGGGGCCGGACGAGGAGGAGGTGCCGGACACGCTGTCGCCGCAGGTTCCGGTCATCGAGGAGGTCCTCGACGCGCTCGGCATCGCGCGCGTGGGCGTCGCGGGGTACGAGGCGGACGATGTGATCGGCACGTTCACCGCGCGGGCGAAGGGCCCGGTCGACATCGTCACCGGCGACCGCGATCTGTACCAGCTGGTGGACGACGGGCGCGGGGTGCGGGTGCTGTACCCGCTCAAGGGCGTGGGCACCCTCCAGCTCACGGACGAGGCGTGGCTGCGCGAGAAGTATGGGGTCGACGGGCCGGGGTACGCGGATCTGGCGCTGCTGCGCGGCGACCCGAGCGACGGTCTGCCGGGGGTGCCCGGCATCGGGGAGAAGACGGCCGCCAAGCTGCTGGCCGAGTTCGGCGATGTCGCCGGGATCATGTCGGCGGTCGACGACCCGAAGGCCAAGCTCACGCCGTCGCAGCGCAAGCGGCTGGACGAGTCGCGGCCCTATGTCGCGGTGGCGCCCAAGGTCGTGCGGGTGGCGGACGACGTCCCGCTGCCGGACGTCGACACGGTGGTGCCGCGCGGGCCGCGTGATCCGGCGGCGGTGGAGCGGCTGGCGGCGCGCTGGGGGTTGGGCGGGTCGCTTCAGCGACTGCTGACGACCCTGGCACCGTAAATCATGTTCTCTGTTGAGTGAATGAGATTCTCTTCAGGAGGGATTCGCACTCTCCACAATGGCTTAATCTTGCCCTCATACAAGGGGTGTTAAGTAGGGGGGAGATGCTAACTTAGGTAAGCCTAAGCGAAGAGGCAGGGAGGCCGCCATGGCAGAACGACCGGGACGCAAGCCGCGGAAGCCGCATTCCGCTCAGGTCGTCCGCACCGAGCGGCTGACCCCGCACATGCAGCGTGTGGTGCTCGGAGGTGAGGGGCTCGCCGACTTCTCGGCGGACACCTGCTCCGACCACTATGTGAAGCTGCTGTTCCCGGCCGGGGGTGCGACCTACCCGGAGCCCTTCGACATGGAGCGCATCCGCGAGGAGTTCCCGCGCGAGCAGTGGCCGGTGACGCGGACGTACACCGTGCGCCACTGGGATGCCGAACACCTTGAGCTGACCCTGGACTTCGTGGTCCACGGCGACGAGGGCCTCGCCGGACCCTGGGCCGCGAGCGTGCAGCCGGGCGAGACCGTCCGGTTCAACGGCCCGGGCGGCGCCTACACCCCCGATCCGGCCGCCGACTGGCATCTGCTCGCCGGGGACGAGAGCGCGCTGCCCGCGATCGCCCGCTCCCTGGAGGTGCTGCCCGCCGGCACCACGGCGTACGCCTTCATCGAGGTCTCCGGGCCCGAGGAGGAGCAGAAGATCGACTCCGATGTGGAGGTCGTCTGGCTGCACCGCGGGGACCGTCCGGTCGGCGAGGCGCTCACCGAGGCCGTGCGGGCGCTGGAGTTCCCGGCGGGCCGGGTGCACGCCTTCGTCCACGGCGAGGCGCACTTCGTGAAGCAGCTGCGGCACCTGCTGCGCGTCGAGCGCGAGATCGCGCGCGAGGACCTTTCGATCTCCGGGTACTGGCGGCTCGGCCACAACGAGGACGGCTGGCAGGCCTCGAAGCGGGACTGGAACGCACGGATCGAGGCGGAGCAGGAGAGCACGCCCGCCTGACTTCTCCAGGCGGACACGAATGGTGGGAGGGCGCAGCGGCGCCCTCCCACACCGCTACACGGACCGCTGGTACGACCGGAACGTCCGGATCGACAGCCACACCGCCGCCACCGCCAACGCCAGCAGCGCACCGCCCCGGATGAGCACATCACCCCAGTCGGGGTTCTCGGACAGCGCCGAACGCCCCGCCACCATCGCCCAGTCGAGCGGGTTGACGTTCGCGATGTGCCGCATCCACCCCGGCATCTGGGCAGGCGCCATGAAGGCGGAGGACAGGAACGTCAGCGGCAGCAGCAGGAACGTGTTGATCCCGATGATCGACTCCCGCTCCCGCACCAGCATGCCCAGCGCGTTGGAGAGCGCCCCGAAGACCGTGCCCAGCAGCACCGAGGCGAGCACCAGGACCGCGATCCCGACGATCCCGCCCGGGTAGTCCGCACCGCCCAGCAGCCCGAGCAGCACGATGATCACCGACTGCGCGGCGGTGACCAGGCCGTTGTTGACGACGTTGCCGTTCATCAGCGCGGCCCGGCTGACCGGGGTGGTCAGAAAGCGGTCCAGGGTGCCGCGCTGGATCTCGTCGAGCGTGGTCATCCCGGCCCACATGTTGGAGCTCAGCGCGCTCATCACGACCACCCCGGGAACGAGGTAGTCGAGATACGAGGTGGTGCCGAAACCGCCGAGCTCGACGACCTCGCGGAACAGACTGCCGAACAGGAACAGCCAGATCACCGGCTGGATCAGGGTGATGACCGCGTACGCCGGCTGCCGTACGAACACCATGAGTTGACGCTGCGTCATGTACCAGGTCTGGGAGACAGCGGTGCTCATCGGGTACCTCCCGCGAGGGCGAGGTCGTCGGGCCGGCCGGTTTCCCCGGCCTCCCCCGTCTCCTCGGCCGCCTCGGCATAGCGGCGGCCGGTGTGACGCAGGTACACGTCGTCGAGCGAGGGGCGGGCCACGGTCGCGGCGGCGACGCCGACTCCGGCGCGCTCGAGTGCGCCCAGGAGGGCGGGCACCGCCGCCGCTCCGTCGTCGGCGCGGACGCTGACCCGGCGCCCGTCGACCAGGACCTCGTGCACGCCCGACAGTCCGCCGAGGGCGCTCCTGAGCAGCGTACGGCCCGCTTCGCCGACGCCGGAGCGGAGCTCCAGGTGGACGGCGTCGCCGCGGAGTTCACCCTTGAGGGCGTGTGGGGTGCCCTCGACCACGACCCGGCCGCGGTCGACGATGGCGACGCGCTCGGCGAGCCGGTCGGCCTCTTCGAGATAGTGCGTGGTGAGCAGGATGGTCAGCCCCTCCTCACCGGAGAGCCGGCCGATCTCGTCCCACATCGCGCTGCGGGCCTGGGGGTCGAGACCGGTGGTGGGCTCGTCGAGGAAGAGCACCTCGGGGCGGTGCACCAGGCCGAGGGCGACGTCGAGGCGGCGCCGCATACCACCGGAGTAACCCTTGACCCGACGGTCCGCGGCGTCGGTGAGGGTGAAGCGGTCCAGGAGTTCGGCGACGCGCCCGTCGAGGCCGGCTCCCCTCAACCCGTAGAGCCTGCCCTGCAGTCGGAGGTTCTCGCGGCCGGTCGCCCCGGGGTCGGCTCCGGAGTTCTGCGCGACCACGCCGATCGCGCGGCGCACCCGGTCCGGGTGGCGCAGCACGTCGTGGCCGGCGACGGTGGCCGTGCCGGAGTCGGGGCGGGCCAGGGTGGTGAGGATCTTGACGGTGGTGGACTTGCCGGCTCCGTTGGGGCCGAGAAGGCCGAGGACGGTGCCCGGTTCGACGGTGATGTCCATGCCGTTGAGGGCGGTGACATCACCCGGGTAGGTCTTGATCAGCTGACGCGCCTCGACTGCGGGCGCACGGGTGTTCATGACAGGTGCTCTCCTGGGTGAGCGGATGACAGCTGATCCGCGTGAGGAGCACCGGGCTATCCTGGGTGTGCCGCACCTCGATCGCCTGGATGTGCCTCACGGCGGATTCAGCTCGGGGTTCGAGGCCCCGGCGGGCTGCTCCAACAGCCATGCCGGGGCCTGTTCTTCGTCAGGTCACGGTTCGTGGAACGCCTTCCACTCCTCGATGCCGGGCAGCTCGCCCTTCCTGATCTCGTCGAGGAAGCCGCGGACCCATGCCGCTTCCGCCTCGATCATGTGGAGCTGGTACTCGTTCTCCACGAGGAAGAGCCGGGGCAGCGTCTCGTACAGCTTCTCCAGTGCGCCTCGCCCGGAGGCGATCCGGACCTCCAGGGCCTCGAGTCGTTCCTCCAGCAGTGAGACCACGTCGTCGGGGTGCAGCACGCCGAGCAGCGAGAGCGCGGTCTCGAAGATCGGGTACTCCTTGGCCGGGAAGGCGACCAGGTCCGACATCCACTCGGTGGTCTCCTGACGGCCGGCCTCGGTGATGCCGTAGACCGTCCGCTCGGGCCGGTTGCCCTGCCGCTCCACGTCCGTGACCTCGACGAAGCCGTGCTTCTCGAGGTTCTGCACGACCGTGTAGAGCGAGCCGTAGTTGATCTTCGTGCTGGAGTCCTTGCCCTGGCGGCGCAGGGTCTGGGCGATCTCGTAGGGATGCATCGGCTTCTGCCACAGAGTCGCCAGCACGGCGAGCGCCAAGGGGTTGCGGAGCTTGCGACGCCTCATGGGCCGATTCACCTCGCATCTCTACTTCGAGCCGAATATCCGTGGCCGAACATATCGCGATCTACGACAGCTCGTCAATAGACACGATGTATCGCGTTCGGGCGGCAGGCGCAAGAGAGGTGAGGACTTGGGCCCACCTTCGACATGGCCGCGTCATGCGGGCGAAACAGCCGCTCCCTAATTTCTGTCGCCCGACAGGAATTCAGCGCCCGCACCGCTGTCCCGCTCTTCCGCCGCCGAAGGCAGGTGCCGCCGTGACGACAACCAGCCCCTCCGAAGTCCGCCCCGATCCACCGCGCTCCCCCGACGACCGCTCGCTCGCCGAGTTCGGCTACCGCCAGGAACTCCACCGCAGCCTGGGCCGGTACGCGTCGTTCGCGGCCGGGTTCTCCTTCATCTCCGTCCTGACGACGGTCTTCCAGTTCTTCGCCTTCGGGTACGCGTTCGGCGGCCCCGTCTTCTTCTGGGCCTGGCCGGCGGTGCTGGTCGGGCAGTTGCTGGTGGCCGCCTGCTTCGCGGAACTGGCGGCGCGCTATCCGATCTCGGGCGCGATCTATCAGTGGTCGTCGCGGCTGTCGAACCTCACCTTCGGCTGGTTCGCGGGCTGGATCATGGTGATCGGGCAGATCGTGGTGGTCTCGGCGGCCGCGCTTGCACTGCAGATGGTGCTGCCGGCGATCTGGTCGGGCTTCCAGCTGATCGGCACCGATCCGGCGCCGACGTCGGCGGACGGCGCGGCCAACGCGGCGCTCCTGGGTGTGTTCCTGCTCGTGCTGACGACGCTCGTGAACGTGCTCGACAACCGGGTGATGTCCGTGATCAACCGGGTCGGGGTGACGGCCGAGATCATCGGCGCCGTACTGATCGTCGTCCTGCTGCTCACCCACTCCGAGCGCACGCCCGGCATCACCTTCCACACCGAGGGCGCGGCCCAGTCCGGCCTGTTCGGGGCCCTGTTGGTGGGTTCGTTCACGGCGGCGTACGTGATGATCGGCTTCGACAGCGCGGGTGAGATGAGCGAGGAGACGCGCGATCCACGGCGCACCGCACCCCGCACGATCCTCACGGCACTCGGCGCGGCAGGCCTCCTGGGGGGTCTGATCGTGCTGGGCGGCCTGCTGGCGGCCCCGAGCCTGACCGACGGACGCCTGGCGGTCGACGGGCTGAGCTACGTCCTCACGAGCAGCCTGGGCGACGGGGTCGGCAAGCTGCTGCTGGCGGACGTGGTGGTGGCGATCGCGGTGGCGACCCTCGCGATCCAGACGGCGGCCTGCCGGATGCTGTTCTCCATGGCCCGCGACGGTCAGCTCCCCTTCGCGGCACGCCTCGCTCGCGTCCACCCCCGCACCGGCATGCCCAACGCACCCGCCCTGGTGGTCGGTCTCCTCGCCGCGGCCCTGCTGCTCCTCAACTTCGCCTCCCCGGAGGCGTTCCTCGCCATCGGGACGACCTGCATCGTGATGCTGTACCTGGCGTACGCGATGGTCACCGGCCCCCTCCTGGTCGCCCGTCTCCGTGGCCGCTTCACCTCGGAGGGCACGGACGAGCGGGGCGGCAAGCTCTTCTCCCTGGGCCGCTGGGGAGTCCCGGTCAACGCCCTCGCCCTGCTCTACGGCCTGTTCATGACCATCAACCTGGCCTGGCCACGGGCGGAGGTGTACGACCCGGCGGGCGGCCACTGGTACTTCCAGTGGTTCACGGTGCTGTTCCTGGGGGCGACGGTGGTGCTGGGCGCGGCCTGGAGGCTCTGTTCCAGGCGCGGGGCCACCGCAACCCCTTAGGGGCGCGGGGAACTGCGCGACAAACCACGACGGCGCAGCGCCCGACCGACAACGCACGGCGGTACCCCCTCAGTCGCCCACCCTGCCGACCGCCGGAGGCCCCCGTACCCTTGATCCCGATGAGACGCCGCACCCCTCCCCCACCCTCCCCACTGCCCCAGCGCGACGGGGTGGACCCGGTGCGGGTGCGGCTGCCGGGCGAGGGCGACTGGGCCACCGTGCGGGAGCACCTGGTGGAGCGGCTCAGGGGTGCGGGCGCCGGAGTCGTCGAGGGGATGTTCGCCCAGGGGCTCGTTGTCGGGGCGGACGGCACTCCCGTGGCACCCGATGCCGCGTACGTGCCCGGCATGTATGTGTGGTTCCACCGCGAGCTGCCGTACGAGGTACCCGTGCCGTTCGAGATGGAGATCGCGCACCGCGACGAACACATCGTCGTCGTCGACAAACCGCACTTCCTCGCCACCACCCCGCGCGGCAGCCATGTCACCCAGACCGCGCTCGCGCGACTGCGCCGGGAGCTCGGCATCCCGGAACTCGGGGCGGCGCACCGACTCGACCGGCTCACCGCCGGGCTGGTGCTGTTCACGGTGCGGCCCGAGGAGCGGGGCGCCTACCAGGCGCTGTTCCGGGACAGGCAGGTCCGCAAGGAGTACGAGGCCGTCGCGCCCTACGATGCCGCGCTCGCCCTGCCCAGGACCGTGCGGAGCCGGATCGTGAAGGAGCGCGGGGTGCTGGCCGCCTATGAGGTCGAGGGCGAGCCGAATGCCGTCAGCCATGTCGAACTCCTCGACCGACGTGACGGGTTGGGCCGGTACCGGCTCACGCCCACCACCGGCCAGACACATCAGCTGCGCGTCCACATGAACGCCCTCGGCGTACCCATCCTCGGTGACCCGTTGTATCCCGAGGTCGCCGCCCCCGTGCCGGCCGGTGAGTTCCGGCATCCGCTCCAACTACTGGCGCGGGCGCTGGACTTCACCGATCCGCTCACGGGGGCGGAGCACCGGTTCCGAAGCACTCGGGTGCTGGAGGCCTGGGCTGACCAAGGCGACCGGGCCGGTCAGTAACCCCGCCACCACCGCAGGAAGCGACGCCAGGCGCCCATCGGGCGGGCCGGTTCGGGCGTCGGCGCGGGCTGCGGCGGGGCGGCGGGCTCGGGCTGAGGCCGGGCCTGGGGCTGGGGTTCGACGGCCGCGGGTTGCGGCCGCTCCGTGCCGACCTGCCAGCTGGGCCGCTGCTGCGGAACCGGGGCGTGGCCCGGCTTCTGCATGATGTCCTGCTGCGGCTTGGGCGCGAACCGGACGGGCAGTTCCACGAGGTGGCGCGAGGAGATCGACTGCCGCCACTCCAGCTCGTCCTCGTCGCAGTCGAGCTGGACGTCCGGCAGCCGCATCAGCAGCGCGTCGACACCGGTGTCGGCGATGCCACGGGCGATGTCCTGACCGGGGCACTCGTGCGGGCCACCGCCGAAGGCGAGGTGCGAGCGGTTGCCCTGCATGTTGGCTTCCAGGTCGGGCCGGACCCGCGGGTCGACGTTGCCCGGCGCGATGCCGAACAGCAGACCGTCGCCCTTGCGGATGCGCTGCCCGCCCAACTCCGTGTCCTGCTTGGCGTAGTAGGCGAAGACCGTGCTGAACGGCGGCTCGTCCCACAGCGACTGCTCGACCGCCTGCGGCACCGTCATCTGACCGCCGTTGAGCTGGGCGCGGAAGCCCGGGTTGGTGAGCACGGCGCGCAGGACGTTGCCGATGAGGTTCACCGTCGCCTCGTAGGCCGCGAGGAGGACGAGCCACAGGTGGGTGGTGACCTCGTCGTCGGTGAGCTTCGCCGGGTGCAGCACGAGGTGGCTGGCGAAGTCGTCGCCGGGCTGCTCACGACGGCGGGCGGCGAGCCCCTGGAGGACGCCCATGACGTACGCCTGGCTGGTGTTGGCGGTCTCGGTGCCCTTGAGGAGATCGCGGGTGGCCTGCACGAGCCGGTCGTTGTACTCCTCCGGCATGCCGAAGATCTCGCACATGATGGCCATCGGCAGGTGCTCGGCGAACTGGGCGATGAGGTCGGCGTCGCCCTGCTCGCAGAACTCGTTGACCAGGCGCTGGGTGTAGCGGTTGATGTGGCGCCGGATGGCCCGGTAGTTGATGGTCGACATGGCGCCGGTGACGGCTCCGCGCAGACGCAGGTGCTCGTCGCCCTCGGCGTAGGAACAGATGGGCGCCCAGGCGATGTGCGGCATCATCGGGTGGTCGGGCTTGACCATGCCCTCGATCTGCGGGGTCCAGATGCGGCTGTCCCGGCAGAAGTGCGAGGGCGTGCCCACCATGTGGAGGTTCTCGGCGTGACCGAGGACGATCCACATCGGCACGTCGTCGTGGAGCAGCACGGGCGCCACCGGGCCGTGTTCCTCGCGGAGTTGTTCGTAGAGGCCTTCGAGGTCCTCCGCCTCGGGGCCGTACAGCCGGTGCAGCCCGCCAGGGCCACGGCCGTGGGCGGGGCAGCCGGGGGGCGGGCCGGCCGTGGGGTCGGCCCCGGTCAGGGATTGGGGTTCAGGCGTCACGGTGATCGCTCCGAAATGGATCCGGTTGCTGGGGAGTTGAGTCGGGTGAGCTCACCGGGCGGTCAGGTGAGCTGGCCCGTCAGCGCGAGCGAGTGCAGGAAGCGCATCAGGGTCATCAGGGTGTCGCGGCTGGAGGCCCGGCGGCGTGCGTCGCACTCCACGATGGGGATGCCCTCGTCCAGGTCGAGCGCGCCGCGCAGGTCCGCGATGGGGTAACGGGGCCCGTCCGGGAAGGAGTTGACGGCCACGATGAAGGGCACACCGCGCTCCTCGAGCCGTCCTATGACGTCGAAGCTGACCTCCAGACGTCGGGTGTCGACCAGCACCACCGCGCCGAGCGCGCCCTCGAACAGGCCGTTCCACAGGAACCAGAAGCGTTGCTGGCCGGGGGTGCCGAAGAGATACAGCACGAGTTGGTCGGTGATGCTGATGCGTCCGAAGTCCATGGCCACGGTGGTGGCGGTCTTGGTCTCGGAGCCGTAGTTGTCGTCGACCCCGATCCCGGCCTGGGTCATGGTCTCCTCGGTGGTCAGCGGCCTGATCTCGCTGACCGACCCGACCATCGTCGTCTTGCCGACTCCGAAGCCGCCCACGATCACGATCTTCACCGCGGCCTGGGCCGTGTGCGGCAGTTGATCCTCTGAGCGTGGTCCGGGGATGGTGTCAGAGCCTTTGAAGTCCATGCATCACCGCTTCGAGAAGGGAACGGTCGGGGAGCGCCTGACGGACGATCGGGGCGCGCGCCGTCACCAGTTCGGCCGTCAGCATCTCCGTGAGCAGGACGGTCATCACACTGAACGGCAGGCTCAGATAGGCCGAGAGCTCGGCGACCGAGATCGGGGCCGTGCTGAGCCGGAGGATCGCCGTCTGCTCAGGAGTGGCGGAGGGCGGCGGGTCGGCGCGCGCCACGATTAACGCGACCAGGTCGAGGTCGGCCCGCTCCCCGTCCGGCCCTGCGACCACGTAGAGCCGTTCCGGGGGGCGCTTTCCGGGGCCCTCGCCCACCGGTTTCGGGGGCGGTTCCTCCGGTGCCTGACTGGGGTATCGCCGCCGGCGTTGCGGAGGAGTCATACGGTCTGCCCGTTCCGCCGGGGCGGACTGGTCAGATGGGCGCCGATTCTGACGACGAGGTCGCGCATGCGGTTGCTCATCAGGCCGGGTTCGGCGACCACGTCGGACAGCACCGCGAGATAGGCGTTGGCGCCCGCGGCCATCAGATAGAAGTAGCCGCCGTTGATCTCGATGATGACCATCTTCATCCGGCCGTCGCTGTCCGGGATCTCGTGGGCGACGGCGTGTGCGAGGCTCTGGAGCCCCGCACAGGCCGCGGCGACACGGTCGGCGGCGTCCGGGTCGCCGCCGTAGCGCGCGATGCGCAGGCCGTCGGCGGAGAGCACCACGATCATCTCGATGCCTGGTACCCCGTCGGCGAGATCCTTGAGCATCCAGTCGAAGTTGGCGCGCTGCTGGATCACGTGTGGTCCCTCTCGTCGTCGGCCTCGGTCCGGGCCGGCTCGGTGGTCTGCTGGGTGGGTGCGCTCGGGTCGGGGTCGCCCTTGAGTCCGTTCCAGAAGGCCTCGACCCACAGTCCGGGCTCGGGTTCCTTCTTCTCCGGCTCGGGGGCGGGGGCGGGCGTCGACCAGATGGTCGGCTTGCCCTCCCGCTCGGCCTTCTCGATGGCCGCCTGCTCGGCGAACCGCTGGTGCAGCGGCGTCTTGACCCGGCTGCGGCGCTGCGGCAGCCCGCCGGCGGTCCACTCGGTGACCTCGGGGACGTCGTCCTCCATGGACACGCCGACGGGGATGCGCGGGCTGGTGGGACGCCGCCTCTTCGGTGCGCGCTTGGGACCTTCGAGCGCACCTTCGGTCTTCGGCACGGCGCCGGCGCCGATGCCGTGGGCGAGTCCGGGGGCCGGATCGCTGGTCATCATCTCGCGCGGCACGATCAGGACGGCGCGGACACCGCCGTACGCCGAGGAGCGCAGCGAGACCTGCATGTTGAACTGCGTGCACAGCCGGCCGACGACGGCCAGGCCCAGGCGCGGGGAGTCACCCAGGTCCTGGAGGTCGACACCGGCCTTGGCGCTCTCCAGCATGCCCTCGGCCTTGGCCCGGGCCTCCTCGCTGAAGCTGACGCCGGCGTCCTCGATCTCGACGGCGACGCCGGTCTGCACCTCGCTGGCGGTGACGTGCACCTTGGTCTGCGGCGGCGAGTAGCGCGTGGCGTTGTCCAGGAGCTCCGCGACGGCGTGGATGACCGGCTCGACGGAGATGCCGCGGATGTTGACCTGGGCGATGGAGTCCAGCTTGATGCGGCGGTACTCCAGGATGCGGGACATGCCGCCGCGCAGCACGCTGTACAGCGGGACGGGATCGGGCCACTGACGGCCGGGGCGGCCGCCGCCGAGCACGGAGATGGAGTCGGCGAGCCGGCCGATCAGCGCGGTGCCGTGGTCGATGCGCAGAAGGTCGTCGAAGACCTCGGGGTTGCGGCCGTGGTCCTCCTCCATCTCGCGGAGTTCCTTGTTCTGCTGGTGCACGATCGCCTGGACACGGCGGGCGATGGAGACGAAGGAGCGCTGTGTGGAGTCGCGGAGGGCTTCCTCGCGGTCGATGATGTCGAGCACCGAGTGGATCAACATGATCTGCGACTCGGGCAGTTCGCGGTAGGTGGGGTCGATGTCACCGAGTTGGCGAATCACCTCCCCGGGGGAATTTCCGGATCGCAACCGGTAGATGGCGGCGGGGGTGATCTCCTTCGCGAGGCGGAGCATGTCCTCCTCGTGCGAGCCGACCCGTCGTTCCAGATACGCACTGTTACGGGCGTACTCGGCACGCAGGTCACGCAGGGCCCGGCCGCGACGCACCACTTCGGAAGCCGCCGCGAGCACCAGGAGCGTGGCGACGGCACCGCACCAGGCGACGGCCGTGCGGGCCGGCTCCTGGACCACGGCGGCTGCGGCTCCGGTGGCCGCGGCCATCAGTATCGCGGGGAACAACAGCACGCGCGCGTAGGGAAGTTCACGGCGTACGGGTGGGGATTGAACACTCACCATGTAAGGCCCTCGAAAACGAATCGGCTTGGATGCGCATACATAGGGAACAAGCGCACGAATACATCTCAACTCGGTGCGCCGCGGGCGAGCTTAGTCCGACCGGATCATCGCCGTGTCATATTCAGCAAGCACCTGAAATGGGGCGCGAACAAGGAGTACCCTCGGCTCCATTTACACGTAGAGGTTCCGTTCGCACACGGTGTGTCACGGCGTACGGGCATACGAAAACCACTCACCGTGACGGGTGAAGGTCAGGTGCCGGCGATCCTCAGCGCCGCGTCCGCGGTGGCTTCCGCAAACACCGCCACCGGGCGGTCGGGGTCCGAGCGGTGGACGAGGATGACCCCCTCGATCAGCCCGAACAACAGATCCGTACGGAGATCGAGCTCGCTCTTGGCGAGCGCGCCACCGGCACCGGTCGCGGCGAGCAACTGCCGGTAGGCGTCCTTGAGTTCGGCGCGCACGGCATGGAAGCCGGCGAACCGCTCGGCGCGCACCTCGGGCAGCAGATAGAGGCCGCCCAGGTTGTACGGGCCGCCGCACAGGAGCTCCACGTCCGCACGGCACAGCTCCCACAGCCGGTCCTCGGCCGCGGTCGCGTCGTCGGCGAGGAGCTCGCGGGCGTACCCGAGCGACGGGGTGACCGTGGACTCCAGGAGCCGGGCGAGCAGCTCCTCCTTGCCGGAGACGTAGTGGTACATGGACGCCTGGCGCATGCCCGCGCGTTCGGCGACGGCCCGGGTGGTGGTGGCCGCGTAGCCCCGGGTGGTGAACAACTCGGCGGCGGCGGCGAGCAGTTCGTCACGCGGCTCGAGCCCGCTGTCCGGCCGCTGCGCGGCACGCGGCCTGCCGACCCGCCGTCCACCCGTCGTTCCCATACGCCGATCCTCGCACAGGGCACCATCCGGTGATCTTCGGCAGCGCCCGGCCGGCACGGGTGAGGGCTCGGTAACCACTCCGCAACTCCCGGGCAACGCCCGCGACCCACCCCGCTCCTAATTTCTGTCGCACGACAGAAATAGCACCGGAGCCGGAGGTCCCGCGATGGCGACATCGACCACTTACGGAGCCCGCGATCACGCCCGCGCCCAGGAGGGCGCCCACGCCGAGGCCATGCCCGTCGTACCGGCGGCGGACTGGCCGCGACCGCCCCGTGAGGCCGGACCCCTGGTCTGGGCCGAGACGGTGGCGGGCGGCAACTACACACACCGCGTACTCGCCCGCGGCACCGAGCTGCGCCTGACCGACCTGCACGGCGACGCCTGCGCGCATCTGCTGCTGTACGCGGCGGACCGGCCCTGGGAGCGGCTGAACGTGGCCGACACGGTGAAGGTGCAGTGGAACGCCTATCTGGGTGAGGGCGTACTGCTCCTGTCCGACCAGGGCCGGGTCCTCGCCTCGCTGGTGACCGACACCTCCGGCCACCACGACGCCCTGTGCGGCACCTCCACCCTCGTACGGAACGCCGAGCGGTACGGCGACGGCACCCCGCAGTCAGGCTCCCCCGCCGGACGGGAGCTGTTCAAGCTGGCGGCCGCGAAGAACGGACTCGCCCCGCGCGATCTGCCGCCGTCGCTCTCCTTCTTCCAGGGCGTGGAGGTCCGCGAGGACGGCGCCCTCGACTTCACCGGATCGGCGGGTCCGGGCGCGAGCGTGACGCTGCGAGCCGAGCAGGACGTCACCGTGCTCCTCGCCAACGTGCCGCACCCCGCCGACCCGCGCCCCGACTACGTCAGCACCCCGCTGGAGGTGCTCGCCTGGCGGGCCGCCGCGACCGAGCCCGGCGCCCCGCTGTGGGACGCCACCCCCGAGGGCCGCCGCGCCTTCCTCAACACCGCCGAATTCCTTGCCGCGAGGGGGCTCGCATGACCACGACCGTCGTTCCCGCCCGTGCCGCCTGGTCCTCCGTCGTCCGCACCGGGGAGACCCTCACCGTCACCGATCTGCACGGCAACCAGGCCGTCGACTTCCTCGTCTACGACGCCCACGACACCTCCGTCCGCTACAGCGCGCCCGACACGATCCACGCCCAGGGCAACGTCTTCCTGACCACGGGCACCGTGCTGATGTCGAACGAGCACACCCCGCTGATGACCGTGGTCGACGACGAGGTGGGCCGCCACGACACGGTCGGCGGCGCCTGCTCCAAGGAGTCCAACACCCTCCGGTACGGCCACCACACCTGGTCGCAGCACGCGTGCGTGGACAACTTCCTCGCGGAGGGCGCCCGTCATGGCCTGGGCAAGCGCGACCTGGTCTCCAACATCAACTGGTACATGAACGTGCCGGTCGACAAGGACGGCACCCTCGGCATCGTCGACGGAATCTCGGCACCCGGCCTGAAGCTGACCCTGCGCGCCGAGTGCGACGTCCTGGTGCTCGTCTCCAACTGCCCGCAGATCAACAACCCTTGCAACGGCTTCGAGCCGACCGCGGTGGAGATGACGATCGGGGCCACCGGATGACCTTCGACACCCTCCTCGTCGCCAACCGGGGCGAGATCGCCGTACGGATCATCCGCACCGCCCGCGAACTCGGCCTGCGCACGGTCGCCGTGTACTCCGACCCGGACCGCTCGGCCCCTCATGTCCGGCTCGCGGACGAGGCCGTCCGACTGGGACCCGCACCCGCCAAGGAGTCGTACCTCGACGCGGATCTGGTGCTGAAGGCGGCCAAGGACACCGGGGCGGGAGCCATCCACCCCGGATACGGCTTCCTGTCCGAGGACGCCGCCTTCGCACGGCGCTGCGAAGAGGCCGGGATCGTGTTCGTGGGCCCGACGCCGGAGCAGCTGGAGCTCTTCGGAGCCAAGCACACGGCACGGGCGGCGGCCGAGACGGCGGGGGTACCGCTGGCGCCGGGGACAGGACTGCTGGCCTCGCTCGCTGAGGCCCTCGCGCAGGCCGAGGTCATCGGCTATCCCGTCATGCTCAAGGCGACCGGCGGTGGCGGCGGTATCGGCATGTCGGCATGCCGCTCCAGCGATGAGCTCGCGGACGCCTGGGAGCGGGTGCAGCGTGTCGCCGCCGCCTCCTTCTCCTCCGCGGGTGTCTTCCTGGAACGCCTGGTCGAACACGCCCGCCATGTCGAGGTGCAGGTCTTCGGCGACGGAGAGGGCCGAGTCGTCACGTTCGGCGACCGCGACTGCTCTCTCCAGCGCCGCAACCAGAAGGTGCTGGAGGAGGCCCCGGCGCCGGGACTGCCGGAACACTCGCGCGAGCGGCTCGCCCGTTCAGCGCGCGACCTGTGCGCCTCGGTCGGCTACCGCTCCGCCGGAACCGTCGAGTTCGTCTACGACGCCGCCCGCGAGGAGGCGTACTTCCTGGAGGTCAACACCCGCCTCCAGGTGGAACACCCGGTCACCGAGGAGATCTACGGCGTCGACCTGGTCGCCTGGATGCTGCGACTGGCCCGCGGCGAGCGGGACGTCGTGCGCGACCCGGACGGCCCGCGCGGTCACGCCGTCGAGGCCCGGATCTACGCCGAGGACCCGTCCCGCGAACACCGGCCCAGCGCGGGCCTGTTGACGCGGGTCGAGTTCCCGCCGGGCGTGCGCGTCGACGGCTGGGTGGAGACCGGTACCGAGGTGACGACGTCGTACGACCCGATGCTCGCGAAGGTGATCGCGTACGGCTCGGACCGGGCCCATGCGCTCCAGAGGCTCGACGAGGCGCTGACCCGCACCCGCGTCGACGGCATCGAGACGAACCTGGGCCTGCTCAGGGCGGCGCTCGCGGACTCCCGTTTCGCCGGGGCGACCCACTCGACGGCGACCCTGGCCGGGGTGCGCGACCGTACTCCCCGGATCGAGGTCGTCTCCGCCGGCACCCTCACCACCGTGCAGGACTGGCCGGGCCGTACCGGCTACTGGCAGGTCGGGGTGCCCCCGTGCGGCCCGATGGACGACCTGTCCTTCCGGCTCGGCAACCAGGCGCTCGGCAACCACGAGGGCGCGGCGGGGCTCGAATGCACCCTCCAGGGCCCGTCGTTGAGGTTCAGCCACGCCACCACCGTGTGTGTGACGGGAGCACCCGCCCCGGTGACCGTGGACGGCTCCGCGGTCGCCCAGTGGGAGCCGGTGACCGTGCCCGCGGGGGCCGTGCTGGAGGTCGGGGCGCCTCTGGAACACGGCCTGCGGACCTATGTGCTGTTCGCCCGAGGGCTCGACGTACCCGCGTTCCTGGGCAGCGCGAGCACCTTCACGCTGGGCCGCTTCGGCGGGCACGGCGGGCGCGCCCTGCGGACGGGGGACGTCCTGCACGGGGGAGGCCGCGTCGAGGGCAGGCCGGTCGACGACCCGCCCCTGTTCACCCGGACCTGGCACATCGGCACCGCCGAAGGCCCTCATGCGGCACCGGAGTTCTTCACCGAGGACGACATCCACGACTTCTACGCCGCCGACTGGAAGGTCCACTTCAACTCGGCCCGCACCGGAGTCCGCCTCATCGGTCCGAAGCCGCGCTGGGCGCGCACCGACGGCGGTGAGGCGGGCCTGCATCCGTCCAACATCCACGACACCCCCTACTCCGTCGGCGCCGTCGACTACACCGGCGACATGCCGGTGCTGCTGGGCCCGGACGGCCCTTCACTCGGTGGTTTCGTGTGCCCGGCGACCGTGCTCAGCGGCGAGCGCTGGAAGCTGGGCCAGCTGCGGCCCGGCGACACCGTGCGGTTCCTCCCGGTGGGCGTCGACGGAGAGCCCCGGCCGGCCATCGTCGACGGCGGCGTCCTCGCCCGCGACGGCGATGTGACCTACCGCCGCAGCGGCGACGACAACCTGCTCGTCGAGTTCGGCCCGATGCAGCTCGACCTGGCGCTGCGCATGCGCGTCCACGCGCTGATGGAGGCGGTGGCCGACGCCTGTCCGGACGGGGTCACCGACCTCACACCCGGCATCCGCTCCCTCCAGATCCAGACGGACCCACGGCGGCTCCCGCAACACGAACTCCTTGCCGCGGTACGGGAGATCACCGGGTCCCTCCCCCCGAGCGACGAGCTCGTCGTGCCCTCCCGGACCGTCCATCTCCCGCTGTCCTGGGACGACCCGGCGACCCGTGAGGCGATCGCCCGCTACATGGCGGGGGTACGGGACGACGCGCCCTGGTGCCCGTGGAACATCGAGTTCATCCGCAGGGTCAACGGCCTGGACTCGGTGAACGACGTCTACGACACGGTCTTCGACGCGGAGTACCTCGTACTGGGCCTGGGCGACGTCTACCTGGGCGCGCCCGTGGCCACGCCCCTCGACCCACGGCACCGTCTGGTGACCACCAAGTACAACCCGGCCCGTACCTGGACCGCGGAGAACTCCGTCGGTATCGGCGGCGCCTACCTGTGCGTCTACGGCATGGAGGGACCCGGCGGCTACCAGTTCGTGGGCCGTACGACCCAGGTGTGGTCGGGGTGGCAGCAGCGCGGCGCGTTCGAGCCGGGCTCGCCCTGGCTGCTCAGGTTCTTCGACCGGATCAAGTGGTATCCGGTCGACGCCGACGAACTCCTGGAACTGCGGGCCGACATCACGTCCGGGCGGTTCGTGCCACGGATCGAGGAGGGAACGTTCTCCCTCTCCGCGTACCAGACGTTCCTCGCCGAGAACGCCGAGTCCATAGCGGAGTTCAGGGCCCGCCAGCAGGAGGCCTTCGCGGCGGAGCGCGACGCCTGGGAGGCGGCGGGCGAGTTCGCCCGAGCGGACGCGGTGAGCGCCCCGGCCCCTCCCGCGGCATCCGTCGAGATCCCCACGGGCGGCCGGGTCGTCGAAGCAGAGTTCACGGCCTCCGTCTGGCAGTTGAACGTCGAGCCGGGCGACGAGGTCACCGTCGGCCAGCCACTGCTCGCGCTGGAGGCGATGAAGATGGAGTCCAGGGTGCACGCGCCGATGGACGGAGTGGTGACGGAGATCCTGGCGAGGCCGGGCGACCAGGTGGAGGCGGGGACGGCGCTGGTCGTGCTCGCTCCCGTGAACTGAAAGAGGAGAACACATGCTGTCCAGAGTCCGAGCCGCCTACGCACGCATCGAGGCGGTGGCCCGCCCCGAGATCTGGATCGACCTGCGCCCGCAGGACGAGGTCGAGGCGGAGGCGCGCGCCCTGGCCGCACGCGTGGCCGCCGGTGAGCACCTCCCCCTCGCCGGTCGCCTCCTCGCCGCCAAGGGCAACATCGATGTCGCGGGGCTGCCCACGACCGCGGGCTGTCCGGCGTACGCCTATCACCCCGAGGCCGACGCACCGGTGGTAGCCCGGCTGAGGGCGGCGGGCGCGATCGTGCTCGGCACCACGAACCTGGACCAGTTCGCGACCGGCCTGGTCGGCACCCGCTCCCCCCACGGCGCGGTACGCAACGCCCACGACCCGGCACGCATCAGCGGCGGTTCCAGCTCCGGTTCAGCCGTCGCGGTGGCCCTCGGCATCGTCGACCTGGCCCTCGGCACCGACACCGCGGGCTCGGGCCGGGTGCCGGCCGCCTTCAACGGCATCGTCGGCCTCAAGCCCACCCGGGGCCTGGTCCCGACGACCGGCGTCGTCCCGGCCTGCGCGTCCATCGACTGCGTGACGGTCTTCGCCCGCACCCTCCCGGAAGCCGAACAGGCACTGTCCTTCATGGCGTCCCCAGCGGACCGCGACCTCCCCCCGCTCCCCCAGCGAAAGCCGGGACCGTGGCGCGTCGCGGTCCCGTCGCGCGACCAGCTCGGCGAGCTGGACGAGGGCTGGGCCGAGGCCTACGAGGCGGCGGTGGAGCAGCTCATCACCGCCGGCGCGTCGATCCACCCCATCGACCTCGCCCCTTTCACCGAAGCCGCCGCGATGCTCTACGAGGGCGCCTTCGTCGCCGAGCGCTACACCGCAGTGGGGAGCTTTGTCGACAAGTTGGCCTCAGAGGGTGGCGTCGGCCTGGACCCCACCGTCGCCGGCATCATCACCCGCGCCCGCGACATCCCCGCCCACCAGCTCTACACCGACCAGGACCGACTCGCGGCCCTGAGGGCCCGGGCCGAGGCAGAACTCGCCGACACGGACGCCCTGTTGCTGCCCACCGCACCGGGCCACCCCACCCTCGCCGAGGTCGCCGCCGACCCACTGGGCGCCAACGCCCGCCTCGGCCGCTTCACCAACTCCACCAACCTCTTCGACCTGGCGGCGGTGGCCGTCCCCGCGGGCGAGGTCACCGGCCTCCCCTTCGGCGTGATGCTGATCGGCCCGGCGTTCACGGACGAACGACTGACCCGAATCGCCGCGCTGCTCCAGCCCGAGACACGGCTGGCCGTGGTAGGCGCCCACCTCTCGGGCCAGCCACTGAACCCCCAACTCCTGGCCCTGGGCGCCCGCCTGGACCGCACGACCACGACGGCCCCCGTCTACCGGCTGCACGCACTGCGCACGACCCCACCGAAGCCGGGCCTGGTCCATGTCGGCGAGGGCGGGGCCGCGGTCGAGGCAGAGGTGTGGCACCTACCGGCAGAGGGCCTGGGGCGCCTGCTGTCCGCACTCCCCCGCCCGATGACCCTGGGCAGCGTAGAGCTGGCGGACGGCAGCCGGGTCCCCGGCTTCCTGTGCGAGCCAAGCGCTCTAAAGAACACCGAGGACATCACACACCACGGAGGCTGGCGCTCATATCTGAACGCCGGGTAGAACAGCCCACCTAGGGGCGCGGGGAACTGCGCGACCAGCCACAGCCCACCCGCACCCGCCAACGCACCCGTCACCCCACAGACGAGTAGGCGACAACCCCCCGCAGCAACTCATCCACAGCCTTACGCGCGTTCTTCGCGACCGTAGACCCCTGCCCACCAGAAACGGGCGCGGCCGCGGAGATCTGCCCCAACACATCGATCACCTGCTTGCACCACCGCACGAAGTCCCCCGCCGGCATCTCCGCCTCACGCAGCACCTCATCGAGCCCCTTCCCGGAAGCCCACATGTACGCGGCCCAGGCGAACCCGAGATCCGGCTCCCGCTGCCCCACACCCTCGGTCTGCGTGATCCGGAAGTCCTCCTCCAGCGCGTCGAGCCGCCCCCAGATCCGCACCATCTCCCCGAGCGCGGCCTTCGCCTTGCCCGACGGCAGCTTGGGCGCCATCGCATCGTCACCGACCCGCGCCTCGTACACCAACGCGGAGACGCACGCCGCGAGTTCAGCAGGAGAGAGCCCCTCCCACACCCCGGCCCGCAGACACTCACTGGCCAGCAGATCGAGCTCACCGTAGAGCCGCGCCAGCCGCTTCCCGTGCTCGGTGACCTCGTCGCCCCGCAGATAGTCCAGCTCGGTCAGCAGCGCGACGATCCGGTCGAAGGTCCGCGCGATGGTGTTGGTACGGCCCTCGATACGCCGCTCCAGCTGCGAGGTGTCCCGCAGCAGCCGGTGGTACCGCTCGGCCCACCGCGCATGGTCCTCACGCTCGTCGCACCCATGGCACGCATGGGCCCGAATGGCCGTCCGCAACCGCGCGATCTCGCGGTCGTCCGCGGCCTGCGACCGCTTCTTGCGAGCCCGCTCCGGCGGAATGTGCCCCGCCTTGGTACGCAGTGCGGAGGCGAGGTCCCGGCGCGACTGCGGTGAGCGCGGGTTGAAGGACTTCGGGATCCGCATCCGATCCAACGGCTCGACCGGCACCGGGAAGTCCATCGAGGCAAGCCGCTTGACCTGCCGCTCGGCGGTCAGCACCAGCGGGCGCGGCCCGTCGTGGTGCTCGAACCCGCGATGCCCGTTGGACCGCCCGGCGGGCAGCCCCGGGTCCAGCACCAGTGCCAGCCCGGCGTACTTGCCCGTCGGCACATGGATGACGTCACCCGGCTTGAGCTTCTCCAGCGCGACGGCCGCCTCGGCCCGCCGCTCGCTGACGCCCTGCCGGGCCAGCTCGGTCTCGCGGTCCTTCAGCTCGCGCCGCAGTCGCGCGTACTCCTCGAAGTCGCCGAGGTGGCAGGTCATGGACTCCTTGTAGCCCTCGAGCCCCTCCTCGTTGCGCTGCACCTGGCGCGAGATCCCCACGACCGACTTGTCGGCCTGGAACTGCGCGAAGGACGTCTCGAGGAGCTCACGCGACCGGTGCCGCCCGAACTGCTCGACGAGGTTGACCGCCATGTTGTACGACGGCTTGAAGCTGGACCGCAGCGGATACGTACGCGTGCCCGCGAGCCCCGCCAGATGCTCAGGACTGCTCCCACGCTGCCACAGCACGACCGCGTGGCCCTCGACGTCGATACCGCGCCGCCCGGCACGCCCGGTCAACTGCGTGTACTCGCCCGGCGTGATGTCCGCGTGCTGCTCGCCGTTCCACTTGACGAGCTTCTCCAACACCACCGAGCGCGCGGGCATGTTGATGCCCAGCGCGAGCGTCTCGGTCGCGAACACGGCCTTCACCAGGCCCCGCACGAACAGTTCCTCGACGACCTCCTTGAAGGTCGGCAGCATGCCCGCGTGATGGGCCGCGATGCCGCGCTCCAGGCCCTCCAGCCACTCGTAGTAACCCAGGACGTGCAGATCCTCGGTCGGAATGGCGGCGGTGCGCTCCTCGACGAGAGCGCGCACCCGGCCCCGCGCCTCGTCGTCGTTGAGCCGCAGACCGGCGTACAGACACTGCTGTACGGCGGCCTCACAGGCGGCCCGGCTGAAGATGAAGGTGATCGCCGGCAGCAGCCCTTCGGAGTCGAGCCGCTCGATGACCTCGGGCCGCCCCGGGGTCCACACCCGCGACCGCTGTCTGCGCTCCCGCTCCCGGTCGGCCTCACGCATCGCACGGCCGCGTCTGCGGTCCTGGTAGGACGGGCGCTGCGCCTCCATCCGGGCCAGCCGTGCGAGGTCGGGGTTGACGGCCTTCCTCTGGCCCTCGCCCTCCTCGAACAGGTCGTACATCCGCCGCCCGGCGAGCACGTGCTGGAACAGCGGCACGGGCCGGTGCTCGGAGACGATCACCTCGGTGTCGCCCCGGACGGTGTCGAGCCAGTCGCCGAACTCCTCGGCGTTGGACACGGTCGCCGAGAGGGAGACCAGGGTGACCGACTCCGGGAGGTGGATGATCACCTCCTCCCAGACGGCACCGCGGAAGCGGTCGGAGAGGTAGTGCACCTCGTCCATGACCACGTACCCGAGGCCGAGCAGGGTCTGCGAACCCGCGTACAGCATGTTGCGCAGCACCTCGGTGGTCATCACGACCACCGGGGCGTCGGAGTTGACGCTGTTGTCGCCGGTGAGCAGACCGACCTTGTCGGCGCCGTAACGACGCGACAGGTCGGCGTACTTCTGGTTCGACAGCGCCTTGATGGGCGTCGTGTAGAAGCACTTCTTGCCTTGTTGCAGGGCGAGGTGGACGGCGAACTCGCCCACGATCGTCTTGCCCGAGCCGGTGGGGGCGGCCACCAGCACGCCCTTCCCCGTCTCGAGCGCCTGACAGGCCTCGATCTGGAAGGGGTCGAGGCCGAAGTCGTACATCTCGCGGAAGTCGGCGAGCGCGGTGGCCTGCTCGGCAGCGCGCACGCGCGCGGCCGCGTACCGCTCGGCCGGTGAGAGGTCCTCTGTCATCGTGCTTTCGAGCGTACCGGGCCCCACTGACAACAGGACGATCATTATCCGGATCCCGTCTTGTCAAACCCCGGGTCCGTGCACTTCAGAGCCCCGCGACGCGCACCGCTCCCGGAATGCAACGCGCGGTCAGCGGCAGCGGCCCGAGCGGCTCCCCATCGGCGTACCCCGTGATCCCGACAGCGCTGATCTCGATCTTCGCGGCCCGGTGCACGGTGACCTCGGCATGGTCGACATGCGTGCCCCGGTACACACTCGGGAACACCTTGAGCAGCGTGGCCCGGCTGCAGTCCCCGACGACGGTGATGTCGAACAGTCCGTCGGTGAGGTCGGCGCCGGGACAGATCCGCATGCCCCCGCCGTACGACGATCCGTTGCCGACCGCGACGAGGGTCGCCTCGATCTCCCGGACCTCGCCGTCGTCCAGCCTGATCCGGTACGGGAAGGGCTTGAAGGCGGCCAGTTCGGCGATCATCGCGAGGTCGTACTTGAAGCGGCCCGTCGGCCATCGCATGCGGTTGCCGCGGTCGTTGACGCGGGAGTCGAAGCCGGAGGCG
Organism: Streptomyces sp. NPDC002817; assembly: GCF_053592055.1. Classification (NCBI taxonomy): domain Bacteria; kingdom Bacillati; phylum Actinomycetota; class Actinomycetes; order Kitasatosporales; family Streptomycetaceae; genus Streptomyces; species Streptomyces sp. NPDC002817. The sequence goes on from NZ_JBSFUY010000027.1 coordinate 117,693, forward strand.
AGGACGGTGCCGAACCAGCGGCCGTCGGCCTGGCCCAGGTCGATGTCACGCAGGTCGCCGCCCTTGAGCGCCTCGGCGATCCGTCGGCCCGCGGCGGCCGGGTCCCGCACGGGCAGGCCCAGGGCGCGGGCGAGGTCGTTGCCGGTGCCGACGGCGACCAGGCCGAGCGGGGTGCGGGTGCCGGCGACGGCCTGGAGGGCCAGGTTGGCCATGCCGTCGCCCCCGACGGCGACCAGGGCACCGGTGCCGCCCGCGACGGCGGCACGCGCGCGCGTGAGGGCGTCCTCGGCGTTCTCCCCGAGGACCGTACGCACGGAGAAACCGGCCGCCCGCAAAGCGGAAGCGGCCGGCTGCGCCGCGTGGGCGCCCCGGCCGCGACCCGCGGTGGGGTTGACGAAGAGGGTGATCTCGCTGGTCACGTCACTGACCCTACGAGCGGCTGGTCGATCTTCAGGTCACGTCGTCATAACCGTTGACCCGGTCCGTTCCCGACGCCTGCTCGGGCACTGCCCGGCTGGCGGAGACCGTCTCGATCCCGCCGATGTCCTCGGGAGTGAGGTCCAGGTCGGAGGCCTCGTCATCGGCGGGGCCCTCGGCATCGCGGCGGCGCCGACGCTTGTCGTTGACCAGGGAGAACAGCGTCGCGCCGAAGTACAGCACCCAGATCGGGCCGGCCAGCGCCAGCATGCTCAGCGGGTCGGTGCTCGGTGTCGCGACGGCGGCGAACACGGTGATACCCATGATCATCCCGCGCCACCAGCCGAGCATGCGCTTGCCGGTGATCATCCCGGTGAGGTTCAGGAAGATCAGCAGCAGGGGCAGCTCGAAGGAGAGGCCGAAGACGATCACCATGCGCGTGACGAGCTGGAGCAGATCGTCGAGCGGGAGCTGGTTGTCGATGCTGCCGCTCGGCGTGAAGTCGATCAGCACCTTCGCGGTGGTGGGGAGCACCGAGTACGCGAAGTAGGCGCCGAGGAAGAACAGCGGGGCACCGGTGAAGACGAAGGCGTAGGCGTACTTCTTCTCGTGCCGGTGCAGACCCGGGGCGACGAACGCCCAGAGCTGGTACAGCCAGATCGGCGAGGCGACCACGATACCGGCCATCAACGAGACCTGGAGAGCCAGGTTGAAGGGCGCGAGCAGACCATTGATGGTGATCCGGGCGCACTTCTCGACGGTCTGCTGGTCGGAGGAGGCCGACCTGGCGAGTTCCGCGAAGCTCTGCTCGCAGCCGATCGAGTCCAGGATCGGCTTCGTCAGGAAGTTGATGATGTCGTTGTAGAAGAAGGCGGCGACGATCGTCACGAGGACGATGGCCAGCAGTGCCTTCGCGAGCCGGTTGCGGAGCTCACGAAGGTGATCCGCAAGGGGCATCCGCCCCTCGGGATCCTTCTCCTCATTGCGGGCAGACTTCAGCAACCCACGTTCCCATCTCGTGCAGCGGGCCGGAGGTCACCGGCCCTGCGTCAGCGCTTGGTCGTGTCCGTCGGCTCGGTGACCGGGCGGGAGCTGGTCACATCGCCGGGGGCGGCCTGGATGGTGCGCTGGGACTGGGGCTGCTGGTCGTCCTGGGGCGGGGCGGACGCGGCGGTCGCGTTGTCCTGGCCCTCGGACTTCATCGCCTTCGCCTCGCTCTTGAGGATGCGGGCGGACTTGCCGAGCGAGCGCGCCATGTCGGGAAGCTTCTTCGCGCCGAACAGCAGGATGATGACGACGAGGATGAGAATGATCTCGGGGGCGCCGAGCCTTCCGAACATAAGTCTTTACCTTCTCACCGAGGCGGCTGGGGTGGGGTGCTGCGCTGTCCGACCGGTCGGACAGGTGTCCGAACGATCGTGTTGTCAGCGATCGTAACGCTCAGGGGTGAACGTGAGGCAATCCCCGTGCGTACTCCCGGACCGCGACCCGGGCCTCGTTCTCCGGTCCGCGACCAGCAGCGTACCTGCCCGGCCCCCCGGGGTGACAGGGCGAAGTGACCCAAAACGCTTCCGGCGCAGGACTCACATCCCGTGCACAGCAGGACTCACAGCGCATCCACGGAGCGGGCGGTGCTCATCGCGGCCCGCTCCAGGTCCTCCGCGGCCCTGCCGATGCGCTGCGCCGAGTCCGCGACCTGCCGGCCCAGCCGCTGCGCCTCCAGGAACACCCGCACGGCGAGCACTCCGAGCACGACGAGACCCAGGAAACCCACAGCGATCGCGAACATCGGCCAGAACATGGTGCCGAGCCTAGAGGGTGGAGTGGAGCCGCAAGGTGCTGACCCCACCCCCGGTCAGCAGCTCGACGATCCGCTCCCCCGCGGGCTTGCGGACGGAGGCGGCGCAGTCGGGGCAGGTGAAGGAGTAGAAGGTGGTCTTGCTGGTGGCGCCGACGACCAGCCGCAGGGCCCCGGCGGCGAGCTCGAACCGGCCGCGGCAGTCCGGGCAGCCCGCCCGGAACACCATCGGGGAGACGCTCCGCATTCCCGAGAACGCGGACGCCACCGACATCTCCTGCACACCAGACATCGCCGACTCGCTCAAAGCTCCTGCTCCTGCCTGTCGTACTGACCGTCGTCGTTCGTGTGAGTTCGGTGTGAACCCTGCGTCTCGACCCCGTCGTACGCCGCCAGCGCCTCACGGGCCGCCTGCCGGGCGCTGTCGGCGAGCTCGGGCGGCGAGACGATACGGCCGTCGCGGCCGAGCCGCAGCGCCAGGCGTCGCAGGGACGTCGGGTCGGGGGTGCGGAGGGTAATACGCAGCCCGCCGTCGGCAAGCTCATCCGCACTGTCGTGCGGGTAGTACTCGGCGACCCAGCGCCCGCCCGGGCTCACCTCGACGACGACCTCCGGGTCCTCGGCGGCCGGCTGCACCAGCGCCTCCGAGAGGTCCCGCAGCTCTATCTCGGGCGGCGCGGACGGCTCGTCGAGGATCTTGATCTCGGCGACCCGGTCGAGCCGGAAGGTGCGGCGCGCCTCGGAGCGGCGGCACCAGGCCTCGACGTAGGTGTGACCGACGCTGACCAGGCGGATCGGGTCGATCTCGCGCTCGGTGACCTCGTCGCGGGCGGGTGAGTAGTAGCGGATCCACAGCCGGCGCCGCTCGGAGATCGCGCGGTCGACGTCGGCGAAGACCCCGCCCTCGGACTCGAAGGTCACCGACAGCCGGGAGCTGGCCCCCGCCTGCTCCCCCGCCGCGGTCTCCACCTTCGCCGTGGCCCGCAGCAGCGCCTGCCGGTCGCCCTCGCGCAGACCGGGCAGGGTCGAGACGGCCCGGGCGGCGACGAGCAGCGCGGTGGCCTCGTCGGCGGCGAGCCGCAGCGGCTCGGCGACGTCATCGGGGTTGTGCCACCAGATGCGCTCGCCGTCGGTGTCGATGTCGAGGAGGTCGCCGCCGCGGAAGCTGGTGCCGCACATGGGCAGCACGTCGAGGTCGGAGACGAGCTCGTCCTCGGTGATACCGAAGGCACGGGCGACGTCCTCGACACGGGCGCCGGGCCGCTCCTTCAGATAGGTCACCAGGGAGAGCATCCGCCGGGTCTGGTCGATGGCGTTGACGGGCCTGACCGGTTTGCCTGCCACTGTGTTGCTCGCTCCCCCTCAGCCCTTGGCCACGGCACGCAGCCGGTCCACCACATCGGCCCGCAGTTCGGCGGGTTCCAGGACGACCACGTCCGGTCCGAACTCCACCAGCCAGGCGTCCAGTCCATGGCCGTACGGAATCTCCAACTCGTCCCACCCGTCGCCCAGTTCCCGCACCGCGGTGGCCTTCGCCCGCAGCGGGTAGCCGGCGCCCGTGCGCAGCCGGATCAGCGCGCTGCGGTCGGCGCTCTCCCCCGCCCAGCTCGCGACGGTCTCGCGGACGGTCACCACGTCGGGCACCTCGGCGGTGAAACGGGCGCCGCGCGAACGCACCTTGGCCGTGATCCGGGACAGCCTGAAGACCCGCTCGGCGCCCCGGTCGCGGTCCCAGCCCGCCAGATACCAGTGGCCGCGCCAGCACTCCAGCGCCCACGGCTCGACATGCCGGGTCTCGGGGTGCGCTGCGGTGGCCTTGCGGTACTCGAAGACGACCGGACGGCGGTCGCGGCAGGCCAGCATCAGCGGCTCGAACGCGGCCTCGTGCACGGGGATCCGCGGCTCGAGGGCGCCATGCGCCTCGTACGGGTCGAAGTCCTCGGGCAGCCCGGCCGCGCGCAGCTTCTGCAGGGCGCCACTGGCCGCGCCCGCGAGCCGCGCCTGCTGCCACACCTTGGCGGCGAGACCGAGGGCGGCGGCCTCCTCGGCGTCGAGGGTCACGGGTGGCAGCCGGTTGCTGTCGCGGCGGGCGAGGTAACCGACCTCGCCGTCGAGGTTCTCCACGGTCTCGATGACGAGCCCGAGTTCGCGCAGATCGTCCTTGTCGCGCTCGAACATCCGGTTGAAGCTGTCGTCCGAGTTCGCTTCCAGATAGGCCTCGATGGACTGGCGCAGCTCACGCTTGCTCAGCGGCCTGCGCGTCCCCAGCAGGCACAGCGCCAGGTTCATCAGCCGCTCGGCCTTGGCAATGGCCATCGACGCCCTTCGCCTCCCTATGGTGCTTACGGACGATGACCGTACCGCCCCGCGGTGGCGCGGCAAAAGCCGAGGGCCCATGCCCGGACAGGCATGGACCCCAGGTGATCAACAACGATCGTACGACGATCAGACGCCGAGCAGGTCGACGACGAAGATCAGCGTCTCACCGGGCTTGATGGCCGGAGTCGGGCTCTGGTTGCCGTAGGCGAGGCGCGCGGGGATGGTCAGCTGACGACGGCCGCCGACCTTCATGCCCTGCACACCCTGGTCCCAGCCCTTGATGACACGGCCGCCACCGAGCGGGAACTTGAACGGCGTACCGCGGTTCCAGCTGGCGTCGAACTCCTCGCCGGTGCTGAAGGCGACACCCACGTAGTGCACGGTCACGTTCTGACCGGACTTCGCGACCTCGCCGTCGCCCTCCCAGATGTCCTTGATCTCGAGGTCCGCCGGGGCTTCGCCCTCAGGGAAGTCGATCTCGGGCTTCTCGATGCTCACGTCTCTAGCTCCTGCTTGTCTTCGGAAAGGCAACGCACACAGTTTTACACCCCGAGGGGGTCAGAGCTTCGCCAGGATGTCGACCGTGAAGACCAGCGTCGAGTCCTTCTCGATGCCGCTGCCGCTCGGCGGGTTGTCGCCGTAGCCCAGGGCCGGCGGGATGACGATGAGGACGCGGCTGCCGACCTTCTTGCCGGTCAGACCCTGCTTCCAGCCCTTGACGACCCCGTCCAGCGAGAACGACGTCAGGGTCTTCCTGGCGTACGTCGAGTCGAACTCCTTGCCGGAGTCCCACAGCACGCCCTTGTACTGCACGAGCAGGCTGCTGTCGGCGGCCGCCTCCTCGCCGTCGCCCTCGATGACGTAGGTCGACACGAGCTTGGTCGGCGCGTCCTTCTTGGGGATCTCGACGGAGGGCGCCTTGCCGTCGGTGTTCGTCCCCACCTTGGGCAGATCCACGTTGTCCTGCGCCACGTTGGTGCCCTTGGCGGAGCTCGTGACCGGGTACACGCCCTTCATGTCCACCACGAACACCAGCGTGTCGGTGCCCTTGATGCCACCCTCCGCGTAGCCCTCCTTGCCATAGCCCCAGGTGGGCGGGACGGAGAACTCGACGCGGCTGCCGACCTTCCTGCCCGTGAGGGCGTACCGCCAGCCGTCGATGACACTGGCCTGCGCGAGCTGGATGGCGAGCGCGGCGCCTCGGTCGAAGGAGTTGTCGAAGACCTTGGCCGTGTCCCAGATCTGGCCGAGGTAGTTCGCCACGAGGAAGTCGCCCTCCGCGGCCGTCCGGCCGTTGCCCGCGATGACCGTCTTCACCGCGAGCTGATCGGACGGGTCACCGCTGCCCTTGGCGACGGTGGGCTTCTCACCGAACTTCGCGCCCGCGGTGATCGCCGGCAGCGGACCGTCCACGATCTTCGGGGCCGGCGCGCCGGACGTGGCCGAGGCGGAGGGCGACGCGCTGTCGCTGCTCTCCGCCGAACTTGCCCCGTCGTCGTCGCTGCACGCGGCGAGCGTGGCCATTCCTGCGGGTACGGCAATCAGTAGTGAGCGTCGGCGCACGGTAAGAGCCTCGTAATCGGTCGATCTTGTGGATGGCGTGCGCGCAACTCTACGGCGTGAGAAGGGCGCCGTACGGATAACGTACGGCGCCCGTGTGGCGTTCCGGAAGGCGATCCGGAACGCATTGCTCACATACCGGCGATCAGCTTCTCCACCCGATCGTCGACCGAACGGAACGGGTCCTTGCACAACACCGTGCGCTGGGCCTGGTCGTTGAGCTTGAGATGGACCCAGTCGACGGTGAAGTCCCGGCGCTGTTCCTGAGCCCGGCGGATGAAGTCACCGCGAAGACGGGCCCGAGTGGTCTGCGGGGGCACCGACTTGCCCTCGAAGATCTTCAAGTCATTGCAGATACGGGCGGCTTGCCCCTTCCTCTCCAGAAGGTAGTAGAGACCACGACGACGGTGAATGTCGTGATACGCGAGGTCTATCTGCGCGACCCGCGGGTGGGACATGGTCATGTTGTGCTTGGCCCGGTACCGCTCGATGAGCTTGTACTTCATGACCCAGTCGATCTCGGTGCCGATCCGGTCGAGGTCCTCGGCCTCGATCGAGTCGAGCACCCGGCCCCACAGTTCCAGGACCTGCTCGACCGTTCCGGTGCGGATGCCGCGGCGCTCCACGAAGTCCACGGCCTTCTCGTAGTACTCGCGCTGCACCTCCAGCGCGGAGGCCTCCCGGCCACTGGCCAGACGCACCTTGCGCCGGCCGGTGATGTCATGGCTGACCTCGCGGATCGCCCGGATCGGGTTCTCCAGCGTCAGGTCGCGCATCACGGTGCCCGCCTCGATCATGCGCAGCACGAGGTCGGTCGCGCCGACCTTGAGGAGCATGGTCGTCTCGGACATGTTCGAGTCGCCCACGATCACATGCAGGCGGCGGTAGCGCTCGGCGTCGGCGTGCGGTTCGTCGCGTGTGTTGATGATCGGCCGGGAACGCGTCGTCGCCGAGGAGACGCCCTCCCAGATGTGTTCGGCCCGCTGGCTGACGCAGTACACGGCACCACGCGGGGTCTGCAGAACCTTGCCCGCGCCACAGAGCAGCTGGCGGGTGACAAGGAAGGGAATGAGGATGTCCGCGAGCCGGGAGAACTCCCCGTGGCGGGCGACGAGATAGTTCTCGTGGCACCCGTAGGAGTTGCCCGCCGAGTCGGTGTTGTTCTTGAAGAGGTAGACGTCGCCCGCGATTCCTTCCTCGTGCAGGCGTCGTTCGGCGTCCACCAGGAGTCCTTCGAGAATGCGCTCGCCTGCTTTGTCGTGCGTGACCAGTTCCGTCACGTTGTCACATTCGGGAGTCGCGTATTCCGGATGTGACCCGACATCGAGATAGAGGCGGGCGCCGTTTCGCAGAAAGACATTGCTGCTGCGGCCCCATGACACGACACGGCGGAAGAGGTACCGCGCCACCTCGTCGGGAGACAGGCGTCGCTGTCCCCTGAACGTACACGTGACGCCGTACTCGTTCTCCAGCCCGAAAATGCGGCGGTCCATGACTGAACATTACGCCCGATCCCCTGTGCTGAAACGGGGTTCGACGGCACGGTTTGGATCATTTTCCGATGAAGCCGCAACCACCCCCCGCCCACCGGGAGCTGCGAGGACCCGTCCGGTGGCCAGCAGAACAAGCAGGGAGACACCCCCCGCGACACCCGGTACGGCGAACCCCCACACGGCCCCTCCGGCCTCTACGACCGGCCCCGCGACGCCCGTTCCGACCGAGGCACCCACGGTGAACGTCGTCACAAGCCAGGAGAAAGCCTCGGTGACCGTGCCCCGCGGCGCGTGCTGGTCGACCAGCACGAAGGCGCAGGCGATGGCGGGCGCGAGGAACACCCCGGCGACCACGGTGAGCAGCACCATGGCGACCGCGCCGGGCATCAGCAGCAGCGGCAGGTAACACACCGCCAGCAGGGCCACCAGCACCCGCAGTCGACGCGCCGGCTCGCCGGTCCACTGCCGCGCGCCGTACACGGTGCCGCCGATGAGGGCGCCCAGACCGATCGCCGCCATCAGCCAGCCGTACACCACGTCGCCGCCGTGGTCGTCGGCGTACGGCACCGAGGCGACCGTGATGGACCCCAGCGCGATGCCGACGAACAGGAACGCACCCAGCAGCGCCAGCAGTCCGGGCGAGCGCAACGCGCCGAGCCAGTGCGCCTCGCGCGGTGCCGAGCGCCACGCGCGCGACGGCCGCGAGACGACCACGGAGAGCGCGCCCAGCACCCCGATGACGTTCAGTACCAGCAGGGCGGCCCGGGCCGACCACAGCGACGTGCACACCGTCACCAGCAACGGCCCGAGGGTGAACATGACTTCCTGCGCCACGGCGTCCATCGCGTACGCCGTGTGCACCTGGCCCTCCTTGCGCAGAACGCTCGGCCACAGCGCCCGCAGTCCGCCCTCCAACGGCGGGGTGAAGAGCCCGGCGACAGCCACGGCGACATAGGCGGCCGCGAGCGTGTCGGGGCCGGTGAAGGCGAAGGCGGCCATCGCGAGGGCGGAGGCGATCGCCGCGGGCAGCTGGACGCGGGGCTGGCCGTGCAGATCCACCAGCCGGCCCAGCACGGGCTGACCGACGGCGTTGGCGACACCGTAGACCGCCGCGAGCGCTCCGGCGAGGCTGTACGAGCCGCCCTCCGCGCGCACGAACAGCACGATCGCGATGGCGGCGGTCGCGTTCGGCAGCCGGCCCACGAGGGTGCCGACCAGCAACCGCGTGGCGTGCCTCGCTCTGAGGATCTCCAGGTATCCCGCGGCCATGTCCCGCCCTTCCCGTGCCGTGACGTGCGCCGGTGACGCATGAGGTTTTACGTATAACGTCCTCCGTCATACGTACCATGTGCGCTGTTGACGAGTCCAGATGAAAGAGCAGGCAGCCGGTGGCACGAGGCAGCGCACGCCCCACCAGCCGCGACGTCGCCCAAGCCGTCGGCGTCTCCCAGGCCGCCGTCTCCCTGGTGCTCGGCGACAAGTGGCGAGGCCGCGTCTCCGAAGCCACGGCGGAACGCGTACGCCGAGCCGCCCGCGAACTCGGCTACCGGCCCAACCTCGCCGCCCGCAACCTCCGCCTCGGCCGCACCCGCACAGTCCTGCTCGTCGTCCCCGCCCTGACCACGGAATTCTTCGCCGGCGTCTACACCGGGGCCGCACGCATCGCCGCCGCACACGGCTTCGGCGTCGTCCTGTACCCCTCCCCCGAAGGCGTCGGCCCCGCCAGAGACCCCTTCGCCTCCGCCCAGGCCGCCCTGGACGGCGTCCTCGCCTCCTCCATGGCCGCCGACGCCCTCACCGCCATCCGCGGCGACCAACTGCCCCTCGTGATGCTCGACAGCGACCCCCACGGCAGCCTGGGCGCGGCCACCGTGAACCTCGACATCGCCGACGGCACCCGCCAGGTCGCCGACCACCTGCTGAACCTGGGCCACCGACGCTTCCTGCACCTGGCCGCCGACATCCCCTCCTGGACCTTCGAGGTACGCGCCCGCGAGCTCGCCGCACGCCTCGCGACAGTGCCGGGCACCTCACTGCACACAGCACACACCCCCATGTCCATCGAAGGCGCCCTGACAGCCACGGAGACAGCACTCCACACACCCGGCCCCCACCCCACCGCCGTGGTCTGCGACGACGACAAACTGGCGGCCGGCGCCTACAAAGCCCTGCGCCGACGAGGCCTGCGCATCCCCGACGACGTCTCCGTCACGGGTGTGGACGACATCGCCCTCGCCGCCGCCCTCGACCCGGAACTGACCACCGTACGACTCGACGCCGAACTGTTCGGCGAGCACGGCATGCGCGCCCTGCTGGCGGTCCTGGAGGGCCATACGCCCGACGCAGGGGACATCCCCGTCGAGTTGGTCGTACGAGGCTCCACGGCACCCCCCGCCACCCCCTGAACGCCCTGTGCCCCGGCCGAGTCGACGGCCGGGGCACACACAAGGGCGAGGTGAGACGCGGGACTACTCCTCCTCGGAGCTCTCCGCCTCGGTGGCCGCGCCACCCGCCTCGAGAAGCCGGTCGAGCTGACGGCCCACGATGCGCTTGAACTTACGCTGCTGCGGACGCGTACGGTCCAGCACCGCGACCTCCAGACGCTCGGCGGGGATCTCCCGCTCCGTGCCGTTGGTGTCCCGGGACAAGGCCTGGACGGCCAGCTTCAGGGCCTCGGCGAGGCTCATGCCGTCCTGATGACGCTGATCGAGATAGCCACTGATCTGCTCGGCATTGCCACCCACCGCGACCGAGCCGTGCTCGTCCACGATCGAACCGTCATGCGGCAGCCGATAGATCTGATCACCCTCGGGCGTCTCACCCACCTCGGCGACGACCAGCTCCACCTCGTACGGCTTCTCGGCCGCACTGGAGAAGATCGTGCCCAGCGTCTGGGCATAGACATTGGCCAGACCACGGGCGGTCACGTCATCACGGTCATAGGTGTACCCACGCAGATCCGCGTAGCGCACACCACCGATCCGCAGATTCTCGTACTCGTTGTACTTACCGGCGGCCGCGAAGCCGATCCGGTCATAGATCTCGCTGAACTTGTGCAGCGCACGGGACGGATTCTCACCGACGAAGACAATGCCGTCGGCATACTGCAGCACGACCAGGCTGCGACCGCGGGCGATGCCCTTGCGGGCGTATTCCGCCCGGTCGGCCATCGCCTGCTGGGGGGAGACATAGAACGGCGTCGACACCGGTTATCCGTCCCTTTCTGTCGAAGTCACTGCGATCACCTTGCAAGCACCGGATCCGCCGCTACAGCAGCGCGGCCCGCGGACCGTCAGGCTGCTCCAGACGCCGCTCCAGGATCGAGCGGGCGATCTCGGAGGACTCATCGTCCGTGAGCCGGCGGAAGCCGTCCTCGGTGATCACGGTGACGATCGGATAGATCCGGCGGGCGACATCGGGACCACCGGTCGCCGAGTCGTCGTCAGCCGCGTCATACAAGGCCTGCACCACCAGCATGGTGGCCTCGGCCTCGGACAGACCGTCATGGAAGAACTTCTTCATCGCACCCCGGGCGAAGATCGAGCCCGAGCCGGTGGCGGCGAAGTTGTGCTCCTCGGAACGGCCACCGGTGACGTCGTAGGAGAAGATACGGCCCTTGCCACGGTCCACGTCGAACCCGGCGAACAGCGGCACCACGGCCAGGCCCTGCATGGCCATGCCGAGGTTGGAACGGATCATGGTCGACAGCCGGTTCGCCTTGCCCTCCAGCGAGAGCTGCGCCCCCTCGACCTTCTCGAAGTGCTCCAGCTCCAGCTGGAACAGCTTCACCATCTCCACGGCCAGACCAGCGGTACCGGCGATGCCGACGGCCGAGTACTCGTCCGCCGGGAACACCTTCTCGATGTCCCGCTGCGCGATGACATTGCCCATCGTGGCCCGCCGGTCACCGGCGAGCACCACCCCGCCCGGGAAGGTCACGCCGACGATCGTGGTGCCGTGCGGCGCCTCGATCACGCCCTGAGTCGGCGGCAGTTGGCGGTTACCCGGCAGCATCTCCGGCTGATGCGCGGACAGGAAGTCCATGAAGGAGGCGGACCCAGGCGTCAGGAAGGCAGCTGGTAGACGCCCGGTGCTACGAGTGTTGGCTTCCACGCGTTTCCTTCCAGGTAATCGGCAGCTCGGCTCATCGCTTCGGGGTCGTCCCTCAACAGGCCGAGGCCGGAATTGCAGTTGAAGCACAGTACGCCACGGACCCTACCCGTCTTGTGGCAGTGATCCACATGAACGGCCGGAGCCTTTAGGCAGATGACACAGAGCCCCTTTTGAGAGGCGACCAGCTCGTCATACTCGGCTTCGGTCATGCCGTACCGACGTTTCAGGTGATCTTGCCGCCCACGCTCAGCCCGGCACGCCTTGCAGCGCGACGCAAACCCGTCCGTGGCCGAGGCTTTTCGATGCCAATCCGAGTGCGGCTTGCTCAACCCGCACCCCTGACAGTGCTTGTAGCCCTCCGAGACGGCCCCGGAAGCCGGGACCGTCCTCCCCATGACCTGCTGCCGCTTCCGATCGGACTCAGCAGCACACTCACGACAACGGTGCTGCAAGCCGTCGAGGTTTGTGCGCTTGGGCGCGAAGGCTGCGCGCGGCTTGGGCTCACCACACCGCACACAGCGCTTCATCTCCGAATCGACGACCACCACTCCACCCCGTCCACCTTCGAATCGAAGGGAAAAGCGGCTTACTGGCCACCCTTCTGAACGAATGACCGCACGAAGTCCTCGGCATTCTCTTCTAGGACGTCGTCGATTTCGTCCAGAACCGAGTCCACGTCATCGCTCAGCTTCTCGTGCCGCTCCTTGAGGTCCTCGGTGGCTGCCGCTTCCGGCGCCGCCTCCTCGACTTCCTCGGTGGAACGTGTGGCCTTCTGCTGGCCGCCGCCGGTGTCCTTGGTTGACATAACCCTCACCCCGCTCGTTTCGCCCGACATGGTCGCCAGGTCGGCTATCCGCCGATCGGTGATGATCAGACCCTACAAGCCCGGTCTGACATCGGCCCCGCAGTTTCCTCAACGTACGGGGGCCACCTCGATGATTCCCGGACGTCGGGATTTCCACCCTGTCCGGAGGTCTCGTTCCGGGTACCCGCTCAGCCGCCCGAGAGGACCCTGACCAGGTCTTCCGCCGTGCGACAGCGGTCCAGGAGCTCCTTGACGTGATTACGCGTTCCGCGAAGCGGTTCCAGGGTTGGAACGCGCTGCAGAGAGTCCCGCCCCGGCAGATCGAAGATCACCGAGTCCCAGGAGGCCGCGGCGACGTCGTCCGCGTACTGCTCGAGGCAACGACCCCGGAAGTACGCGCGCGTGTCCTCCGGCGGCTTCGTACGGGCCCGCTCGACGTCGGACTCGTCCAGGAGACGCTTGATCCTGCCGCGCGCGGCGAGACGGTTGTAGAGGCCCTTCTCGGCCCGTACGTCTGCGTACTGGAGGTCGAGGAGGTGGAGCTTGGCGGCGTCCCAGTCGAGGTCGTCGCGGCGCCGGTAGCCCTCCATGAGCTCGCGCTTGGCGACCCAGTCCAGCTCGCCGGCGAGGCTCATGGGGTCGTTCTCGAGCCGGTTGAGAGTGTCCTCCCAGCGGGCCAGGACGTCCTTGGTCTGCTCGTCCGCGTCCGCGCCGAAGCGCTCCTCCACGTACTTGCGCGACAGCTCGAAGTACTCCATCTGCAGCTGGACCGCGGTAAGTGTGCGGCCGCTGCGAAGGGTGACCAGGCGCTGGAGCGTCGGGTCGTGGGAGACCTGGTGGAGGGTACGTACGGGCTGGTCCACCGCCAGGTCGACGGCGATGAAGCCGTCCTCGATCATGGACAGCACCAGGGCCGTGGTGCCGAGCTTGAGGTAGGTGGAGATCTCCGAGAGGTTCGCGTCGCCGATGATCACGTGGAGGCGGCGGTACTTCTCGGCGTCCGCGTGCGGCTCGTCGCGGGTGTTGATGATGGGGCGCTTGAGGGTGGTCTCGAGGCCGACCTCGACCTCGAAGTAGTCGGCGCGCTGGCTGATCTGGAAGCCGTGTTCGTGGCCGTCCTGGCCGATGCCGACGCGGCCCGCTCCGGCGAAGACCTGGCGGGAGACGAAGAAGGGCGTGAGGTGGCGCACGATGTCCGAGAAGGGGGTCTCCCGCTTCATCAGGTAGTTCTCGTGCGTGCCGTAGGAGGCACCCTTGTTGTCGGTGTTGTTCTTGTAGAGGTGGATCGGCTGGGCACCGGGGAGCTGTGCCGCGCGTTCGGCGGCTTCCGCCATGATGCGCTCGCCGGCTTTGTCCCAGAGGACGGCGTCGCGTGGGTTGGTGACCTCGGGGGCGCTGTACTCGGGGTGTGCGTGGTCGACGTACAGGCGTGCGCCGTTGGTGAGGATGACGTTGGCGAGGCCGATGTCCTCGTCGGTGAGCTGGCTGGAGTCGGCGGATTCGCGGGCGAGGTCGAAGCCCCGCGCGTCCCGCAGCGGGTTCTCCTCCTCGAAGTCCCAGCGGGCCCGCCGGGCCCGGTGCATCGCCGCCGCGTAGGCGTTGACGATCTGGGACGAGGTGAGCATGGCATTGGCGTTGGGGTGGCCGGGGACGGAGATCCCGTACTCCGTCTCGATGCCCATTACTCGCCGTACAGTCATGCGGCCCTCCTTGCCCGGCGGCGCCCTCGGTCGGGGGCGGCGCTCAAGTACCGCTGGCGCTCCGGTGCGTGTGCGGTGCCCGTCCCCGCACTGCGCGACTCGGCGGTACCGAAGAGCCTAGAACGGCTTTGCGCTGGTGGGGAGATCATTTGCGTCATTGCCTTGCACGCCTCTTGTTCCGGTTAGTTGCCTGAAAAACAGTCGGCTGCGGGTACCCGGTGAGGGCACCCGCAGCCGCCCCGCTTTTACAGGTACTGCCCGGTGTTGGCCACCGTGTCGATGGAGCGTCCGGTGTCGGCACCCTGCTTCCCGGTGATGAGGGTACGGATGTAGACGATCCGTTCGCCCTTCTTTCCGGAGATCCGGGCCCAGTCGTCCGGGTTGGTGGTGTTCGGCAGGTCCTCGTTCTCCTTGAACTCGTCCACGCAGGCCTGGAGGAGGTGGGAGACGCGAAGGCCCTTGGCGTTGTGGTCGAGGAAGTCCTTGATCGCCATCTTCTTGGCGCGGCCCACGATGTTCTCGATCATGGCGCCGGAGTTGAAGTCCTTGAAGTAGAGGACTTCCTTGTCGCCGTTGGCGTAGGTGACTTCCAGGAAGCGGTTCTCCTCGGACTCGGCGTACATGTGTTCCACGGCGGTCTGGATCATGCTCTGGACCGTGGTGGTCTTGCTGCCGCCGTGCTCACCGACGTCGTCGGAGTGCAGCGGGAGGCGCTCGGTCAGGTACTTGCCGAAGATGTCCTTGGCGGCCTCGGCGTCGGGACGCTCGATCTTGATCTTCACGTCCAGGCGGCCGGGGCGCAGGATGGCGGGGTCGATCATGTCCTCGCGGTTGGAGGCGCCGATCACGACCACGTTCTGCAGGCCTTCCACGCCGTCGATCTCGGCGAGCAGCTGCGGGACGATGGTGTTCTCCACGTCCGAGCTGACACCGGAGCCGCGGGTGCGGAAGAGGGATTCCATCTCGTCGAAGAAGACGATGACGGGTGTGCCCTCGGAGGCCTTCTCACGTGCACGCTGGAAGACGAGGCGGATCTGCCGCTCGGTCTCGCCGACGTACTTGTTGAGGAGTTCGGGGCCCTTGATGTTGAGGAAGAAGCTCTTGCCGGTGGCCTGTCCGGTCACCTCGGCGACCTTCTTGGCGAGCGAGTTGGCGACGGCCTTGGCGATGAGTGTCTTGCCGCATCCGGGGGGCCCGTACAGCAGGACGCCCTTGGGCGGCCGCAGTTCGTGCTCCTTGAACAGGTCGGGGTAGAGGTACGGGAGCTCGACCGCGTCGCGGATCGCCTCGATCTGGCCGCCCAGACCGCCGATCTGCTCGTAGCCGATGTCCGGGACCTCTTCGAGGACGAGTTCCTCGACCTCGCTCTTCGGTACGACTTCGTAGACATATCCGGAACGGGGTTCGAGGAGCAGGGCGTCGCCGGGACGGATGACTACGTCCAGCAGCGGCTCGGCGAGCCGCACCACCCTTTCCTCGTCGGTGTGCCCCTGCACCAGTGCGCGTTCGCCGTCCTCGAGGATCTCCTTGAGGGTGACGATGTCGCCGACGCTCTCGAACTCCATGGCCTCGACCACGTTGAGTGCTTCGTTGAGCATCAGTTCCTGGCCGCGCCGGAGTTCTTCGAGCTCGACGCTGGGGCTGACGTTCACCCGGAGTTTGCGTCCTCCGGTGAAGATGTCTGCGGTGCCGTCCTCGTTGGCCTGCAGGAAGACACCGAAGCCGGCCGGGGGCTGTGCGAGCCGGTCGACTTCCTCCTTGAGGGCCACGATCTGGTCGCGGGCCTCGCGGAGCGTGTTGGCAAGTCGCTCGTTCTGGGCGGACACGCCGGCCAGATTGGTCTGCAGTTCGACGATCCGCTCTTCGAGAATTCTCGTGTGCCGCGGAGAGTCGGCGAGCTTGCGTCGCAGGACGGCGATCTCCTGCTCAAGGTAGGCAATCTGCCCGGCCGGGTCGTCGGACCCTCGTCCCGGGCGGATGCCGCGGTTCATGTCGTCGTCGTGGGCTGCCACGGTCCTCACCTCCTCCAAGGGGAGCTGGACGCTTCCAGACCCTACCTGGGTGGGTGTCGATTGAAACCCCTAGATCACAATGAGTGTCAAGGTGTGTCGTCGGTCACCCTGCGCCATCCCTCTACGCCGTGTGGATACCCAGTGAACGTGCTTCAGAAGCGGACTGTTCCAAGGTCGGAGTGCTCGAAATCTTCCACGGTGGGCCCGAGTTGCCCACAGCGTCGCCGGTCGGGGGCCCGCGGAGCAGCGGCTCGGACGCCCGCGGCCCACTCCACCGGGGCTCCGGTTCGACTCGATCGCGTCTTGAGTTCGTTGACGGAGCGTGTACGGACGGGCGGGACGTGTCACTGTCCGGGGCGCCCTCCGAGGGACCGTCGGGCGGGGGTGGCCGGGGGTAGGGTCGTGGGTGTTCAGCACCCGACGGGGCAGGAGACATGAGCGTGCAGCAGGAAGCCGTGGCCGACGGTGAGGCTCTCGAGGTCTGGATCGATCAGGATCTCTGTACCGGCGACGGCATCTGTGCGCAGTACGCGCCCGAGGTGTTCGAGCTGGACATCGACGGCCTGGCCTATGTGAAGGGCACGGGCGACGAGCTGCTGCAGGACAAGGGCGCGACGACGCCGGTACCGCTGACGTTGCTGACGGACGTGGTTGACTCGGCCAAGGAGTGTCCCGGCGAGTGCATCCATGTGCGCCGGGTGTCGGATCTGGTCGAGGTCTACGGGCCCGAGGCGGATTGAGTCGTCGGGTGCCCTGCGCGCGTACTTAGACGCTGTGGGCGCCTGCGGGTGTGGAGCGGACGAACGCGCCGTCCTTCCACTGCCACTTGGCGCTCGTGTTCACGTCGGGGCAGCAACTGGGTACGGAGTCCGAGGAGTAGCCGACCATGTCGGCGGCGACCGTTGCGTCGGAGACCGTGAGGGTCTTGACGGTGACGCGGTCCTTGGGGTCCACGAGGGTCGCCACGACGCGGGGGGTCTTGGCGTCGGTGGCCTGGGTGAGCACGTAGACGCCGTCGGGTGGGGTGCCCATGGGGGCGTCGCAGTGGACGACCGCCACGGTCTCGGGCCTGCCGTCGCCGTCGAGGTCGCCGGAGGCCTTCTTCACCACCAGTGCCTTGACCGGGCCGCATTCGATCGGGAAGTCGACTTCGGTGGGGTCGGGGGCGGTGACGGCGGTGGGGGCGCTGTGTGACTGGGGGCCGGCGGCCTGGGCGGCGGTGGCCGGATTCGGCTGGAGTACCGAGGAGAGCGCTATGACGCCGGCGACTGCTGTGGCGGTGGCGACCCAGTGGATGGGGCGGGTGTGGGTGTGAGCGAGTTCCGGGACCGCGGATTGCTGCACTGAGGGTGACTCCCGAGAGGGCTGGTGCCGGTGGGGGTGGCCAGCATGGTGCCACACGTCACAGCGCGGCGGAACGGCGGGGTCGGTGCTTGTCGGCTCGCGGCCTTGCGTTTTCTGGTGCGGTGTCAAGGAAAAGGCGCTGTGGCCGAGTTCCTCGACGACTGTCGGGAACTCGGCCACAGCGCGGTTGCGTTGTACGCGGCACGGGGCCACCTCAGCGGCCGGAGCCTCCGTCGGCGTTCGGACCGGTGTAGTCCTCGCCGTAGGCGCCCTTGGCGGGGCGGCGGCGGCGCATGGGCGGCTCGACGCCGTCCGCGAGGCGGCGGGCGGTGAGCAGGAACCCGGTGTGGCCGATCATCCGGTGGTCCGGGCGGACTGCCAGGCCTTCGACATGCCAGTTGCGGATCATCGTCTCCCAGGAGGTCGGCTCGTTGAAGCTGCCGATCTCGCGGATGGATTCGACGGTCCGGGCGAGCTGGGTGGTGGTCGCGACGTAGCAGCAGAGGATGCCGCCGGGGACCAGCGCCTTGGAGACGGCCTCCAGGCATTCCCAGGGGGCGAGCATGTCGAGGATGACGCGGTCGACGTCGGTGTCGGACAGGTTGTCCTGGAGGTCTCCGACGGTGAGCTGCCAGGCGGGGTGCGGGCCGCCGAAGTAGCGCTCCACGTTCTGCTGGGCGATCTCCGCGAAGTCCTCGCGGCGCTCGTAGCTGTGCAGCATGCCCTGGTCGCCGATGGCGCGCAGCAGGAAGCTGCTGAGCGAGCCGGAGCCGACGCCGGCTTCGACGACGCGTGCGCCGGGGAAGATGTCGGCGAAGGCGAGGATCTGCCCCGCGTCCTTGGGGTAGACCACGGCGGCGCCGCGGGGCATGGACAGGACATAGTCGGGGAGCAGGGGGCGCAGCGCGAGGTAGGCGACGTTCCCGGTGGTGCGGACAACGCTGCCCTCGGGAGCGCCGATCAGTTCGTCGTGCGGGAAGGAACCCTTGTGGGTGTGGAAGTTCTTCCCGGCCTCGAGCGTGAACGTGTAGTGGCGGCCCTTGGGGTCGGTCAGCTGAACCTGGTCCCCGACCTTGAAGGGCCCGCGCCTGCGGGCGGCACCGGTCGGTTCGGACATGTGAACAGACTACCGGGGTTTGTGGAGGGCGCCGACCACGTGGGGTTCAGTTGGGGCGGGCCATGGCCTTGACGAAGGCGCGCTCGACGTCGGCGGCGGACAGGACGCCGTAGATCTCTCCGGTCTCCTCCACCACCAGGTACTCGGTGGCGGGGGTGGCGCGCAGGGTGTCCAGGAGGTCCTCGCCGGCGAGTTCGACGGAGACGCGCATGCCGTCGGTGAGGTCCTGCGCGAGGCCGCTGACGGCGACCCAGGGGCGGCGGTGTTCGGGGACGCCGACGATGGCGGCCTCGCGGACGAGGGAGAGGGGTTCGCCGTCGGCGTCGACGACGACCAGGGCGCGGGCGCCGGCTTCGTTGGCGCGGCGCAGGGCCTCCGACAGCGGGGTGTCGGTCTCGACCGGGACGGCGCGGCGGGTGAGGCTGCGGGCGCGTAGGTCGGGGAGGTGTTCGCGCAGGCGGGCCATGCGGAGGCTGTTGCCGGCGCCGGTCCAGATGATCGCGGCGAGGATGGCGGCGAGCAGGGCGTCCATCACGGTGTCCATGCCGACGTTGTCCTCGGCGTTGGAGCCGAGTGCCCCGGACTGGGTGAGCAGGGGGAGGCCGATGAGGACGGAGACGGCGAGGGCGCGGCCGACCCAGGCGGCGGCGATGGTGCCGCTCATGGGTTTGCCGGTGATCTTCCAGACGACCGCGCGGAGCATGCGGCCGCCGTCGAGGGGCAGGCCGGGCAGGAGGTTGAAGGCGGCCACGATGAGGTTGGAGATCATCAGGCCGGCCAGCAGGACGCCGGGGACGGTGCCGGGTTCCACGGGCTGCATGGCGAGGTAGAAGAGGCCGGCGAGGACGAGGGAGAGGAGTGGGCCGACGAAGGCCAGTACGAACTCCCGGCCCGGGGTCTCGGCTTCCTTCTCGATCTCGGAGACACCGCCGAAGAACTGGAGCTGGATGCGGCGTACGGGCAGCTTGAAGCGCAGGGCGGCGACGGTGTGGGCGAGTTCGTGCACGAGCACGGAGGCGTAGAAGGCGACCGCGAAGAAGAGCGACACGAGGTAGCGGGCGGCCCCGAGTTCGGGCAGGACGCGGTCCAGCTGGCCGCCGAACACCCAGGTGATGAGGGCCGCGACGAGGAACCAGCTGGGCGCGACGTACACGGGCACGCCGAAGGGGCGTCCCATGAGGAGCCCGCCGCCGGGGTCTTTCTGGCGGCGGGGCGGGCGGCTCTTGGCCGTGCCGGAGTGGGCGAGGGTGCGGTCGGGGTGGGTGTGCGGGGCGTCCGTGGGAGGGGCGGGGCGGTCCTCGGGTGCTGGTTCCGTGCCGGATCCGTCGGCGGCGGGGTGCTCCGGGGTGTGCTGAGACGGGGTGGCGTCGGCGGGGGGCCGCTCCTCCGTGTCTTGCTTGGTGTCCTCGCCTGAGGCAGGAGTCGTCGCGGCAGTCTTCTCCGCGGTCTCGCTGTCGTGCTTCGACGCGTCCGCGGAGTCTTCCTCGGAGCGGACGGCGGCAGCGGCGTCGGCGCCCTGCGCAGGGGCGTCCACGTCGGGGTGTTCGGGGTCGGCAGTCGGGGCCGCAGGGCCTGCGTGGTGCTGGGCCGGCTCGTCGTTGCCGGACCGCGGCTGCCCGCTCCCGCCGCTCTCGTCCACGGTGTCCCCTCGTTCGAAGCGTCTTCCGCGCCTGCCGGCGGAAGGGTCTCGGGACGATGGTATGCGGCGGTCGTCACGCGTTCCGCCCCGGCACCCCCTCTGTTTTCTCTGTTGTCGCAGGGGGCTCGGCCGCGACTGGGTCACTGTCAGTGGCGGGCCGTAAGGTCTGGGGTCATGGAGACGAGCACAGAGGGTGCGGCCGAGACCCCCGGCGGCGGGATCGCGGAAGTGGATCCGCCGGTACCGGACGAGCAGGCGACGACGCAGGAGACGGCGGCCGTCGCCGAGGCACGTGTCGCCATAGCGCCCGCGTCCCTGTCGCCCTCGCGTGCCAGTGACTTCATGCAGTGCCCGCTGCTGTACCGGTTCCGGGTGATCGACCGGCTGCCGGAGAAGCCCAGCGAGGCGGCGACGCGGGGCACTTTGGTGCACGCGGTCCTCGAGCGGCTCTTCGACGCCCCGGCGGCGGAGCGGACGCCGCCGCGGGCCAAGTCGCTCATCCCGGGTCAGTGGGACCGGCTGCGGGAGACCCGGCCGGAGGTCGTGGAGCTGTTCGCGGACGATCCGGAGGGCGAGCGGCTGGCGCGGTGGCTGGGTGAGGCCGAGCAACTCGTCGAGCGGTGGTTCGGCCTGGAGGACCCGACCCGGCTGGAGCCCGCCGAGCGCGAGCTGTTCGTGGAGGCCGTGCTGGACTCGGGGCTGAAGCTGCGCGGGATCATCGACCGGGTGGATGTGGCGCCGACGGGGGATGTCCGCATCGTCGACTACAAGACCGGCAAGGCGCCCAGGCCGGAGTACGCCGAGGGCGCCCTGTTCCAGATGAAGTTCTACGCCCTGGTGGTCTGGCGGCTGAAGAACGTGATCCCGCGCCGTCTCCAGCTCGTCTACCTCGGCAGCGGTGACGTCCTGACGTACGACCCGGTCCTCGCCGACCTGGAGCGTGTCGAGCGCAAGCTGCTCGCGCTGTGGGAGGCGATCCGGCTGGCGACGGAGACGGGCGACTGGCGCCCTCGCCCGACCAAGCTGTGCGGCTGGTGCGACCACCAGGCCCACTGCCCGGAGTTCGGCGGCACTCCACCGCCGTATCCCCTGGCGGTGAGGGCGGCCGAGTCCGGCGACGACCAGCAGGGCAGAATGGGGCCGGACTAGCGAAGGAGACTCACGTGGCCATCCGCGTCCTACTGGTCGACGACCAGCCGCTGCTGCGCACCGGCTTCCGGATGATCCTGGAAGCCGAGCAGGACATCGCTGTGGTCGGCGAGGCCGGCGACGGGCTCCAGGCGCTCGACCAGGTGCGGGCCTTGCAGCCCGACGTGGTCCTGATGGACATCCGCATGCCGCGGATGGACGGTGTGGAGGCAACCCGGCAGATCACCGGCCCCGGGCGGGACGGCCCGGCGAAGGTGTTGGTACTGACCACTTTCGATCTCGACGAGTACGTGGTGGAGGCGTTGCGGGCGGGGGCCAGCGGCTTCCTGCTCAAGGACGCCCCGGCCAACGAGCTCGTGCAGGCGATCCGTGTGGTCGCCGCCGGTGAGGCGATGCTCGCGCCGAGCATCACGCGCCGGTTGCTCGACAAGTACGCCACTCATCTGCCCTCGGGCGACGACCCCGTCCCGGACACCTTGCACACGCTCACCGACCGTGAGGTCGAGGTGCTGAAGCTGGTGGCGCGCGGGCTGTCCAACGCCGAGATCGCCGCGGACCTGTTCGTGAGCGAGACCACCGTGAAGACGCATGTGGGTCACGTCCTCACCAAGCTGGGGCTGCGCGACCGGGTGCAGGCGGCGGTGTACGCGTACGAGAGCGGTCTGGTGCGCCCCGGCGCGCAGTAGGAGCACGTCGTACGACGGCCGAGGGCGCCCCTTCGTGAGAAGAGGCGCCCTTCGTCGTGTCCGGATGTCCGGCCTCAGCCCTTGCTGATCTCCCAGAAGCGGAAGACCGTCGAGGCGTCCAGGCAGTACTCCAGGCCGTAGACGTCATCGCGGACGACCGCGTACTGCTTGGCCTGCCAGAGCGGGATGACCGGGAGCTCTTCGGCGACCAGGTCCTGGAGGCGGCCGTAGTCGTTGTCGGTCGCGGCGCGGTCGCTCTGGGCGGCCGTGCGCGGGATGAGGGTGCCGGTGATCGTGTTGTTGTCGTAGTTGTTGTCCAGCACGTTGCCCTTGCCGAAGAAGGGGGCCGTGAAGTTGTCGGGGTCCGGGTAGTCGGGCACCCAGCCCTTCACGTAGACGCCGTACTTGCCGTCGGCGATGTCCTTCTCGTACTGCTCGAAGTCGACGGACTTGACGTCGGCGTCGAACAGGCCGCTCTTGTTGAGCTGTCCGGCGATCGCCTTGAGCTCCTGGTCGGTGGCCGGGCCGTAGCGGGTGGGGGTCGACCAGAGGGTCAGCTTGACCTTGCCGGTGATGCCGTCGGCGTCCAGGGCCGCGGCGGCCTTGGTCTTGGACGGGTTGGCGCCGTAGGTGTCGAAGAAGGCCGTGTTGTGGCCCGCGATACCGGCCGGGATGATCGAGTACAGCGAGGTGGCGGTGCCCTGGTAGACCTCGGTCATGAGGGCGTCGCGGTCGAGCAGGTAGGCGATGGCCTTGCGCACTCCGAGCTGTCCGGCGACCGGGTCGTTCATGTTGAAGACCAGGTGCTGGACCTCGGCGCTGGTGCCGTCGACGATCTCGACGCCCGCGTCGGTACCGGCGGCCTCGATGTCGGCGATGTCGCCGGCGCTGAGGCCTCGGTAGGCGATGTCGATCTTGTTGTCGATCAGGGACTGCTTGAGCTCGTCCTGGTCGCCGTGGAAGAACTTCAGGGTGACGCCGGAGTTCTGTACGTCGGCGGTGCCCTTGTAGTTCTCGTTGACGGAGAAAACGGCTTCGTCGTCGCCGAACGAGTCCAGCTTGTAGGGGCCGGAGCCGACCGCCTCGCCGTCCTTGCGCAGCCCGTCTGCGTCGTACTGCTGGTGGTCGACGATGGAGCCGGCGCCGGAGGCGATCTTGCTCGGGAAGGTGGCGTCGGGCGTGTTCAGCTTGAAGACGACCGTCTCCTCGTCCGGCGTCTCGACCTTTTCGAGCATGGGGAACATGATGGCGGGACCGGCATCGTCGTTGATCTTCAGCAGGCGGTCGAAGGAGAACTTGACGTCCTCCGAGGTGAGCGAGTCACCGTTGCTGAACTGCAGGCCGTCCTTGAGCGTGCACGTGTAGACCTTGGTCTCGGTGTCGCTGAACTCGCAGCTCTCCGCGGCCTCGGGCTCGGGCTCCGTGCCGCCCTTGGGGAAGCTCAGCAGCGACTGGAAGACGTTGTTGAACAACAGCCAGGATCCGGGGTCGTAGCCGGACGCGGGGTCGGTGGCCAGGACGTCGTCCGACATCCCCATCACCACGTTGGAGCCGTCGCTCCCCGAGCCCCCGTTCTCCGTACCGCAGCCGGTCAACAGGCCGGAGGCCAGTCCCGCCATCATCGGCAGGACCGGCCACTGGTTACGCATGTTCACTTGCGGATGCCCTTGTCGTCGGTTGGCGAATCCCGGGGCCGTCGTCCGCGGCCCGGGCAGGGGACGGATCAGCCGCTCACGCCGCGGCTGAGCTCCCACAGCTGAAGGGTCGAGGAGGAGTTGAGGACATAGGCGGTGCCCGTGACGTCGTCGCGGGCGGCGACGTACTGCTTGCCCTGCCACAGCGGCAGCACGGGGACGTCGTCGGCGACGATGTCCTGGATGTCCGTCAGACTGCTGGAGGCGGACAGCCGGTCGGCCTCGCGGCGGGACTCCGGGATCAGGGTGTTGCGGATCTCGCTGTTGGCGTACGGCGAGCCGAGGAAGTTGTCCTTGTCGAGGAACGGCGCGAGGTAGTTGTCGGCGTCCGGGAAGTCGGGGAACCAGCCCATGCCGTAGACGTCGTACTCGCCCTTCTGCTCGGCGGGGCGGAAGGTCGCCCAGGGTGCTCCCTTGATGCTGACGTCGAACAGGCCGCTGTCGTTGAGCTGCTTCTGCAGCTGCTCGAACTCGTTCTTGGTGGCGGCGCCGTAGTGGTCGGTCGTGTAGTGCAGGGTCAGCTTGACCGGGGTGGTGATGCTCGCCTTCGTCAGCAGCGCCTGGGCCTTGGCCTTGCTCGGGTCGCCGTACTTGTTGAAGAACGAGTTGGAGTGGCCGGTGATGCTCGCCGGGACCAGCGAGTACAGCGGCTCGGCCTCGGAGCCGTAGACCTTGGAGACGAGTTCGCTGCGGTTGACGATCTGGGCCATCGCCTGGCGCACGGCCTTGGTCTTGACGGTCTCGGCGTTGGTGTTGAAGGCCAGGTAGCGGATCTCCAGGCCGGGCATCTCGACGAGGTCGACGTCGTCGTCGGAGGAGGCGGAGAGCTTCTCGATCTGCTCGGGCGACATGGTGCGGGACATGACGTCGATGTCACCGTCGTTCAGGGCGGTGCCCATGGCGTCGGCGTCCTCGAAGGAGCGCAGCTCGACCTTGTCGTTGTTCACCTTCAGCGTCCCCTTGTAATGGGGGTTCTTGGTGAACACGGCGTCGACGAGTTCGTCGTTCTTGACGTCGGCCGACATGGTGTACGGGCCGGAGCCGTCGACGTCGAAGCCGTCGCGCAGCTTGCCGCGCTGGTAGTCGTCGGGGTTGACGATGCCGGCGACGGGGGTCGACAGCTTGTACGGGAACGTGGCGTCGGCCGTCTTGAGGTGGAAGATCACCTCGCGGTCGCCCTTGGTCTCGACGGTGTCGACGGTGGACAGCAGGGCGAAGACACCGCTGTCGGCCTTGAGGGAACGGGCGCGGTCGATGGAGTACTTGACGTCCTCGGCCGTGATGGTGTCACCGTTCGCGAACTGCAGGTCCTTGCGCAGGGTGCAGGCGTAGCGCTCGTTGCCGGTGTCGGTGAAGCGGCAGTTCTCGGCGGCCTCGGGCACGGGGTCGCCCTCGCCGCGCGGCTGGATCATCAGGGTCTGCACGGTCTGGCGCAGGATGTTCCAGGTGCCGACGTCGTAGGCGTACGCCGGGTCGAGGGGCGCGGGGGCCTCCTGCGAGGCAGTGAACCGGTCCGTGGTGCCGACGACGATCCCGTCCCCGCCGCCACTGCCACCGTCGGACCCACCGCACGCGGCGAGGACCGGCGCGAGCAGACCGATGACGGCCGGCAGCACCAAAGTCTTGCGGTTCATGCTCGAGTTTCTCCAGAGCTGTTGAGTCCGTGTACCCGGCATGCATGGGTGGTGCGGCGGATCACGGGGGTTTCGTCGATGTTCTCGCGACGAGATTAGTCCGCACCTGCACGAGGGTTGGCGGCCACCGGAGTTGAGCTGCCATCACGCAGCGAAACCGGGTGTGGACGCATTGAAAACCCGACAGGGGAAGGATTCGTGCAGGGTCCCATCAATCGGGACACAAGGGCACGCGCAAGCCGCCCGAACCGGGCGTCGATGCACACAGCCCATCGAGTGTCGATCCCCCGTCGCGTGGGGAACGTCACATCACCAACGGTTTGTGCCCGTACCGGAATTCGGCCATCCATCGAGCCGCGAATTCCTTTGCGTGCGGGCCCGGGAAAAGCGGCCTCTAACGGTGCCGCACGCTGGGTGAACGCTCAGCGCATTTCCGTCATCAGACCGCGCAGAAATGCCAGGTCCACCTCCTCTAGCGAGGTCACGACAGTGCGCCGGGCGGCCGGGGCGATGGGGGCGACCGAAGGCACGGCCACGACATGGCAGCCCGCGGCCTCGGCCGCCGCGATACCGGTCGCGGTGTCCTCCACGACCGCGCATCTGGCCGGATCCGCTCCGAGACCGGCGGCCGCGAAGAGATACGGGTCGGGGTGCGGCTTGGTCCGGGCCACCTCGTCCCCCGCCACCGTGAGCGCGAAGTTCTGGGGGCCGAGCGTGGTGAGCACCCGGTCGATGATGCGCCGGTGCGAGGCGGAGACCAGGGCCGTGGGGATCTCGTACTCGGCGAGCTCGGCCAGCAGCCGGGCGGCGCCCGGCATCAGCGGCAGGGTGCGGCCGATGCGGTCCTCGAACCCCTGGTTGAGCAGCACCGACAGCTCGGCGAGGGTGATGTCGGCACCGGTGGCCTCGATCAGGAACCCCGCGCTGCGGGTCATGGGGCCGCCGACCACCACATGGCGCCATGAGTCGTCGAGGATGTGGCCGAGGCCGGCGAAGATCTCGACCTCGACGTCCCACCAGAACCCCTCGGTGTCGACGAGGGTGCCGTCCATGTCGAGGAGCACCGCCTGCAGGGCTGAGCCTTCGGCCGTACGGGTTACTGGCGCGGGGACCGTGCTGGTCATCCTGGCGCACCTCCTTGAGGGACGATCAGGCCGGCTCCCACGAAGGGAGCCGGCCTGCGGTGGACCGACCAGTGTACGTCGCGGTACGACGACATGCCTTGTTTAACCGGTGTGCCCAGGGGCACACCGGAGTCACGGTGGAGGGGCGCCTCAGCGTGCGTTGAAGTACTTCGCCTCGGGGTGGTGGATCACGATCGCGTCCGTGGACTGCTCGGGGTGCAGCTGGAACTCCTCGGACAGCTGGACGCCGATGCGTTCGGGCTGGAGCAGGTCGGCGATCTTCGCGCGGTCCTCGAGGTTCGGGCAGGCGCCGTAGCCGAGGGAGAAGCGGGCGCCCCGGTACTTCAGGGCGAACATGTCCTCGATGTCGCCCGGGTCCTCACCGGCGAAGCCCAGTTCCGAACGCACGCGCGCGTGCCAGTACTCGGCGAGCGCCTCGGCCAACTGGACGGACAGGCCGTGCAGTTCGAGGTAGTCGCGGTAGGCGTTGGCTTCGAA